>JAJECD010000341.1 GCA_022822215.1 Candidatus Poribacteria bacterium | reverse complement strand
TTCGCCATACTTCCGATCAATCCAGAACCGTGCAGATCCACCGATATAGGCTTGCAATGCGTCTAACTTGTCATCAGGATACCGTTGACAAAGATTCATCGTGAACATCCGGCGGCGTACGCCACCACCGAAAGCGGCGTGCTTTGTGTTATGATTGAACAACACCAAATCGCCCGGCGTTGTCTCAAAAGCCACTGCTGGAACATCTCGTCCATGTATTTCCCAGAGGTCTTGGCTCTTTCCGACCTGCTTTGAGAGTCCATCTGCATAGTTATCGCCGAAGAGGTGGCTGCCGGGAATGACGCGAAGTGCTCCAGTATCGCGCGTCAGTGGGTCGAGATAGAATGCGATCTTTATGTGCATCGGGTCTTCGAGTTTATGTCCACCGTCCGAGTGCCATCCTGTATCGCCGACATAGAAATTCCCGTCGCTGCCCATATAGTTGAAATCGTCACCGAGCAACGTCTTCGCAATAGCGAGGATCCTCGGATCGTCCAGCAGTGCGCACAATTCTTCGTGTTGATCAATAAACGGAACGATACAGGAACGAGCAGTCCCTTCATGCGGTTTACCGTCATGACCGCCGCCTCTCTCCTGCCAGACGGTTTCAAAAGCGTCCTGAATCGCTGTGATTCGGTCTGCCATCAGTTGTGGGAAACTGAGGTAACCGAACGTCTTGAAAAAATTAATTTCCGAATCGGTGATAGTGAAATCTTGCTGATTCATCTCTAATCCTCCAAGTGGTGCAATAGGGAATCTGGAATGTTGATAGGGTATCATACCATATCTGTATTTAATTTTGCAATTCAGTCTTGTTGTAGGAGGGATTTCCGAATCCCGACTTCTGGCTGCTGACCACCGATAATCCAAAAAGGTTTGCTAAATTCAGAAATTAATGCTACTATTATCTGAGATTCTCACCGACTAAAAGGTTGTCCATGACTATCAATTCCAGATCTTTTCCTGCCTATTTTGCGCTCTTTAAGGTCACGTTCCGCCAGATGTTCTGGAGTCGCCGAACCGTGTTAATTCTGCTCGGGTGTCTCCTACCGATTGTCATTGCCCTCGTATTTCGATTTATCGTGCGAGGCGGTGGAATGGTGAATCGGTTCATTCCACAAACGACACTGATTTTGTACGGACTCTTAGTGAATCTATTGGCGATTTTTTATGGGACTGCAATCATCTCCGATGAGATTGATGGCAAAGGTTTGACGTATCTTCAAATGCGTCCACTCCGTAAACCGGCAATTCTCCTGAGTAAGTTCGTAGCCTACCTCTTCGGGACGGTTGCTCTCGTTGCTGTATCACACCTAATCCTGACAAGCGTTATGGTAACACACCCAAGACTCGACAAGAGTGTGTTCTTTCAGTTTGGGATGAGCCTGCGCTACACAGCATCGTTGACCTTGGCGTTGTTGGTTTATGGCGCACTTGCGGCGGTTTTTGCAGCAAGATTTAAGAATCCGGTCCTCTGGGGATTAGTCTTCGTGATGGGGTGGGAAAGGATTGCATCAAGTCCACTGATGACGGTAGGAATCAAGCGGTTGTCTATATCACACTACCTTTTTGTTCTATTTCCGAGTTACAAACTGCCGCGCAGCCAACTTAATGCGTTCTTAGGGAGTTCACCGCCGTCTGTATGGGTAGCACTTTTGGTTATTTGTTTGTTGACGATAGTGCTCCTGTACTTCGCTGTTAGAATCTTCCGCGCGCGCGAATACTTGATGTAGGTGGGAGTTCGGCGAGACATCGCGAGGCATAGCAGAAATTGACAAACCAGACACGAGATTACCATGTCCCAGAAGATCAGGACGGCACTCGTTTGGACCGGTTTCTAATCCGTAAAACCGAAGGTGTATCTCGCACCTATCTCCAGAAACTGATTCGCGCCGGTGAAGCCACCGTCAACGACAAAATCGCCAAACAACCGAGTTATCAACTTCAGTACGGCGATCGGGTCTGTTTGACGTTTCCTGCACCGCGCCCGCTGGATACGCTACAGCCTGAGAAGGTCGTTCTTGATATCCTTCACGAGGATAGCCACTTGATTGTCTTGAACAAACCCGCAGGGATGCTTGTTCATCCGGCAAATGGAGTGAACGTTGGTACGCTTGTCAATGCACTCCTCGCCCACTGTCGTGCAGATTTGTCCGGTATCGGCGGCGTGGAAAGACCGGGGATTGTTCATAGGTTGGACAAGGATACCTCAGGGATTCTGGTTGTTGCGAAAACGGATGTCGTGCATCGCGGACTCGCCGTTCAATTTGAGAAGCATAGCATTACCCGTCAGTACGTCGCTGTTGTCTGTGGAACGCCTGCTGAGACTGCTGGCACAATAGATGCCCAAATTGCTCGGAGTCGGCGGGACCGAAGACGGATGACAACGGTTGAAACAGGCGGACGACATGCCGTCACGCACTATGAAGTTTTAGAAGCGTATCCGAAGTTCGCGCTTGTGCAGCTCACGTTAGAAACCGGACGGCTCCATCAGATTCGTGTCCATCTGCAAAGCATTGGTCATCCGGTAGCAGGGGACGCAATTTATGGCGGTGAGCAGCGTGCCTTAAACGATGCTGACACGGTTGAATTAAGACAGGCACTCACACAGCTTAAACGACAAGCCTTACACGCACGCCTGCTCGGATTTCTGCATCCCGCGACAGGCGAAACCTTGACCTTTTCGGCACCGATGCCAAAAGATATGCACCGGGTCGTGAGTGCCTTAAGGGGAAAAGCGGCAGGACAGCATTCATTCTCATAAAAAGCGGACTTGCTTCGTTCCTACTGTACATGCTATACTGATAGAAAAGGAGGGGTTTCTGATGTCAGATCAAGATTTTCGAGAACGTGTACTATCTGCCTTAGAACGATTAGAGCAAAAAACTGACCGGCTGGAACAGAAATTTGAGCAGAAGTTTGAATCTCTTGAAACTCGTATGGGGCTTTTGGAGCAAAGTGTCGGTTGGATCCGGGGGAAAATGGAGGGAAAGTTAGAAGCGGGTGCGACTTTATGGAGTCGTGTAGCCGTCGGGACCGCGATTATCTCCGCGATAATTGCCTTGTTTGCACTGTTGAGGGGATTGTAGAAAGGGAAGTCCACTATGGAGTATGTCAATTTTGGAAAAGCAGGGGTTAAAGTGAGTCCACTTGCGTTAGGCTTAGGACTCAGAGGACAAGGCGACGCCGATGCCGCCCAAAGACTAATTGAACACGCTATTGATTCGGGTATCAACCTCATTGATTGCGCCAACATCTATGGACTGATGGACGATCGCGCCAACGTGGGTCGCTCTGAGGAGATCCTCGGTAAGGCGATTCAGGGAAAACGTGATGATGTGGTGATTACGTCAAAGGTTTTCAGTCAGATGGGAACGGGTCCGAACGATGCGGGGCTGTCGCGCTACCATATCATGCGTGAGGTCGAGCGTTCTTTGAAACGACTCAATACCGACCATATTGATGTCTATCTCATTCATGCCTATGATGAGACAACGCCACAGGAAGAGACGATTCGGGCATTGGACGATCTGGTACGTGCGGGTAAGACGCGTTATATCGGTTGCTGTAATCATCAGGCGTGGCAGGCGTGTAAAGCGCTCTGGATCGCCGATAGTATCAACGCAACGCCTTATATGTGCATCCAGAACATGTATAATCTTCTGAATCGGGATTTGGAAACAGAGATGTTCGGGCTGGTCCGCGAGGAAGGGTTAGGGGTCATGTGTTATAGTCCGTTAGCCGTCGGTTTGTTGAGTGGTATCTATTCTCCTGATGAACCACCACCGGCTGGTACTTTATGGGCAAAACGCCAAGATGAGTTTTCCCAGCGGATGAGCGGGGCAACTGGACAGGTGGTTTCAACGCTTAAGCGGTTGGCAGCCGAGTTGGGCAAAACGCCAGCACAACTCGCCGTGGCGTGGGTGCTTTCACATCCAGAAGTCACTATCGCCATCAGTGGCAGCGACACAATCGAACAACTGGACGATACACTTGGTGGTGTCGGTTGGGAACTCGATTCGGCGATTCGAGAAGCGTTGGACGAGGTTTCTCGCTCGTTTGTCCGTCTCGTCGCACCACCGGCGTAATGTGGACTGGCGAGGTTATGAATGCACGTCGCATTTAGGCGAGTACGCCGCAAAACCTCGCCAGCGTTACAAACTAACAGTTTATGATACAAGCTCACTAAAAACCAATAACCAACCACCACTAACCCATTTAGGCTAATTTCTGGTAGCGTTCCCACTTATCGCCTGCAGCGGCGGCTTGGCGTTCCAACTCGGTGCGCCATCCGGCGACTTTCCCCGATTTGATTTGCTGAATATCAAAACCGGCGTAGCGATCCTCAAGCGTATCGCCGAGTTTATATCTTGCCGCCCAACGGTCCCATGCTGTCTTCATCCATTCGTGCGGCATCGCGTCCCTGACGGCGGGATCCAGCATCCATGCGAATCGTGCGTCGGAGACCGCCGGTTCTTCGTCAGAGGGGCCGCCCCACTTCGACCATCCGATTGCTAAGGTGTTGCGCTCACGTTCAGGCACACAGTGTCCGGTATGGATCGTCACACCATTACGGATGAGGGCTTGTCCCGGTTTGAGGCGGATGGCGACTTGCCCGGGCAAGGGGTCCTTACCGTTCCAACTTGGTGTATAGGGCACACCTTGGTCTTTCATGGATTTCGGCAGGAGTACGTCGTGTTCCAGGGGTGTTCGCCATCGTCTGTGAGTGCCCGGAAAGAGTTCGTGGCATTCGTCGTCTGCCAATGCGAGGAACATGCTCACACCGTTGCGTTCGGTAATGGACTTCTCGTTATTTTCCTGAATTTCTTTCCAGCGGATCCGTTCGACTTCCTCGGAATAGGCTTCGGGTCCCTCTCCACGGTCGGCTTCTTGTGAGTGGTAACTTTTCCCTGTGCCCCACCAGGTGGTATCCCGATGCCACCCAAGTCTGTTCTCTTTCTTACGGGGGTTACACCAGAGGAGTATGTTCGTCATCACGAGGTCTTCAGGCTTTGCGCCCGTCCAGGATTCGACGAAACCTGTGAAATCTGGGGATCCATAAAATTCAGCGAAAGCGGGTTCTTTAAATGCCGGATGGATTATGCCTCGGATTGCCCAAGGTTCATTTTCACCTGCACGGTGCACATATCCCTTTGAACAGTCGATGACATCGTAGACGTTCTCAGGCGCGCACGCTTGCGTAACCCGGCGCCCCGCTTCCCGTAGGGTTGAAATCCATGGATTGTCAACAAAATCGTTGATAATGACGAAACCGTGTTCCCTCAAGTGCTCTAACCTTTCAGGGGTCGGTCCGGGTGCTGAGAGTTCAGGTTTAAAATCAGCAAAAGCCGGTGCTCGATAAACTTCCGTCGATGCTTGATTGTTATCCATTGTGATGCCTCCTTTGCGTTTTCTGGAACTTATGTCGAAACTTGAGGTTATACTTTCACATAATATCACAAATTTGTCAAGAATTGCAATTCCGAATCCACCGAATAACTGCTAATCACTGACGGCTGATCGTCGACTGCCGCTAATGCATCTCAATCGAGAGGACGTAACTCAAAATGGTTACCAAAAGCCATGTCGCAACCAACACTACGCCAAAGGGACGTTTCAACTGGTCGCCTGAGACGAAAATACCACACCGGAAAACGATGAGGATGAACAGCATTGCAGGGAAAAGGAACTGGAAGAATTGTCCGTCTGCTTGCAAACCGCCTGGCGTTGCCGAGGCGGAAACACCAGCGACAAAGAGGACATTGAGAATATCCGCACCGATAATGTTTCCGACCGCCAATTCACCGTGCCCACGTCTGACGGCTGTTATTGCTGTAACAAGCTCTGGTAACGATGTTCCGAACGCAACGAGCGTGGCTGAGATGATGTGTTCCGGGATGTCTATCCTGTCTGCTATCACGATCACAGTCGGAATTAGAATCTGGGCAGAAAGGACCACGATAGCAATTGACCCGATGAGTTTAAGGAGCGTTCCGAATGCCCCCGCCTCTTCTGCATCTGTTTCCTCTACATTATCAGGGTTCGCGCCAGCGGCACTTGCCCACCGGATAGACTGATAGATGTATAACGCCAGAAGTACTACGAAGACCCAACCTATAGGTTGTAGTAAAGTGCCGCCTTGCGTAAAAACTTTCGCTGGGGATGTCCACGGAAAGCAGCCGAGAACCAGCAGGATACCGGCACCTACTTGGACGTTTGACAACCGTGAAGCCAATTGGCGATTGAGGGGTAACGGAGCCATGAGAGATGCCAATCCCAGAATAAGTCCTGTGTCGCATATAATTGAACCGACTGCGTTGCCGAGCGCAAGTCCCGGTTTTCCTTGTAATGCCGAGATGACAGAGACCGCCGCCTCTGGTGTTGTTGTCCCGATGCTTACGATTGTTGCACCGATGACGGCTTTCCCCAAACCCCATCGGGTCGAGAGAATAACGGCTTCGTCGACGAGCCAATCTGCGCCTTTGCCGAGTGTGTAAAGCGTCACTGCGATTATTGCAAAGAGTGCGAGGTTGGGTAATCCATTAATAAGATCTGTAATCCACTGTTCCATTAACTGCCCCTTTCAAGGAGGTATAGAATGTTTGTTTCCTGAGAATAGCGTAGCATATACGCTTGGTGCAGTCAAGTTTTATTGGTTGTCGGTTATCGGTTTTTCTACTGACAACCAACAACTGACAGTTAACAACCCTTCAATAATAAAATGTATATGTCGGTCTATCGAGGATGATGCTTAAAATATTCCAGAAACTTCCCATCACGAAATCCCCCAACGCCAATCCGAGAAAGAGCGGAACTGTTTTCCGATAGAGTCCGAGCCCACCATATTTGAGGACGCTCCATTTGGCGAGCGCGCTAATAATAAACGCTGCCCAAAAGAGATGGAGATGGAAGGATACCCCGTAACCGAGCGGGTGAATCGGCCACCAAAACAGCCGACTCCGTATAGCTGAGAGTAGGAGTGTTAGAGAAAAACCGAGCGTTATCGCGGCGATATGACCGCTATTTGGGTCTTGCGGTGAAGCGAGCCAACCCTCCAGGAAGCGAAACGCACGTCCACCGAAACTATTAATCTGTCCGCCCACCTTACCGGTATTAACGCCGAGGTTGAAGAACGTGTCTACTAACATAAAAATACACAACGGCATTGCGATGACTGTCAGGGTCAGCATAAGACGGGACAGACCTTTTACATCGAGGTTGCCGCGTTCGGCGAGTTTGAATGCCTCAAGTTGATATGGCATTGGATGACTCCGGTTGTCTCGGTTAAACCAGAAAAAGAGTGCGAACCATGTCAAATTTTGTGCCTTGATGCGCCGCGTGCCGAGTATGCTGACGAGGCTATGATGTGGACCGATGAAGGTCGTTGAATGAATTGGGAATCCGATTTGTGCTCGGATGCGCGTGAGTGGGATCGCAATCGTTGCGAAATGTGCTGCAAAAAATAGGATCGCAATCCACATCGCCATCCCACCGCGCATCGCGAATCCGATGATAAATATTCCACCGAAAACGAGACCCAAAAACGCGCTTCTATATCGCATCGGCTCTGCGGTGTCGGTTGTCCCCCTTTGTATAAATGCCGTGCGAAATGCTCGCCAGATATGTCGACGTGTACCCCAAAGTGCAACCGCACAGATACCAATATACGCGCCGATGTTCTGTTCGTACGGATAAGGAAAACCGGGGACATTTTCCAGCCCTGTTAGGATCGCGATGAAATATTGCACTTTATAGAGGAAAAAAAAGAGGAGACAAGATGTAAGGAGCTCCAGTGGCATGAGGAAGCCGAGACCGACTGCGAATGGGTAGATAATGATTGCATCTCCGCCGCGGAGGAGAGCCGTCCACGGTTTTTCGGTGAATAACGCGTTGAGCGGTATGTGCTTATTTGGGAACGCTGGAATCGAAGGAAAAAAGATGTTGAGTCCGTTGAAAAGACTGATGATTGATGCAATACCAAAACCCCACCACATCGCCCGACTCCGAAGGAATCGGTTTGTATTGTAGGCGAGTTGGTACGGGAGTTCAACGATCGGATACACGAGCCTTTCCTGCTCTGTCCACTGCTTTCGGAGAATAACGTTGATACACTGCATCACGAAGATAAGTGCGAAAGTGAAGAGGCACCACCAGAACGTCGGGATCGCCCATTTCAGTAAGTAATGAGTTTCAAAGAATGGTGCGTCCCCGAGATAGAAGGCACGAAGCACGCTTGGATCGTTGATGGTCAGCCAATCTGGTAGGTAACGCCAAAACAGTTCGCGCCATTCGTTTTCGGGTGTGCCGAAATAGAAGGCGTGGACAATAATTGAGACGAGCGGGAGGAACATGTCGTAAGACATAAACAGCAGTGTTATGGACATCAGCACATAGAGGCTAATGAGTTCTCCACCTGTTAGGGCGTGCTTGGCTACATATTTTTTTAAAACGAGGTTGATTGTCGCAATGACTAAGAGCGTGAATACAACACTGTAGAAGGGTGCCATCAGTGTCGGGAAGGTGTACCGAAGTGCCTCACATTCGATATGCCATTTGTAGATGAAAGGTAAAAGAAGCAGGGATATAAGGATGGTACGGACGGTAATTTTTTCACGTTTTGGTGTGTCCGTAGATGGATGTAATGAAGACATAATCAGGGTCTACTGGGTAACTGGAGGATCCGCGAAAGAGGATTGGCGTGTTCGTTGGGAAAAATGAACCATCTTTTTATATTTTACGTTTATTTAGACAAAAGTTCAAGAAAATCCGTGAGATAGGTATTGAATATGGAAATTACACACGTTGAAGCGTTTGCACTCCGATTTCAAACCGAGAGATCATCAGCACAGCAGGAACCGCATTATTCCGTGGCACCTGAAGGGTGGCGTTCCATCTATTCACGCCACCATGAAACGACGGTTGTCCGAATTACCACGTCAGACGGGATCGTCGGCTACGGCGAAGCACAGAGTCCCGTCTCACCTCGCACCTCGAAAACAATTGTCGAAGAGTTATGTCGTCCGATACTGATTGGGAAAGACCCGTTTGATGTGGAATATCTTTGGCAACGTATGTTTACCTCCATGCGGGAACGTGGACACTATACGGGCTTCTTTATTGATGCGCTCGCTGGCTGTGATATTGCGTTGTGGGACATCATCGGGCAATCATCTGGTAAACCTGTCCACAAAGTCCTCGGCGGTCGGTATCGGGATAGGATTCCTTTGTATGCTGGGATCGGAGGTACCACACCAGCGGCAGCGGTATCCCAAGCCGCGGCGCATGTTTCAGAGGGTTATGGCGGGTTGAAGATTCACGCAACGCACGGGCGCGCCGAGATTTTGGAGATTGTTGCAGCGGTCCGCGAGCAGGTCGGTCCAAAAATCAAATTGATGGTTGATCTCCATACCCAATACAGCGTCCCAGAGGCGATTATGCTCGGACGCGGGCTTGAGGCGTTGGATGTAATGTGGTTAGAATCGCCAACGGCACCTGAAGACATCCCTGGGCAAGCGGCATTGGCAGCGGCGTTGGATATGTCGGTCGCGATCGGTGAGTGGACGCGCACGCGCTATGAGTTACGGGAGGTGTTTGAACGGCGCGCCTGCGACATTACGATGCCTGATATTGGGCGCACAGGACTCACGGAAGGCAAACGTATCGCAAGCCTTGCCGATACCTATAACATTCCGGTGACACCGCATATCGGTGGCGGTGGTATTTTGTCGGTTGCTGCGACCGTTCAATTTTCCGCAACGATTCCGAACTTCCTGATTATGGAGCATTCTCCGGGTGCTTATGAGATGAAGGGGCAGATCACCACACGAAAACCGACGATTGAGGACGGGGCTTTCGTGCTTGATGATGTGCCCGGAATTGGTGTTGAGATTGATACGGATGCATTAACCGCGTTGGCAATAGAAGATTAATATCCCTTTTCTTTATCTACAACGTTGATTAGCGGTTCACCATTCACATAACGATGCATGTTATCAAGGAACGTCTCCATTGCGCGTTTGGCGATGTTCTGCGATGCACCGGCGGTATGGGACGTTAGAATCACGTTCGGGAGCGTCCAGAGTGGATTGTCTTGTGGACACGGTTCGGTATAGGTAACATCCAATCCTGCGCCTGCCACTTTTCCGCTTTTTAATGCAGCGACCAAGGCATCCTCGTCAACTACCTTGCCGCGACTGACGTTGATGAAGTAGCAGCCCTCAGGCAAGGCATCGAATTCAGCATGCGATAGGAGCTTGTGGGTTTGCGGTGTGATTGGGCAACAGACCGTCAGCACTTCGGAACGGGAGAGAAATTCGTGTAACTGATCGAGTTGTCCTAATTCGTCAACGGTGTCGGGTTTTTCCATCGGTTCCGGGTCTACGGCAATCACTTCAAAATCGAACGCTTTGGCACGTTGAGCGACTGCTCTCCCGATACCACCGAGTCCGAGGATTCCCATTGTCATGCCAGACACTTCAACGCACGGGAGCCACTTCCACTCTTTTTCTCGCATCAGGTCGAGTTGTGTGTTGATGCCACGTGTTAGAGAAAGTAACAACGCGAAGGCGTGCTCAGCAAGCTGCGGTCCATACAAACGCTTGCTGTTTATCAGTGTGATGGGGCTCTCTTTGAAGGCGGGATACATTGACCTTTCCACCCCCACGAATGGCTGCATGACCCACTGAAGCGATTTCGCATGGGGTAGGGCATCCTCTGACACCACACCGTAGAGAATTTCAGCATCTGAAATATGATCATTCAGTTTCGCACCGTCGGGCAAAAAATCTATTTCCATCTCCGACGGAGCAGCCGCCAGCATAGCTGCTACCTCTTCGCTGATTCCACTCGCAATTAAGACTTTGATTTTAGCCATTGATAGTCTCCTTCGTTGTAAGGTTTTTTGTGAGAGTTGTTCACATACGCCGAAGTTTATCACAGATTGAGGTGACTGTCAAGACCACTTCCGTTTTTTGCGGGTGTTGATGGTATACCATAGCAGCCCTACAACACTATGATGCCGGGGACTTTTCGACGATAGACCTCTTCTATTACGGATGGTCCTGTGTCTGCGTCCCATTGCACTGTAGAGGGCAGTCCTTTTCACGCGTATCCGTCTTAAGGCTCCCGGACCCGTCAATTTTGACATTCCCGTATCCTCCGAGCAAGTCGTATCTTGTTTTTGAAAATCGTAACGTAAAAAGTGGTGTCGGGTTACAAAATTGTGCGTAACCTAAGCAGAAGGGTTTCTGATTAAGCACTACGCATTATATATTTGCCGTAAATAGACGAATCAGTGATATTAAAGGTTTAAAAAAAGAAAAGGGGACTGGTTGAACCAGTCCCCTTTGACATTTCACTAAGCTTTGGATGTTATGCTGCTAATGCCGAAACCGCAGCGTCTTCATTGTCGAAGTGTTCAAACAGACTCACGATCCGACTTACAGCCACCAAGTCTTTAATGTGTTTCCCGACATTGATGACCCCAATACGTCCCTGTTTTCGTGATGCTCTGGCGCGTGCCTCCATCAGGGTAAAGAGTCCTGAACCGTCAATCTTGTTGACTTTCTTGAAGTTGATGAGGATGCGGGGCGTATCGACAGTCTCTATCTGTGGTGAAATCACTTCTCGTAATTCTGTTACTGAGGTGCCTACTATCTTTCCATTGGGTTCCAAAATTGCGATGCCGTTTTCCATACGAATCTGGGTTCTCATTATACGTTTCTCCTCTTTATTTTCTCAAACACTTGCGTTTTAATTTTTTACACTATTTTAGCGTTCAATTGCTGTATTCGTTACGTTAGTCAGATTCTATAAAAAAAGGTTCGTTTTTTTCTCTGAATCAGGGTTATGGGCAGAAGCATTCAATTCTTCAAGAACTTTGATATTCTGCCCAAGTCCTCTTCGCTGTAGGAGCGAGCTGTGCTCGCGACGATGCCGCGAAAACGCTCAAAAAAATCGACAATTGAATGGCTCTGGGATTATGGGATTAAAGGCATGCTTTTTCAGAACAGAAAATATATGCTATACTTAAGCTACAAATCAAGGCAAATAAGGTCAACGAAAAAGAGGTAATTGATTGGCAAATGTGACACAAACCTGCTATACTTTTCTGGAAGGTTTAAAGAAAAAATAAAGTCATGCGCAATACTATACTCGAACCCCGTACAAAAATCCTGATGATGCTCATCGCTGGCTGTCTCGTTATCTTACTGGATAGTCCGACGGCACTGTTCATCTGTTTTCTCGGTGCCCTCACGCTGATTGCGTTGTCGATGCCGACGTGGCGGCAGATTGGACTGCTCTGTACCTTCCTCTTTTTCACAACATGGGGTTTAATCTACAGTCAAGCAATTTTCTATAACGAGTTTCCGCGGACTGCGCTATTCACACTCGTGCCTGCCGATCTACCGCTCATCGGGAAGATGACGGGTGGCATCCGCGTCTATCGGGAAGGCTTGTTTCACGGGATTGTTCAATCTCTGCGTTTCAACACGACGCTGGTTATCGGATGTTTTATCGTCTGGACGACACAACCCCGCGATCTGCTCCTTGCACTGACGCAGTTACGCGTGCCATCGACACTCGCGTTCATGGTGACAACGGCACTGCATTTCATTCCGGTTATCGCGAATGAAGCAGCGACAGTTCTCCGCTCGCAACGGTTGAGAGGGTTTCGGTATTTTCGGCTCAATCTGCTCACCACGTGTCGCGGGGTGCTGAATAGTTTTCGTCCAATCTTGGCGGGGAATATCCGGCATGCGACGCATCTCAGCGAATCCGTTGAGAGTCGCGGGTTTTCGGCGGCGACGGCGGCGGAACGCACTTCACTGCGGACCTTGAAAATGGGGGTGTGGGATTACGGGCTGTTGGTAATCCTGTTTGCCTGTTTGATTGGGATTATCGGGTTGAAGCTGCTCTATTTTTTTTACGCGAATGGGATTTATTATGGGTCGTGGTTGCGGGGTGTTTATACGTTTACGCGTGAGGTGTTGTGAATGGTTATCGGCTGTCAGCAGTCGGCTATCAGTGGTGGGATTGTTGGACTTCGGTAGTTTGTTAGGGAGGACTGGCGAGGTTAGGAATGCACGTCGCATTTGAGCGTGTACGCTGCAAAACCTCGCCTACCGTGGTTGGTGAGAAGTGGGTTAGCGGCCGACTTCCCATGCCAGATGCTGTAACTCCGGTCCAATCAATTTTTCCCATGCCAATTGCACCGCAGCGGTTGACCCCGGCGTGGAGATGACCACTTTTCCGCGGTAGACCCCAGCGGTCGCTCGTGATAGCATCGCCGCTGCGCCGACCTGATCATAACTGAACATCCGAAAAAGTTCCCCAAATCCGGGGAGCGTCTTTTCCAACTTACGATTGAGAATATCAAAGGTCGTGTCGCGTGGTGCGATACCCGTGCCGCCGTTGAAGAGGATAACCTGTGCCTCGCTTTCCGCCATTTTATCCAATACCGATGCCACTTGGTCGGGTTCGTCTTTGATGATTTGATAGGCAGCGACGCTGTTCCCCTCTGCGGCGAGTTGCTGGCGTAGGAATACTGCGTTTTTATCTGTTTCTGGGGTGCGCGTGTCGCTCACGGTGACAATCGCGACGGCAACGGGTCCCTCTTCGGTTGCCATTTCTCTGTGTTGTTGTGTGCTTGTGGAAGTTGTTGCCATAGTATCTCCTTTTTGTTTATTGGTTTGGATATGCCTTATTTAAATGTTTCGGCATTGTAAAAAAGCGTCCGCCCGTTTTTTCAACGAGGGTCTTCTGAAAATCTGTGGGACCCGGATGCCCGATAACATACGCACGGATACCTGACGATAGGCATAGGTTAAGCGCGTCTTCGGGTGGATATTTTCCCGTTGTCGGTTCGTCTGTCAGAATCAGCAGAAATCTGCTGGCATACGGGCTGAATTTCACTTTCGGGACACCCTCCACAATTGCGTCAATGAGGTGTTCATCACCGCCAAATGGGTCTTCCATGTAACTTTCCAACATCGCCTCGTTGAGGGGCATCTGTGTGACGACGGCGCCGTTGATGACCTTGATTGCGTCTTTCGCTTCAGCAAATCGGATAAGTCCGATACGGTAGTTAATCGGAAGAATATCTAATCTACCGAGCAGCGTGCTTAAACCGAGCATAATCGCTTGAGACTTACCGCCCATACTCCGACTGTAATCGAGCATAACGACGATATCCACAGCCGGTTCGTATCCCTTCACTGCCTTATCAGGCGACGCGCTGAGTGCTGCGCCGTCGTAGATGTTCAGTCGGTTATCTTCACTACGGATGGTGAACATACGCCGCCGATTCCTGTCGTTCATGAGCCATCTGCTCCCCCGTTTTTGCGTCATAGCCGTGAGGTTTGTAGAGGCGTTCCAACTTTCGGGGTAGATACCGGAATAAACGTTCAATTTATTCCCCTCTTTCCGAATCGTATAGATCCGCCCGTTTGTATAGTCGGTAATGACCCATAAGTCGCCCTTCTGTTTCTCCCAGACCGTCGCACTCCCGAACAGGTTATCAATACCGGCTAAACGGGCACCGTTTTCTCGGAATTCACGCTGTAGTTTCTTCATCGGTACATCACCGTCTTCGAGAAAGACTTCAAACTGAGATTCCATGCTGAATAGCAGTTTACCGCTATTGCGGCGTAGATCCGTAGCGATGTCTCGAAACACCTTCATAAATCCTTCGTTGGCGACACGAGAACTCGGCAGCGTGGTGGCGTTGTTGACATCTCCGGGAATCCGCTGCCACAATCCGCCAGTCATCTCTGCTAACTCTTGTTGGAACGGTTCTGGGTGTCCGAGGACGTTGACGTGGATATCCTCGAGTTGATACAGCTCGATAACCTTCTGCCGCATTGTTGTATAGGCGTCTGCCTTTCTCAGGTGCGTTGATGCCGGTTCGTCTGTTACGAGAACGATGTATTTATCCGCATCGGCGTGGAAGTCGATATAGTGCGGCGTGTCTGTGAGAGCATCAAGCGCATGTTCAGTGCCACTGAGAGATACCTTTTGCATCCGTCTGCGGAGCATGCTGACCTCGGGTAACAGGGAACGGATTTCGAGTCTTTGCCCTTCGCGCCGTACACTGAATTCGGACATGCCGAGGTGATACTCCAAGTTGATGAAATCGAATGCATCGGTCATGGCGTAAAGGTTTGCGGCGACTTCTTGGATGTTATCCCGCATGCTTGCACTGGTGTCGAGTACGAACACGACGTTCACTTTGTCCAATTCTCGGGTGCCGATGATATGGTCAGCAATGTTTTTGAGTGCTTTGGCGAACGGATTGCCGGGACCCTTACCGCTGCCTTCGCCAGTGTCCCCACCGTCTCCGTCCCCGATGGTCCCGATTTCAGAGACACCTGTAGATTCCAGCCTGTGGAATCCATTGCCGCCGTCTCCTTTGACGCGTTGCCGTAGGCTATCTATGCCCGCTCCCGGTGTCGTATGGAAAGGACTGTCTACCGATTCAGCAATCGGTGTTGCGCGGCTATTGTAGGGTTCGGCATCGGTCGTTACATCTGGGAGCGTTGTTTCAGTGTCCGATGTGGATTTCGTCGCGCTGTTGAGCAGTGCTTCCTCTGACCGGCGAATTGTCTCATCCATTAAATTGGCAGAGGCGAGTAAATCTAAATGCCGTTGGTTTGCGTCAGTGGAATCGTCTGTCTGCTTGGGAATGAGAATTGTCTTCGGGGGCGGTGGTTTGAGGGTACGCCGCTGTTCTCGAAAGTCTTTGGGAGTGATAAGCTCCACCGCCAGTGCGTCTTCATTACCGATTTGCCGGTCCGCGTAGAAGGAGAACATAAAGATGATGGCAAAACTCAGATGGACAATACCGGCAAAAAGCAACGCCCGCACTGCGCGCTGGCGTTTACGGGAACGGTTCA
>JAJECD010000151.1 GCA_022822215.1 Candidatus Poribacteria bacterium | reverse complement strand
CGCTTTTATCCCCTGACAAGTGGGTGGCAAGCACATAGCCTTGCGACTATGCTTGTCATGCTTGCCAACGTGATACATTTATTAAACCATAATTTGCTTAAAATGTCAAGTCTTTTTTCGATTTGGCACGAGACAACTCGGAATGACCCCAAAGCTAAAGCATTGGGATTGTTAAGGAAGTCCCTTCAAACGTTCACTTTAAGGATGCATTGACTTAACCCGAAGTCTATAAAAAACCGCCTTTTTAACGCAAATCCAAGTCCGCATCCGTTTTGAGGAGTCTGTGGAATGTTTCAAAAGACGCTCCCCAAAGTTCCTCCTCTGTATAAGGATCGCCCGGTTCAGCTGGCACGACAATCTCATCACAACCGAAAGCAAAGTAACCGATGCCGAAGAGTAACAAACAGACGAGGAGTAGATTAATCATTAGGAAACGCATTTTTTTCTCCTTATTAGAATAGGACTTGCATTTGAATTTGCAAGTGGCAATTTTGCTGAAATTTCTCTTTTTGATCCGTTGATTTAAGTGACGCACCTTAGATGTCAAAAGGTTGCATTATTTCTCCTCCTTTTGCTTATATAGAGCTCGTTCAGGAAAAAAAGATAGTAAAAAATTTGTCAGTTGTCGTTACTACAAACAAGTTCCAAAACAGTTGCATTTTTTTCATAAACTTTTGCGGTTTAAAATGCGCGGATCACCTTGGCAACGAAACGCTGCTTGAATTCCGAAGCATTAGGATCTCCGAGGATAATGAAAAAATCGGTGCCAGCATAGCCAGAACGGCGTAATGCGAAGTAGATATTAACACCCTCTGCTTGCCATATTAACCGGCTTCCAAGACTGAGGGCGGGACTGAAGTCATAAGTGAGCGTTAGAATCTGTTGATAACGTGTCTTGAAATGCCACTGGATTTGTGAGGCGATTCCTGCGGTGAAGTCGTAGGCGCGGAGATTTAGATTTCCACTGATGCGATGAATTGTCTCGCCTGCTTGTTCACCCCAATTGTAGGTAATACCAACGTTATTGAACCTGTCAGAAGCACGCGCACGTAAGCCAACACTGAAAACACTATCGGTGAATTCTTCAAATTGTCCGCCTCTCCAGCCAGCAGCAAGTGCATAGTCACTATGCGTTAGGATAAGTGACGATATGGACAGATCACGCCGGAAGACCTCGCCTTCGGAAGTATTAGAAATCTCACTTTGGATAGAAGCGGATACTCTACGGAAGAAGCCTTCACGCCACTCGTTACGGAGATAACTCCCTAAACTTACACCGCGATAACCTGTAAATGGATGGTATCCGAGTCTGTTGACGAAATCTGAATCCGCAAAAAATACGGATAAATACGGCTGAAGGAGTTGCCCTTGGTAAATCATATTGGTGTACCCGTTCCTTCCGGTCGATGCGTCTGCCCAACTTTGGGCGAATCCAGACCTTGCTGAAAACTTGCCAAATCTTGCATCACCTGACAAGTAACCTACATTGTTCGCTGCGGTGTCCCGGTGATGATTTGAAAGGAACGCCGCTCTGATATTGGATGTTGTTGTGAGCGATTGTGAAGCTTGGAGGATAACGTTTTGATTGTTTCGGTGATACGTGCCAAGGGTGCCAACCGAAGTTTTTTTGCCAATCTTTCCAAAGACTTTAAGCCCCCCATCCATATCCATTATTCGTCGCGAATGGAAAAAACTGCCGAGGCGATAGACATTGCCGCCTTCCGAAAAGAAAGGTCTCCGATCGGCTACGAAACGTTCACCGTAGGAGAAGTCGATACCTTCTACGGCTTGTTCTATATTATCGAAATCAGGGTTGGCTGTGCCGATGAGTCGCAACTGCGGGGTAACCTCATAGCGGATGTCCGCGCCGGCGCGGGCAGTGTATTCTCTTCGCGACCGGGAGGTCGCTCCTACAGAGGTTTCTGTTTCACTGATACCCCCAATCAGATAGGGCAACAACTTGAATTCACGCTTCCTTGGTGGGGGTAACACATCCATCCAATGGCCATCATTTTCCCGAAATTCGTTAACGCCCAGGTTACACCACCAAGAACGTTCGCCTGTGCGTTGTTGGAATCTATCGACGTTAATACCCATCTGAACGGGTTTGGTTGTGTCAGGATAATCGAGCATCTGCCACGGGATCTCCATCTCTACGATCCAACCATCTTCTACAATCTGTGCAGCGGCTTTCCACAGCCCAATCCATTCGCTTTTCTCAGCGCGTCCGGTAGCAAGATGTGCGTATTTTGTACCGAGCGGATTTACGATAAAGAAATTTCTGTCAGAAAATTGGTGTGTATGAAACGGATCGAGACTAAAGGAGACCCAGTCTTCCCCGCGGATGCGCGTCTGGTCTTTGGTTTGGCGGGCAACGATTTTATCCGGCATATCGTCATAGAGATGAAGTCCGACATAGATGGCGGTGTCCGTGTAAACGACCCGACCGACTGATTGGTTCTTCGCCGGTTTTTCGGTGCGTTCATCGGTGAAGCCGATAGTTTTGGGTGCATCTTGCCAGCAGGTATCGTCGAGGATGCTGTCAATAATGGGTGCCTGCTCTGTTTTTAGGGCGATTAGTTCTTTTTTTACAGTCGTGTCGCTTAAGGCAACGCTTGGTTGAAAACTTATGGTGAGTATTGAGACTAAAATTATTAACAAATTTGTTTTCATGTGCTTCCTTAGAGGCTACTAATCCTTTAAATTGAACTCGCGTTTTATAAATAGGACTTACGCAAAATGATCAAATTTCGCCTATTTTCACAGGATTCGGTGCGGTTAGAAACCGCACCTACCGGGGGAGTGTATAAGTTTTAATAAAAATTGAGAGCGAAACCCAACTTTGGATACTTTTTAGTTTGTTGGGTTTCGCTCTGTCTATCTGTCCCGATGTTAGTGTCAATTTCGCGCAGTGCTGGCGTAAAATTCCGAGATACTTTCAACGCCGCGCAGCAGCATTTCATCACTCAAGTGAAACGCCTCGCGTATTTTCAGTTTTTGCTTATCTTCTATTGAAGCAAGCAACCGTTGATTTGGTACAACATGGACGGAATCAGCCTTTTCTCGAAGTTCCTGCAGTCCCTGTTCTGCTTTTTGGGCACGGCGTTGTCCTTCAAAATTGAACGGACACGTCACAACACCTACCGCTAAAGCCCCTTGCTCTTGCGCAAGAGCGGCAATCAGGGGTGCAGCACCTGTGCCTGTTCCACCGCCCATACCAGCGATAATAAAAACGATGTCGGCGTCGGCAACGACGGCGTGGAGGGCCTCCCGATCCTCTTCAGCCGCCTTTTTGCCTGTCTCTGGATCCGCTCCAGAATACCCTGGAGTGGTGTTAGCACCAATCAGCACAGGTGTTGCGTCATTGTGTTTGTCAAGTGCTTGCTGATCTATATTCACTGCGTAAAATTCAATATCTGTCAAACCAGATTCAATCATCCATTTGACGGCGTTGCCGCCCGCACTACCGACACCCACTACCTTGATTTTGGGGTGGAGACGCTTGGATTCTTCACGTTTAGATGACATAGTTCTCCCTCTTTCAGATTCGACACCGAACGCCTTACGTAGGAGTTCGCGTGTCTGTCTTAACCTTGTTTTAATTGTCCCTATCGCTAATCCGAGTTCAGCGTGGATCTCTTTGATACTCCACGATTCCAGATAGTATAGCACCGCGACACGACGCACTTTATCTGGAAGGTGATGCACTGCTTCTTTTATGTCTTCGAGGCGTTCGATTTCTCGAAAATATCCCACCGCGTTCTGATCAATGCGATGGGTTAGCTCGGCAGAACTGGACGGAATTTCGCCGCTTGCGTGGCGTGCAGGCGTATAGTACCGCTTACAAGCGTTGTCCGCAATGCGATGCAACCATCCACCAAAACTTTCGACGCGCCGGAGTTGGCTGATGTTTTCCCAGACGGCTCTCCAGATGTCCATAAGGATTTCTTCAGCGTCGCGGCGTTGTCTCGAATTTGCGATAACGACTTTCCAGATGCGGGGACTATAACGCGACATCAGTTCTGTAAATGCAGCCTCATCACCGACTTGTGCAAGCCGAATGAGTTCTTCATCTGTTAGGTTGGTGTGCGTTGATAGATCGTATCGCATAGAAAGTTCCCAATTGGGTTTTAACCTAAAGAGGAGGATTTTTCGCGGGGCGGTTTAAAAAAATTGAGAAGTCACATTTTTTCGATAGAGCAGGACTTCTCAAAAACCTCCTGTGCCAGAAGGAAGTGGCTTCGGCTTAGGGGGCATTAACTAACTATTACGTGAATGATGTCTCCGGGTTGGATT
>JAJECD010000053.1 GCA_022822215.1 Candidatus Poribacteria bacterium | reverse complement strand
GGGTGGCGATGTGTTCTGGGGAAATGAGAACAATGCACAACCGACACAGTTCCCTTATCAGAAAGGGATTACGATTGATGATCGGTTAGCGGTTGTTTATAACCGTAAGGACTATATGTGTGCAATGGAGACTGCGGAAATTGAGAGCCGTACGATGTTGCGTCTCCGGCGCTCTACGGATGTCTATCGGTTTATGTCGAACCTATTAATTTATGCACTGAAATATGGGGGGAATACGGATAGGACGGAATATAAGGAATAGGCACATAAAGGTTAAAGTGAACTGGTCAGCGCGTCGGCAAGGCTCTTCGGAAAATCGAACAGCGATGTGAGGTTTGTCCGGATCAACATGCGTCTGATGCTTCTGTTGACGTTGAGCAGAACTGTCTGTCCACCCATTTGACGGATCTGGGTGCTGGTCGTGATGAGGACCCCTAAGCCTGCACTATCCATCGTTTTGGCGTTCGCCATATCAAAAACGAGCAACGGCGTTGCCTCCTGCTTTTCGAGTGCTTCGATGTGTTGATCGAGCATCGTTTTTAGCACGAGGGCATCTTCTCCGATGACGTTTCCTTGGATTTCAAAGCGTGTGAAATTCCGGGTTTGGACGTTGATTTGCATGGGACTACAGCACCTGTTAGGTAGCAACTCGGGTTAAATAGACAACGCACATAGGTCATCGCTCTGCCAGCGAACCGTGCGGTTATCAATTTTCTCGGCACCGCGTTCCAGATACCTGTCAATTGATTTGCCTTCCAGCACCCGGACTTCAAACTCATAAGGTGGGTCGATTTTAAAGGGTGGGATCTCAGTAATATTTCGGCAAGCAGTTGCGGCAGTTTCTCGAATCAGTTCGCGCGACCGTTGCGGGGATAGATGTAACGCCAGCTCCTGTCCGAGACCTTGTTTGGTTTCAACACCGTAAATACCGGGAATAAGTTGCTTCGCTTCCACAATCGCCTTATCGTCGCCAGAGATGAAAACCGTTGGTACATCAAAAGTGCCTGCCAGTGCTGCACGACATCCGAATTCCCCGATCATTTTCCCATTGAGCTTGTAGTATTCAATGGACAACGAAGAATACGTATGACTTAACGGAGCGTTGGGTGTTCCCGCCATGGCGTGCTGCCCCACGAAAAAGAGGGCATCGTACCCCTCATCAAGATAGTAGGGTGGACGAATCGGGCCCCGCGCAATAAGCTTCGCCTTCGGATGAAACGCAAGGGCATCAATCCCTCCAGTCCCGTGTCCATCCCAGACGACAACTTCTGCATTCGCATCCACATCCAGAATACCATCAACAGCAGCATTGACTTCCTGCGTCAATAGTTTCATGGCTGCCTGTTTCAGGGGGCCTTCTTCACGGGTTTGACTGAAGCGGGATACCATCGCAACGCCTTCTAAGTCGGTTAAAATGTAAATCTTCATACGTGTTTTCCCCTCAATTTTATAGACGCAGTTTCAAACCGCACCCACCTTGGTTAGAAGTTCTACCGCTATCCTGCTCAAAATCCCGACCGCTGACCGCTATCACGACACAGTCCACGTTTCACCAGCATTGAGTAACGCCTCAAGGTCGCCTTCGCCGCCCCGATCTTTTGCACTGTCGATCTGGTGGGTCATCGCATCTTCATAACACGGGTGTCGGACACTTCGGAAAATACCAACAGGATGCGGCATATCAAGCGTGTCACTCATCCCCGCCAGAAAGTTCGCTAAGGTGGTGTCTTCGGTGTATTGGTCGTGGACGATGAGGTCGTCGGTGGCGTAGTCGCCGTTTGTGGTTTCGACGACTTCGGGTTGGAACCCGTTCAGTCGGATACCCTTGTCGCGCTCCGCGCCAAAAACGAGAGGTTCGCCGTGCTCCAAGAATACGGTATTGTCAGCCTTCGTGTCCTTCTCTGTGTATTGAAAGAAAGTACCATCGTTAAAGATGTTGCAGTTTTGATAGATTTCAATGAAGGAAGTGCCTTTATGCTCAAAGGCTGACTTAATCATCAGCCGCAAATGATCCGGATCTCGGTCAAGTGAGCGTGCCACGAAGGTCGCGCCTGATGCCAAAGCAAGGCTAATCGGATTAAAAGGGGTCTCAAGGGAACCGAGCGGTGTTGATGTTGTCTTTTTCCCTTGTTCCGAAGTCGGTGAGTACTGACCTTTGGTGAGTCCGTAGATGCGGTTGTTGAAGAGCAATACGTTGATGTCGAAATTACGACGCATTGCATGGATAAAGTGGTTGCCACCGATTGAGAGGGCATCGCCATCACCTGTGATTACCCAGACAGAGAGGTCCGGGTTCGCCATTTTTACACCTGAAGCAATCGTCGGCGCTCTACCGTGAATGGTATGGAAGCCGTAGGTGTTCATATAGTACGGAAACCGACTTGAACACCCGATACCGGAGATAAAGACGATGTTCTCGCGGGGGATGCCGAGTTCAGGCATAATACGTTGCGTCTGGGCAAGGATGGAGTAATCGCCGCAGCCGGGGCACCAGCGAGTGTCTTGGTCGGATTCAAAATCCTTTTTCGAGAGGGTGGGTACACCGACAGGAATGCGTGAAGTTCTTTCTCTTTTCATAATTTTACCGCCTTTTACATTAAAGCCGATAACTATGGATATATTGTTGCTGGTGACATCCGTAACTACTCTGGAATCCTAAATGTCTTTCTGCTTCGCCAGCAAAAGGTATTTCAGATATAGTAGGCTAAAAGTGCCCTAATTCTTTAAGTATCTCGTCAATTTTAAATTGCAACTCAAACACGTGGAACGGTTGGCCTTGTACCTTGTTAAATCCGATTGCATCAATCAGATAAGTGCTACGGATAAGTTGACGAAGCTGCCCGGTGTTTAGTTCAGGGATTAAAACTCTCTTAAATCTTTTTAGAATGCCAACTAAATCGTTGGGGAACGGGTTAAGGTGTCGGAGATGTACGTGTGCGATAGAGAGACCTTCTTGAACACACTGTTCCACTGCTGTTCGGATAGCACCGTAAGTGCCACCCCATCCGAGCAAGAGAATGTCGCCTTCTTGTGCCCCAAAGACCTCCGTTGGCGGTAGATCGTTAGCGACACGAGCGACCTTTTCGGCTCGGATTTCTACCATCCGCTGATGGTTCTCGGCATCATAACTGACATGCCCCGTTATATCAGATTTTTCTAAGCCCCCGATGCGGTGTTCCAAGCCAGGAGTGCCGGGTTTCGCCCATGGACGCGCCAAGGTCTCTGGGTCGCGTTGGTAGGGTTCAAATCCGTTGCCATGTGCCTGATCCCGCCCCGCAAAATCCGCTTTAATCTCCGGTAACTCAGAAAGTTTCGGGATTTTCCACGGTTCAGCCCCCATCCCAATGTAGAGGTCTGAGAGGAAAATTACCGGTGTCCTATACTTCACGGCGATCCGGCAGGCTTCATAAACTGACTCAAAACAGTCATACGGGCGCGAAGGCGCAACAATCGGAATCGGAGATTCACCGTTTCTTCCATAAAACATTTGTAACAGATCCGACTGTTCCGTCTTTGTCGGCATTCCCGTTGAGGGACCTGCACGTTGGATATTGCAGATGACAAGCGGGAGTTCTGCAATCATTGCGAGATTGATCGCCTCCGATTTGAGTGCGAGTCCCGGTCCGCTACTGCCTGTAACACCGAGTGCACCACTAAATGCGGCACCGATTGCAACCCCAACAGCCGCAATCTCATCTTCCATCTGCATCGTGATGACCCCAAAATTTCGGTATTGGGCAAGACCGTGTAGGATATCGCTTGCCGGTGTTATTGGATAACTGCCGTAAACGAGAGGCAATCCAGCCTGATGCGAAGCCGCTATTAATCCAAGAACAGTTGCCATGTTCCCTTCAATGTTTCGGTAAGTACCCGGTTCAAAAACAGCAGGTTTAACATCGTAAGAGACAGCAAATTGCTCAGTAGCTTCACAGTAGATATTACCCGCACGGAGCGCGAGAATGTTCGCCTCAACATACTGCGGCTTTGTAGCGAATTTTGTCTTAACCCACCGCATTGTATAGTCCATTGGGCGGTTGTAGAGCCATAAGATCATGCCGAGTGCGAAAAAGTTTTTACACCGATCGATTTCACGTGTCGTTAAATCTGTATTTTCGAGTGCTTTTCGGGTGAGGCGCGTGAGTTCAACTGGGAAGACCTGATATTTCGCGACAGTGCCATCTTCAAGCGGATTCGCCTCGTATCCGGCGAGACGTAGCGAACGCCGTGCAAAGTTATCAATATTAACAATAAGAATGCCGTTGGGTTTGAGTTTCTGAAGGTGAACTTTTAAAGCGGCGGGGTTCATTGCTACGAGGACATCACAGAGATCTCCGGGTGTATGAATTTGTTCGCTTGAGAAGTGGAGTTGGAACCCGGAGACCCCGGCTAACGATCCAGCAGGTGCGCGAATCTCAGCGGGATAATCGGGTAGCGTAGCGACATCATTACCAATGAGGGCAGTGGTTTCTGTCATTTGTGTGCCAATGGTCTGCGACCCATCACCGGAGTCGCCAGCAAACAGGATAGTCGCTTCCTCGATTTGCTCTACTGGCTTGCGCATCACAATCGCTTCCTTTTTCTGATAGGGGCACGTCTAAAAAGTGCGCCTACACAATATGAAAAGTGCTAAACAGCTACGCGCCTTCTCGGGCTTTCATGGCATCTCGGACGGGCCTCGGCGGTAGTGCTAAAACTTCTTGGGGAAATTCCTCAACGAGATAAGAGATAACATCGCGAATCGAAACCATACCAATCGGCCGGTTCTCTGTATCAACAATCGGGACGTGTCGGTAGCTGCCATGTGCCATATAGAGAATAGCGGCGTTCAGAGAATCTTCCGGTTTCGCTGCCTGCGGATCAGGTATCATGAATTGTCTAACACCCACACGGTCGAGGTCCCCTACCTCTTTATTAAGAATCCGGTTCAGGACATCTCTCTCACTAAAAATCCCGCGGAGATAACCGTCTTCGACGACAGGTGCTGCTCCGATATTGTTTGCCAAGAGCAGGTCAATCGCTTCATTCACACTGCAGCTGATGTCAATAGTGACGATAGGCCGCATCAAATCTTTTAGCGAAACGTGAATTTCTTGTGCGCTCCATGCCTTTAACGCAGCGTTTTCGTCCATCTGTTCTAATTCTTCATCGATTGCTAAGTCGTAAAGCACAGCAGGTTCTCCTACGCTTGATTTTCTATGAATATAGCGATGTGTTCGAGAATATCACGGGTTGAAATTATTCCGATGGGGTATGCTTCGCCTTGGTCGTCCCAGACGCAGAGAGGTAAATGCCGGAAATGTCCGAAGTGCATTAAGTTTAATGCGAAGGCGATCGGGTCACTGGCGCGAAGCGTCTCCGGATCCGCAGTCATCACCCGTTCGACTTTAAAATCTGCGGCTGCAGCGCGTTGTCCACTAACGTGACGGAGCAGGTCGCGCTCAGTGATGATTCCAGCCAATTGTTCATCCTCATCAACAACGAGGACGCAGCCTCGCCCGCCTTTTTGCATTATATCAATGGCAGCAGAGACCGGAGAACCGATCTGCACGGTGTCAGGTTGCTTGTAATCGAGGGTGCTAATTGGTAGAGACAGCGTTCTTGCGTCCATCGCACATATTCCTTTACTATAACGTCAAAAAACAGATTCTGGTTTCCTATTTTGTGTATTTTAAGGATACCACATTTTTTGCGAACTTGCAAGTACATTTTCTCGTTGGTAGTTCTGGGATTCGCAAATAGCCGTTAGCAAAAAGCCGTCTGATGTGCGTCAACAATTTCTTTACTAATAACGAACCGCGAATTGCTATAGTGCGAGCGTAATCGCGCGAGAGGACCGAGAACCCCATCCAGGAACAACAATCGTCCATCTCCCTGCGGGTCCACCCGCTACCATAAGCATTAGATCGTCTGCTGCGTATTGCTTTGTGGCATCAGCAATGTATTGTCGGACATCGTTCTTGTTAAACCCATCCGCTGAGATCGTCTTTGCGTGTTCAACACCAATGACGAGTATCGTTTCACCGACGCTGTTGCCGGGAGCAGCGATGTTCTGTGCGATTGTGTTGAGGATACCTTCCGCGGTGTTGTTGCCGTGATCGTTGACGGTTTGGGGACCGGCACCCGCAAAGATAGTGACGGTGCTATCGTCGGGTTTGAATCCACGATTGACATGTAACGGATCCCAAGGACTTTCTTCCTCTTTTTCGGCGATACAGCAGGTATACTTCCCAGCGTGCCCAAACGCTGATCGATCAAGTTCACCCGGTAAGCCGCCGCCGATATTCGTACAGACGAGACGCAGGGCACGTCCGATCGTCGCATTTGCCCGCCAGCCTTGTCCGAAGAGATTAAACCCATCGTTAATACCTAACTGCTTCCGAATCGGCCCGTTGATAATGAGCATCGGAGAGACATGAGAAGTCGTGACTTGAACACCGTGAAGGTTGAACTGCTCAGTGGTCATCGCCTCGACTGCGGTAAGGATGAGTGGGAGATATGCCGGTTTGCACCCTGCCATGACGGCGTTAATAGCGATCTTTTCGACGGTGGCTCTGCCCCATTTTGGCGGGACTGCGGCGATAAGTTCGTTTGGATCTCGGTCTGTCCCACGCAGCATGCGTTCGACGCGTTCGGGCGTTGGTGGAACGACTGGAAGTCCGTCTGTCCATCCGTTTTCATAACAGACCTCAATGAGATCCTCGGTTTCATCAATCTCTAATTGTGTGGAGTGCCAATCCTGTGCCATAGATATTCCTTCCTCCGCAATTAACTTTGATATGCCGTATAAGGTATGCTATCATATTAGCATAGATTTTTTAGGTTGGCAACCCGCCATTTCAAAACTATTTTTTCAAGGAGCACACGTGAAAACTCTTACATTCCAAAACATCATTGCTGCGAGAAAGGTCGTGGCACGTTTTTTAAAACAGACACCTTTAATCCATTATCCCGAATTGTCCGAGCGTCTCGGATTCCAAGCATATATCAAACACGAAAACCATCATCCAACAGGTAGTTTTAAGGTGCGCGGTGGACTGAATTTCATGCAGCACCTGCCACACGCACAACGCGAAAAAGGGGTAATTACAGCAACACGCGGAAATCACGGTCAGTCCATTGCTTACGCTGCGGCGCAGTTTGGAGTCAAAGCAACGGTTGTTGTACCCTACGGGAACAATCCAGAGAAGAACAGCGCGATGCGCGCCTTCGGTGCAGAACTCATTGAGCACGGCGCGGACTTTGACGAGGCACTCGAATTGTGCGAAAAACTTCAACAGGAACATGGACTCTACTACGTTCATCCGTGTATGGAACTGGCACTCTTTCACGGGGTCGGTACCTATTCACTTGAGATCTTTGAAGACCTCCCGAATGTAGATGCGATCATCGTCCCTATCGGCGGCGGGAGCGGTTGCTGTGGGGCTATTACTGTTTCTAAAGCGATTAACCCAAACGTCAAAGTTATCGGCGTGCAAGCAGAAAACGCGCCCGCCATCTATCGGTCGTGGCAAGCCGGACGGCGTATAGAAACCGATTCCTGCGATACAATTGCAGACGGAATCGCGACGCGTTCCCCCTTCCCGTTACCACTTTCCATCATCAAAGCAGGTGTGCACGACATTGTGCTGTTGAGTGAGACAGAACTTCAGGAAGGTATGCGTTTCGCATTGCGGTGGACGCACAACTTGGCAGAAGGAGCAGGTGCCTCTCCAATAGCAGCTGCGCATAAACTCACCGATACATTAGCAGGAAAAAATGTGGTGATGGTGATGA
>JAJECD010000119.1 GCA_022822215.1 Candidatus Poribacteria bacterium | reverse complement strand
TTTCGATACGTAACGATCATAAGGAGATTTATCCATTTCTGCCATAGGTGTGACCTCTAATGACTGTAAGTAATTTTCACGCTCTTGTTTGCGCCACCAATTCCGACAGCAATTCTTGGCAATCGTATACAACCAATTAGAAAACCGGTTCGGATTTTTCAACGTTGAAAGTTTCCGATATGCGCGAAGAAAAGTATCTTGCGTAATATCTTCTGCATAGTGGAAATCACCGATGTGCTGCTCCACGAGCGTGTGAATACTTTTTTGGTATTTTTCAACTAAAATCCCAAATGCTGAGTCGTCGCCTGATAAAACAGCATGAACCAATTGTTCATCGTCTTCTCTATGCACAGTGTTCCCTCCTCACAAACAGATGCCCTGCCTCGGCATCTCCCGCAACGTTGCTTTTTCTATGAAATGTGTGCTGAAGACTATACCATCAACTTAAAACGCTTTACATAAAAATGAATTTTGCGCAAACCTCTCTACTATTAAGGACAAATTTTTTGGGCGAAAGGTTACATTAACTGAAAAAATATTTTATCAGGCAATAATTTGCAACTGTAGAAGGTTTTTGTGGGGTTTTTGGTTAAAGTCGCGATCGGGAGATCGCTCCTACCGAGGCTACCGTTCCCGCCGTGAAACGAGTAGATCAAATGAGTTGCTCTGCCATCCGCCATCCATGACGATGTTATCTCCCGTTTCACGCAAGCGATTGACCATCCGCGCTTTCATACGGCGGAGGACATGTTTGTAGCCTAAGTGCCCTCCCAAGTTATGAAGTTCGTGCGGATCGCTCTTCATGTCGTAGAGTTCGTCCTCGCTATATGGATTGTAGACGTACTTCCAAGAATCCGTCCGTACCATCCTAACAGAAGCAAGTGTCGGTTCATAGCCGTGAAATTCGGCGAACACATCATCGGGCCAATCATCTACGGTCTCCCCTCTTAACAAAGGCACAATGGATCTACCGTCAAGATTCCCAGGACCTACCGCGCCGCCGAGTTCCAAAAAAGTCGGCATGAGATCGACAAGGTTCACAAATTCATCACACGTCGTGCCGGGTGATGTTGCACCGGGCCACCGAATAACGAGCGGAATATGATGCGTCTCCTCGTACATGTGGAAACCCTTGTTGAAAAGTCGATGGCTGCCGAGCATATCGCCGTGGTCGGTTGAAAAGATAATAATCGTATTTTCCGCCAAATTGCTTGCTTCGAGGCAGTCGAGGATTCGTCGGACCTGATCGTCAATGAAAGTACAGTATCCCCAATAGGCAGCGATGACTTTCTGCCAATCGGGCCAGGTCAGATGGCTGGCGTTCCAACGGAGCATCTCTTTCTGCTGAATAAGCGGTTTGTTGATGAACTGCTCATCAAAGTTACCCCACCGCTCAACGGTATCGGGATTGTACATTGTGTCGTAAGGGGCAGGTACAGCATACGGGAAATGGGGTCCGAAGAAATTCGAGGCAATCATAAAGGGTTGTTCAGAATCCGTATAACCGTTGAGCAACTCAATTGTTTTATCTGCAGTCCAGGCCTCCATCGTCCGTTCTGCGGGGAGTGGATGTCTTCCATAGAAAGGTGCCTCACCGCCCCATTCAAAGGGTTGAACAGCGTCCCTATCAATTCGGAAGTCAATACCGTCATCACGGAGCCACTGATGCCACCCGCGATAGGGATGCCACTTGTCGTAACCCCAGAATTCCGTATCGCCTTCTTTGGCGAGATGCCACTTCCCGACACAACTCACCCGATAGCCTACTTCGCCCAAAAGTTTTGGATATGCCGGTTTGTCGAGAATTTGATTTGCAAACACAGCGTTGAAGTTTCCCATATTTGAAAGTTGCCCGTGGTTATGCGGATAGAGTCCAGTGAGGAGCGACCCGCGTGCGGGTGAACAGAGGGCGATCGGGGTATAGGCGTTTGTAAATCGCATACCTGTCGCAGCGATTTCGTCAACGGCAGGTGTTCTGCAAATTGGGGCACCGTTGCAGCCGAGTGAATCGAAACGCTGCTGATCGGTGAGGAGAAATAGAATATTGGGTTGTCGTGCCATATTATTCCTTTCCGATTATTCAGTCCTATAGAGGGAAAAACTATGTATACCTTAGATTTTAATCAAGATCACGTTAAGTATAGTCGATTGCCAAGAAAACGGCAATAGGGAAATCAGCAAAGGCACTGAGTTTTCAGTTATCTGTTGTGTGCTTGGCTACCCCACCCTCATTGTCGGCAGACGTATAACGTCTGACCAACATCCCCGCTACAGGTATGGCAACCAAAAGGATGAGAAGGATAATCAGATAGCGTGTTGGGATCTGGAATCGGTCTCCGAGGAGTGCCATAAGATAATAGCGTGGGAAACGTCCGAGCAAAACCGCCAGGAGATACAAGGTGAGATTATAACCTGCCAGAATAGCGGCGAATCGAAAAGGTTCAAAGGGGATTGGCGTGAACCCAGTGAAAATTAGACATACAAACGCCATACGACGAAAATAGTAAGAAAACCGTTGGAAGATGCGGCTGGTTTCGAGGCGATCTTGAAGTTCAGTTTTTGAAAAGACCCAGAGCAGCAAGCGATATTCTACAAATGCGGCAAGGCAATTCCCGACTGCTCCAGCAAGAGCCACGATGAACGGATCAAAGACCTTTCCGAGTGCGATGACATAGGGTGGTGTCGGCAATGGGATTATCGTGCAGGCAACGCTCATATACCCGAAAAAACCGATCAATTGGCTATAGCGGTCCCCTTCAAGAAAGAGGTATCCCAATGCGAATGAGAGGCTGATTCCGATTGCCGTGAGAATCCATTTTCGCATAAGCTGAATTATGGTTACAAGCACATTGGAGACAGCACATGGCTTAAGGTTCAGATACAATAGCGATATTCTTTGGTCCCTTGAAGTCGAGTTCAATCCGCTCAAATCGGACGGAATGCTGCCGGTAGAAATCCTCAATTGCCGTTAACAATTCATATTGCCCGCGCCGGTGTTCATCCCAGAAGTTGCAGCACGGAATTATGACGGCGGGACGAATAAGTGCTGCCTCCCCCAATTGACGCAACGCGCCATCGGGATGGAGTCCGACTAACAGGTCGTAATAATCCGCCATATCGGGTTCAAATTGTTCAGGTCGATGTTCAATACCTTTGAGGACAGTGCGCCGCGGATCAATGAGTTCACATTCAAAGTTCTTCTTTTTTTTTAGAAGTCGCGTCAATATCCCCTTCCCACCCGCAACATCAGCAACGGACTGAATCGTATTGCCGTATCGCGAGGCAATAAAATCCGAGACGACTTCAAATCGTTGTGGATCGCCGTATACGGGGTGTTGTTTTCTACTCATCAAAATCTTCAGTGTGGGAACCCCGTGCCTTTAGGCGGGGGAGGAAACACTGCTCCTATAGTTGAAGTTAAGGCGTGTTAGCACTTTAAAATCTTGTGTTTTGGCATTTTGACAGAGGCGTTTTCCCGCTAAAGAATACAGAGAAATACCTGTCTTGCCAAATCCACTAATACGGGTCAAGCCATGCTTAACATGTTTCACGAGAGTGTTCTTCACGAATCCGTCGCAAGTCGTGCCACCGTAGCGAGGGCATTCCCCGCCTTTCTGTGGGTTCTGCCTGTGGAGTTCACGCCGGCGTATCGGTATAGGCGATATACAGAATATATCTGTGTTGGCAGGTATACTCTGCCCACCTATAGTATGATATGCCAGACACCAACTATCAACACAGTGCGCGTCAAATGTTTCAGCAAGTTTTTTAGACGACTTCTTGAGTCCGAGCCTATCGCGTATCTCTTTCGTCTCCCATCCTTGAAGTGTGAGGAGTTCCCACCGTTTTTCGATTTCAGTGTAGAACCACTGCTTTCCAACTTCCAAAGGGCTAAACGACTGATTCCACTTCTTCGCACGTGCTATCGTCCGGGCTTTGATGTCCTCAACACAGATATGGGTAATCGGATAGAGTTTCGATAGCCAGTCAAGAATACGCAGTTTCCAGTCCCACCTCACACGCGTGCCAGCGGGAATACGGACCTTATTCGCAAGTCGGTTCGTCCTGTTTCTTCGGTTCGGACATTTCCGTGAACGTCTATCTCTACGCAACTCCCGACGCTTTATGACTTTCTTACCGACTTTATTGTGAGCATCGGCTTGCACATTCAGGTAGGTATGTGCTTCGGATTTGACGGTGAAACCTTCCTTCTTGCTACCGGGATCAACACCGATGACAATATCTTGTGTGTAGTCAGTCTTTGGTTCGTAGTTGAGTCTGATACAGAAGATGCCGTTAGACCAATACGGTGTTGCTAATCCTTTCTTGATTAGCATCCCTGCTTTATTCGGGTGTGTCGGCATGAGTTTCTTGCCGGACTTACTTTTTACTGGAACAAACATAATTTGTAATCTTCCATACGGGTTGTATATTGCCCCATCCAGATCACGTCTCAGAGTGGATATAGACTTGGGGAGCATCCATACCATCTTCGGGTGTGCCATCACCAAAGACGCGATATTTTACTGTAGTCAGCGGTATAACTCGTGGAGTGAACGGTTGGCATACGCTTCGCACAAGCCCCATGCTTTAGCAGGGGGTTACTGACACGATATATTTCGTATTCACCCATCAATTTTATCCCGGCATCGTCTCCATTGAGAATGATTTCACGTTGGATACGATTTTGTTTGAGTTCAACGAGCGGAATCCCATCGGCTTTTCGCACGGAACGGATGAGCGCAATGACCATTTCCTGCGGAATGTCAATGCCTTCAATGAGCACAAATTCACCGGGCTGAATTTTGGTGGAGTGGGTTGTGAGAACGTCTGCGAGTTTATCAAGTCGTGGATCGTGCATAGTTACCTCGGAAGTCGTTAAAATTAAAGAGATTTCAACCTTCAATATTGTTTGTTTGATTTAACAGGACTTACGCAAAATCAGAGAATTAGGTCTATCGTGACGCAATCGGTGCGGTTAGGAATGCACATCGCATTTGGTCGAGTACGCCGCAAAACCGCACCTACCGGGGA
>JAJECD010000172.1 GCA_022822215.1 Candidatus Poribacteria bacterium | reverse complement strand
GCTGGTCTGGAAACACCCTCTGATTTACCAGGAGATAGCCTACTGGAAATAGCCCGAAACCAACCGAGTGAAACAACGCGCGCCGTTTTTTCAGAGTACCATCACATGGGTATGCTTAACGCCGGTTTCATGCTCAAGCGTGGGGATTACAAACTGTGTCATTACGTCGGAAGTGAACCGCAGCTGTTTAACGTAGCCGCTGATCCATTGGAGAACAACGATTTGGCATCAAAACCTGAATATGCGGCAAGACGTAGCGAGTTGGAAACCGCCTTGCACGCCATTCTCGATCCAGAACGAGAGGATGCCCGAGCGAAAGAAAATCAGCGGATCCGTAGATTATAGTATAGGAACACCTAAACAAAAAGGATTTGTACCGCGAACTGTTAGTTTGCGATTTGTTTTAGCGTCCTTTGCCTGCTACAAAACCCGTCCTTTCGGAGGTTGCGAGTTCGGATACCATCGAGAATCAATCGGTGGTGCCGGATCGGGAGGCTGTAGAGAGGCAAACTCCGCCAACTTCGGTCGGATCTCGTCTTCCCAAATCCCCTCGACATCATCAAACGTCAACGGTGTCGGATTCGACACCTCCGCTTTGTATGCCGCCAGCAACGCCGTCGTCTTTTCACCAAAATGCGTCACAATATCTGCGACCATCTGTTCCCCAACGAGACGGCTCGAGGACGCGTTGAAAGATCCCATTGCAAAATCCGGTGCCCGTGTATCATCTGTCGGCATCCGTGACATATCCACACAATCGGGTGCCACTGCCCAGAGCACAGAGGTTTCGCCGCGTCCGGCGTGTCCGCCCAATCCTTTACCGTCCTCAAAACGCTCGATATCCGCACCTATGCTCATCGTCGAATACATCCGAACGCCGACATGTGCCTGCATGATGTCAATCACTATCGGCACGTCAAGACGATGCGGACCCGAATGCCCCGAAAACAGAATTGCACCGTGAAAACCCAACGCATCTACCGCTCGAATGTGATAACAGATGTTCTTCAAAAACATCCACGGCGGTATTGCTGTTAGCCACGGTCGCGCTTGATTAACTTGGTTGTGTCCCCACGACCCGTAGCCGCCAATCTCATGGCAGTGCCAATAAAACGGCGGTGCGACAATCCCACCGTGTGCTTTCGCTGCCTCACAGGAACATTCGTGTGCCCGAATCGCATCCATCCCGACGGCATTGTGCCAACCGTGCGGCTCGCACAACCCATACGGGAGATACACCATTGGACACGCTTCGAGTGCCGCTTCTAACTCATCAGGAAACATCCGCTCCCACCGTACTTCGCGTCTCATACAACACCTCTTTTCCACGCGTTTGCATAAATCTACTGAATATGTAATAATATCAAAAGTCTAACAGATTTTTTAACTTGATGTCCACTCATTTTCATTAGGGTTCGTCAGTCTTCCGAAACTGGAGACTATGGAGGTAAACTCAATGATACGTTTAACAGTAATTGCTTTCTGTATGCTGTGCTGCTTTATCGTGCTTGTGAAACATAGCAATGCTGAAATCGACCCGACAACTGCCGTTGGCGTGTGGCTCTTTAATGAGACAGATGGCGACACGGCATCCGACTCCTCTGAAAACGGCAACGATGGCACACTGGAGGGCGACCCAGAATGGGCCCCCGGTGGCAAATTTGGCAATGCTCTGGAATTGGATGGGGCAGGCGATTATGTCAGCGTCCCCGACCATAAAACCTTGGATACCGAACTCAGCGAAGCATTTACAATCGTCATCTGGGTTCAAGGCACTTACCGACCCGGCGATTGGCACGGATTAGTGACAAAAGCACAAGGGTGGCAAGTCGATATGTGTTACCTGTTGCAGCGGAACGCTAACGGCGTATTCGAGTTTGCTCCCTTCGGCGAAGCGGGCAATACCGTCTGGACAGCATCCAACGTCAATCCTGAAGATGGTACATGGTATCATGTCGCCGCTGTCTATACCGGCGAAGAGGCACAGGTCTACGTTGACGGCGTACTCTCTGCCACGCGAGTCTTCTCAGCAGAGATCGCTGATACAAACGCCCCTGTGGTTATTGGGACGAATTACCCAACCGGTATCCAACCGGTAGAAGGCCTTATTGATGAAGCCGCAATTTTTAGTGTCGCTTTGGAAGAAGAAGACATCAACGCCATCATGAACGACGGCTTGGAAGAGACCCTCGGTATACTCGCCGTCGAACCTTCAGATAAATTGGCTTTGACGTGGGGCGACTTAAAAGCGGGAAATGATCAATGAGGTCTCCGCTGATTCAATCCGGCGCGAACACAATTGCTATCACCTACCGTTCTCGGATTTAGTCCGGGAACGATAGGTAATAAAGCCCGATTAATCGCGTTTTTCACCCGGTTTTCGATACTTCGACGAATAACTATCGCCTTCTGCATCATACGAAACGAACACCTGTCCATCATGCACAACGAGTCGCGGGACAGTGCGGTGGCGACCATCGCGTTCAGGTCCCCGCATAACAGCGAATTGCGCCTCGGTCATATCCTCAACCATATCGCCCCAGCGGTCCTGCGGGTCAATCACACCACCACCCCAATTAGAATTTTTCGACTGATACTTAATCAGAACGCCGCGTCTGGGGATCGGATTCTTCCACGCTAAAGCACCGTGTGTGCAACCGCCGTCCATAAAGAAGAGCACATCCCCAGCTTTCATAACCGGCTGTACCACCAACCCCATCGTGTCATCACACGTCCGAATTCCGCGAGGCGAGGAATATTGGGTTTTGTGGGATCCCGGTACACATGCGAAACCGCCAAGTCCGGGTTCAACATCGCGCAATTGCCATGTAATCGTGACAGTCTCGCAATAGCTCCGTCCGTTCTTAAAATAATAACCGCGCGATGGACTCATCGGTTCGTTTCCATCGTGGAGTGAGTGCCCCGATGTGCCTTGAACGGCGCAGAAGACCGTCGCCCCCCCCGTGCGGTAGCCGCTACCCCCCATCCAATTAAGCCGATGTACCACAGCTGGATGCGCAATCATACGTCGAAACGGATCGTTATACGGGTCCGGTAGGTCTAACAAACCCGACAGAAGGGGCCGTCCTGTACCGGCTTGGCTCACAGAACCGCCTGCCAGTTCACTACCAACAACGATGCGATCTTGGAATTTATCCACTGCTTCATTGGCTGCCGCCAACCACTCCGCATCCATCACACCGCGCACCACGAGATACCCGTTCAAATCCCAGAAGTAAAACTCTTTCTCATCAATGCCTGAAATCGGGTCGCGTGTATAAATTGATGGGTGGACGACGGTCTTGTCTTCCTCAACCCACGTCTCTTCGCCATCCGTATTGAGCACCGGCGGTGGACTTGAATTCTTAAATCCTGGCACATACATAACCGCCTTTTGGGCAGGCGTTGCCTCGTCTGCCCACCTCGGCAGTGCCTCCGTTTCTGCATTGGGTCCATCTGGATTCGACTGAATTGCGGCACGTCCGGCATACCAATAAGTTAGCAACCTTTTCGGTTCATCTTTCCACGGTCGCACGCCTTGGAGCGTAGAGGATGCGACTAAAAACAGATCGCCTGCCTTGAGTTCAGGTTGTATCACTAACCCCATATCATCGACACCCGTTGCTAAGTCGCGCGGGGTTTCAACGTTGCTCTTGTGGCTCGCCTGCACGACAACCAACCCACCGTCCCCTTCTGCAATGTCATCCAACACCCAGATCGCTTCCACACCTTGAGAACTCCTGCGTCCGTTCTGTTGGAAGTATGCCTCGGACGGATTTCTCGGCTCATCGCCGCCGGTGAGTGTCATACCGGTCTCATCCTCTCGCTTTCCCAACAATCTCGGGGCTTGATTGAGTCGAAAACCGTGTCCGACGATCTGGTTGAGATACCACACCGCTTTAGGGTGTACGAGTAGGTCGCGGAACAATTCACGATGTAGCCCCCCTAAGAGCATCTCACTGTCCGCAACGGCATCTAACGCCTCGTTGAGTGCTGTCACCTCTTCCTGAGTGAGAACACCCGGAATGTGTAGGTAGCCTGCCACATCAAAAGCGTAATTCTCTTCATTGCTCATTAATTCGTTGTCCATGTGTTCCTCCTTTTATCAAACTTCGCCGTCCCAATAACTCAGACTTGGATCCTTACGGTAAATCTTTCCGACAACATAAGGCAATACTTTATTGGAATCTGGATATTCGCTGACATCATGCGGTGTAGTGGTTCCGAGAATAAATAATACAACCGGAGCATCGCTATCATTTACAAATTTATGTGCGCCGATTGTGCCGGGCGGGAACGCGATGAAATCCCCCTCCTGCACTGCCGCCTCACCGCGTGGGGTTTTCAACGTGCAGGTGCCTTCCATCACATAACACATCTCTTCACCAAAATTGTGAAAATGCATCGGGAAACTCATTTTACCCGGCAGGAGATGGATAACGCGATACCCCAAATTCTTGCCACCGATGAGCGGGTCAATGTCTTTGTCCTCAAAATCGTAAGGATGCGGGGCATTTTTATAATGCCACGGTATTTCATCGATATGGATACGATTGATGTAGATGTCCCGACGTGCTTGGAGGCAGTCAACGAGGTGTTGTCGGGCATCTTTAAAGATGGAGTGTCCGTCGCCAACGAGAATCGTGCTAAAGCGGAGTCCCAAAATCTTACGGAGTTCGAGTGCTGCTTTAGGTGGATCACTCAATTTTTCATCAGCGAGTAAGGTCAAGGCCCCCATCGGCTCGCCTACCACCAGATCCCCGAAGAGAACAGTCCCTTTCTCTGGAAAGTAGAGCGCAATTTCACCGGGGCTTTTGCCATGGCTGAGATGGATGGCATGTAAGCCCGGCACAATCGCCTTTCCGTCCTGAACGGTCCTTGTCGGTCTGATGCTCAGCGCGTCGGCATCCGCTTCATGCACAATCACCTCTGCGTCTGTCTGCACCTGAAGGGCAGCGGCTTCGCGCTCGTGATCGGCATTCGTGAGTACGATCGACTTCACGCCGCCGAGTGCCTTCAGGTGCTCACGGTCAGCATCGGACATTGCAACGGGGTCTATGAGGATATTCCCATCAGGACGTACCCACAAATGCCCGTTAAAGTCTACCTGCCGCTCCGGACTAAAGACGCTCCAACTGTATAAATCTTCAAAAATCAAACGTTTCATCACTCTGTGCCTCACACGTTAGTTGCTATGGGACGGCTTCGGTTTTCTCCTTTGAGACGAACCCGTAAACTTCAAGCTCATGTATAAAGGCTTTGCCTAACACTGTATAGGCGACAATCCCGCCACGCCTTGGATCCCATTCTCCCGCTTTCTTTTCATCTTCGGTGGTACCGCTGATGTAGATACGGATTGTATCCGTCACAACACCACTGACGCGTGCTTCAATGACTGGACTGTCGTTGTTCTGAACCTGCAGAATTGCACGCCAATGTCCTTCACCCTCCAATTTCTCGTATATCATACAATTTATGATGTTAGTCCCGCGGATAGCGATCCGATGAATCGCCTTTTGCGCTGGCAAGTTTAGGTGAATCCATCTGCCATCCGCATATCCTTTCGTCTGAACATCACCGTCTATCATCTCCGGTGACGTACAGGTGACACCTTCCGTGACGGCGTAGTTGTAAAACTCTTGCGGTTCAAATAACATCTGCACGACCTTGGACTGGCATCCTGAAAAGGCTGCAACTGCGTAAAGTGCCGGTAAGATATAGAGGTAACGTCGCATCTTTCGCCTCCTGTTGTCTGTTTCCGCTTTTAGGACTATCATAACACATTTCCATTCTTCTTTGAACTATAATTTTGCGAAAGTGTTGTTTTAAAAGCGAAGATGCGATACAATAATCCCTGACAAAAATGGACTTTTAAGTAAGGTACGCCCATAACATACGCGGTTTTTCACTGCGTCAACCGAATTGGGCATCATACAGGAGAAAATTATGTACAAAAGCGCGATTTTGGGCTGTCGGGGACGTGCACGCGGGCACGCTCGCGCCTATCAACACGTCAAGGGCGGTAAACTTGCTGCGATCTGCGATATGAAAGAAGACCTGCTCAACGACTTCGGTGATGAATTCGGGGTTGATGCCCGTTATACCGATCTCGATGAAATGCTTTCAAAAGAAAAACCGGACCTGCTACACATCGTTACCGCACCCGTCCTACGCGGTAGCAACGAACGCATCCGCTATCCGCTGATGAACCAAGCATCCGAACACGGTGTACCTGCAGCAATCGTCGAAAAACCGATCGCAGTAGAAACCGAAGATTGGCGGCAAATCTCCGAGCTCGCCGAACGCACCCAAACGAAATTCGTTGTCAACACACAACTCAATTTTCATCCACAGAACCTCGCACTCAAGCGGGATGTCGCTGAAGGCAAAATCGGTGCGATTAAATTTATTGAAGCGAGCGCTCGCAATCCACCCGTTGACCAAGCACCACTCGTCCTACAACTCGTGTCGTCCTACATTGACAACTCGCGACCCGCGAAGGTGCAAGGCCAAATCTCCGGTGCCGAACAGCTCGATTCTGCGCAACCCTCACCCGCAAATGCGACCGCTCTGGTGACTTACGCAAACGGCGTACAAACCTCTGTCGCATTCGGTCCGGAGATGGCACCTCGTGTGCTCCCCGATACTGGGAATAACCGACACAAACGCGTGTGTGTGTTCGGTGAACACGGATTTGTCCACTGGCGGTTTGAGAGTTGGGAACGGAATCTACCCGGAAGTGGATATGAAGGCGGCGATCTAAACTACGGCGCACAAGATGTCATCGCACAAGGTGGACTTACCGACGCAGTCTTCGAGTGGCTCGACGATGAGAGCAAGGTCCACCCGACGCACCTCAAGCAATCCCTCGCTGAGTTCAACCTGCTGTTGGGTATCTACTACAGCGGATTGACAAACACTGTTGTTGAATTGCCGTTTGATCCGCCTGATGGCATGATTGACATGTTTCGCGAGCGGCTCTAAAAGTAGTAGGCACGCGCCATCGTGCCGCCCATAGAAGGAACGTTCTGCATGAACAACATCATCTACATGGACAACCACGCAACAACACCGATTGCCCCCGAAGTGTTGGAAGCCATGATGCCTTACCTCACGACACATTTCGGTAACGCTTCCAGCACACACCCATTCGGTATTGCTGCGAAGGACGCAGTAGACAAGGCACGCCAGCAAGTCGCTGAACTCCTTGGATGCTCGGCAGAAGAGATTATTTTCACCAGTGGTGCGACTGAATCGGACAACCTCGCTGTCAGGGGCATCGCCTACGCTTGTAGAGAGAAGGGTAACCATATTATCACAAGCACAGCCGAGCATCACGCAATCCTCGATACCTGCCACGCCTTAGAGACTGAAGGATTTGAGACGACATACCTTCCCGTGGACAAACACGGGATGGTCAGTCCTGACGATGTAGAAACTGTCATTACACCGAAGACGATCCTGATGAGTTTCATGTACGCCAACAACGAGGTCGGCACGATAAATCCGCTCACCGATATTGCGGCTGTCGCTGCCAAACACGGCGTGCTGTTTCATTCAGATGCGGTGCAGGGGATTGGGCAGTTACCGTCAGATATGAAGAGGCTCGGTGTGGATCTCGCCTCCTTGACAGCACATAAAATTTACGGTCCGAAGGGGATTGGCGCGCTTTACCTACGTCATGGCATCTCTCAACCGCACTCGCTATTTTACGGCGGCGGGCAGGAGTTAGGGGTTCGACCCGGCACATTAAACGTCGCGGGGATTGTCGGCTTGGGTGCAGCGTGCGAACTTTCTAAAAATTACATGGAGTCGGGAAAAAGTTGTGTGTCTACCTTGCGCGATACGCTTCATGAAAAGTTAAATACGCGTTTGGAAGATATTCATCTCAACGGGCATTCCCAACAGCGGCTGCCGGGCAATCTGAATCTCTGTTTTGCGGGTGTGCAGAGCCATGCTTTACTGATGGGATTGAAGCGCGTAGCGGTGTCAACAGGGTCGGCATGTGATTCAGAGTCGGTGAAGGCATCACACGTCTTGGTTGCGATGGGAGTCCCGAATGATTTAGCGTTAACTGCTGTCCGTTTCGGCTTAGGACGCTATAACACGGCTGAAGAGGTGGATATTGTTGCGGATGAGGTTATCAGGGTCGTTAATCGGTTACGGGCATTAGCACCTGAATAGCAAGGCGTTAGGAACTTTGCTCCCTCTGCAGTGGATTTTCTGCGGCGTGTTTAGCAATCAATTCACGTACAGTCGGGAGCAACTCTATGGGTACCTCCACCAAAACGCAGGATTCATCCCCCAATGCTTCCTCAGCTTCAGCAACGGCTTCTTCCTCTGTTTGCTGGTCGTAGTATGCAATAACGCTTTGAACGTGTTCTTCATCCAAACCGGGTGGAAATTCATTCAGTTTTTTCATCGTCTGCCTTTCCTTATCATTTTATTGATAAATCAGAATAATTATAGCGTAAATCAAATCCAGATTGCAAAAGATATGTCCTGACTCGCAGGGGCATTTAGTTTTACATATTCACTTCAGATATAGGTATATTTTCTTCTGTAGGAGCGAGCTGTGCTCGCGATATTTCCTAAAAATATTAACTTATGTAAACGAAAACCAAGATTGGGACCGAAAACTAAATAGTCCTGCTTGCCTCGTAGAATTGTTGCAATTTTCCCGATAATATGCTATACTTCTATCGTCAAGTTTAACTCCTATAACA
>JAJECD010000147.1 GCA_022822215.1 Candidatus Poribacteria bacterium | reverse complement strand
TGAAATACGCCGTTTGTGCGTTAACTCATCCAGCGGATTAATTTGCTGCATGAATTGCGACAACTGGTTGGATCCGAAGAACTCACGGAGTGCCATCATCAATGGCTTCGGGTTAATCAGTGTAGACGGAATGATCTTCTCAATATCGTTGGTCGTGCTCAATCGCTCACGGGTCGTCCTGCGAATCTGAAAGAGTCCCATCCGGAACTGATTTTCAAGCAATTCGCCGATAACGCGTACCCGTCGGTTGCCGAGATGGTCGAGATCGTCCTTTGGTGCAACCCCGTTATGCACATTCAGAAGATGTGCTACTGTAGCGGCAATGTCTTCGGCACGCAGCGTGCGAAATGTTTCTTCGGGTGGCTCTCCGTAAACAGAAGTATGCTGAAATTTCTTATTCAGTTTGTACCTGCCAACGACACCTAAATCGTACCGATGTGGATCAAGAAGGAGCCATGAAAGGTGTTTACGCGCATTTTCCACACTCGCCGGATCCCCAGGTCTCAAGGTCCGAAAAATATCCAGTAGGGCTGCATCTTTCAAACTATGCTGATCCGGGTAGTCCGCCTGGCGATCGCGTTCCAAAGTATTCCGTAAAAACCGGATATGCTGGCAATCCGCTTCATCCAGGACTGTAAGTGCCTCAACGGCGGATTCCTGGAGACGTTCCAACTCGGTTTCAGTCAGTAATGTATTCGCGGTCAGGAGCACTTCGCCGGTTTCCTGATGGATAACATCTTCAGCGCAAACCCTACCTTGGCTGTTTTCCGGCAAGGCGCGTTCAGCTGCGAATGTATCTTTCCCATAACGGTCGCGTGCGTCCTCGTATTCTGAATTGGTGAGTATCTGCCCGACGGCGAACTCACATCCGCTATTATGGGTATCAATCACGCGTTGGAGAAGTTCGGTTTCAAAGCCCTTCCATTTTCTACGAAGGTTGGTGCGTTGCCTATATGTAAGCGCCTGTCCGATTTCCAGTGGACAGCCTTCGTCCTTTACAGTCGTAACACGATAAGACTTCTCTGCTTCAATTTCTGGGTAATCCTTCTTCGCCCGTCGAAACTCGGCAGCAGTTAACAAGTCTCCGGACTTAATCTGCTGCGTGGGTGCTTCGACACTGGTGACACGCCATCCATCAAGGACGAGGCGCTCCGTCTTGGCATAGAGTTTGAGAATATCGGCATCGGATTCCCAACCGAGTGCGCGAAGCAGCACAGTCGCCGGCAATTTCTTCCGCTTATCAATGCGGACATAGATTTGATCCTTCGCGTCAACTTCAAATTCGACCCATGCCCCTCGATACGGGATGATCTGTGCAGTCGGCGTTCGCCGTCCAGTTGGCAACGATTTTTCAAGAAAAATAGCACCTGGAGACCGATGTAACTGACTCACGATCACACGTTCGCTGCCGTTGACAATGAAACTCCCGTTTTCAGTCATTAAGGGAACTTCGCCGAGATAAACATCGGATTCACGGATATCCACAACATGTGGTTCATCAGCGTCGGGGTCTGCCTCGCGTAAAACTAACATAATACGCGCTGTGAGAGATACCTGATAGGTTACGCCCCGGGCAACACACTCCTGAAGTGTATACTTGGGGGTGCCGAGGCTATAACCCACAAATTCAAGGCTATTTGTCTCCGAAAAGTCACGAATCGGAAATACTTCTTTAAATACGGCTTGGAGCCCCTGGTCTTTACGTTCATTGGGAGGAACATCTCGTTGTAGAAAAGCGTCATACGAGAGTCCTTGGGTTTCTATGAGATTTGGGAGTGGAGTCTGAACTTCGGTTTTGGCAAAAGACTTTCTTTTATTTTTTCGTATAGGCTCTTTGTTCACTGAATGGAGTCTCCCTATTTGGCGGTGGTTGCGCAGCTTAAGAATAGACTTTTGAAAAAGCCCGCTTCGTTAGCTGCTTTTTCCGTCTGAATATGGCGACATAAGCATAACAGAATATTATACATTATAATTCAGAAAAAGTCAAGGAAAAATGAAAAAAATATATAATGTTTCCATATTTCTCTGAAATAATATAACAGATCTGCTCCTGAAGCACAATTTTGGCACGATTAACAAAGCCTTGACACCCTAAAAATTGTCTGATATACTCAATATGCCGAATTTACAGTCGTGAAGTCCGCGGACCTCGTCATCGGTTCAGCTACGGAGCGCAAAATGGGAACGATTACAATACCACAACCTGTTAAAGCGATTATCGGTGTGCTAACCCCGGAACCGGGTCTTCTACCAACCGTTTATACCAAGCTGGCACAGCATCTGGGTCCGATTGACTTCGCGAGTGAACTTATGTCTTTCACGAGCACGACTTATTACGAGAGAGAGATGGGACAGGGCATTCAAAGACAATTCATCAGTTTTGAAAAACTTATTGACGCAGGCACGTTGGTAGAAATGAAACTATTTACAAACAAAATAGAACAGGCTTTCACTACAGAAAAGCCCAATGGAAAGGCGCGACGTGTTAATTTGGATGCCGGGTACCTCTGCATGGCAAAACTCGTCCTCGCGTCAACGAAAGACAACGCCCATCGTATCTATCTCCGCGACGGTATTTATGCCGAAATCACGCTCCGCTTCTACCGCAAAACCTTTCAACCTTGGGAATGGAGTTACCCTGATTATCGTTCACCAACGTATGTCGCCGTCTTTAACCGAATACGCAAAATTTATAGGGATCAATTAGAAAATGCAGATACTTCTTAAAAAAATACAAAGAATTGTGCCATCAAGCGGCATGAAGATGCCGATCTTTGTTGTTCTCACGGGTATTTTTCTCTTATGTTCCACATACACCACAAACGCTGAAACATCAGATTCAGAAACTCGCGCCCGCGCCCGCGACATCGGCATCCGCATTGGCACTATCCCGCCCGGTCCACACAACGCTATTACCGATGTAGCCGGTGTGAAAGTAGGACACGTCACCCTGAACGAAGGCGACGCAATTCGCACCGGTGTAACCGCCATTCTGCCAAGCGACGATATCTGGACAGCGCGTCTGTTCGGCGCAGCATATACCATCCACGGCAACGGTGAAGCGACCGGCATCGCTCGCATAAATCAAGCCGGATGGGTCGAATCCCCTATCTTACTCACAAATACGCTCAGTGTAGGTGCCGTCCACGACGGGGTCGTGCGTTACATTGTGAACCGATACCCGGACAATAACATCGTGTTACCGATTGTCGCAGAATGCTACGATGGCGGCTTGAACGACATCAGTGGTCTCCACGTCACACCCGCACACGCCATTGAAGCCATTGAAAACGCCACGAGCGGTCCCGTCGCCGAAGGGTGCGTTGGTGGTGGAACGGGTATGCGGTGTTATGGGTTTAAAGCCGGTATCGGCACTGCTTCCCGCGTCCTTCCCGAAGAACGAGGCGGATGGACAGTCGGGGTCCTCGTTAATTCCAACGGTGGTCGTCGTTCCCAATTACGCATTGACGGTGTCCCTGTCGGTAAGGAGATTACAGGCGCCCCGCCGAAACTCGGCAGAGACGGGTCTTTTATCATCGTTATCGCGACCGATGCCCCACTGACGCATCGTCAATTGAAACAGTTAGCGATACGGGCGACACATGGACTCGCTCGGACCGGCACACCGAGTACCGACGGTAGTGGTGAATTCGTCATCGCGTTCTCCACGGCGAATATTTTCCCAAGCCGTACGGAAAGCGGCACTTTCCAAATTGAGATGTCAGTCAATGGGCGTTTAAGTTCACTCTTCCAGGCGGTCATTGAAGCAACAGAAGAAGCGATCGTCAATTCGATGACCATGGCGACAACAACAACCGGACGCAACGACAGAACAATGTATGCGATTCCTCTAACAGAACTGCAACAGGTGATGAAAGCGCACAGCCGCTAAGAGCGTTTAAGCCGAAAGCACGCGATTGACACCAGGGGCGAGCGACTCTGGAATAACATCGTAGTGGGAAAATTCCAATGTGAACGCACCGCGTCCCTGTGTCATCGAGCGGAGTTGCGTTGTGTATTGAAACGTCTCCGACAACGGTATAAAGGCATTAATGACATTTATGGATGCATCTTGCGTCCTGCTCTCATTAATCTGCGCGCGGCGTGCGTTTAGGTCGCCAATGACTTTCCCAACGTGCTCATCAGGAACAGTGATATGTATCCGCATAATCGGCTCCAAGAGCAACGGATTCGCCTTCCTGACGGCGTTTTCAAATGCAAGGATCGCTGATGCCTCAAACGCTATCTCTGAGGAATCGGTCGGATGATAAGAACCGCCGATAAGCACTACCTTCACATCTTGCATGGGATAGCCGATGCGCGGACCCGTTCCCATCCCGCTTTCCAATGCCTTTTCAATGGACGCTATGTATTGCCGCGGAATCTGTGTTTCGTCCGTCTCATCTTCAAATTGAAATCCGGTGCCGCGTTCCAACGGCTCGACTGTGAGGCTTACATCTCCGTAGATGCCCTCCTCGTCGGTTTTATGGATGTGTGTGCCGCGCGCCGCTGCGGTCGTGCTGATAGTTTCCCGATACGCCACTTGAAGTTTGCTAACCCGTGCCTTAACGCCGAATTCGCGTATCATCCTATCTGTTAAAATTTCCAGATGCAGTTCACCCATGCCTGAGATAATCCGCTGTCCGGTCTCCTTATCAATCCCGACTGTGAAGGTTGGGTCCTCGTCCATCAATTTTTCGAGTGTTTCCTCCAATGTATCCGCATCGCTGGCGCGTTCAGGTTCAATCGCGATAGAGATAACCGGCTCTGGAAATGTGATGGATTCCAACAAAATTGGCTCTTTTTCATCAGCGACGGTATCCCCTGTTTTCGTATGTTTAAGCCCGACGAGAGCAACGATGTCTCCAGCGTAAGCTGCATCAGAGACCGCCTCTTTATTGGCATGCATTTGTAAAATACGATTCACCCGTTCGCGTCGCTCGCTCCGAACGTTATAGACAACGGCACCACTCTTAAGTGTACCCGAATAGACCCGACAATATACGAGTTTGTCTACCGTCCGGTGGCTCGCCACTTTAAATGCCAACGCCGACAGAGGTGCGGTGTCCTCTGCGGTGCGAGTCACGCTGCCGCCTTCAACGGGTGTCTCTTTTCCACGTTTAGAGTGCCCACCCCCAGCGTTAGCTTGTGGCACTGTCCCTTCAATGGGCGGCACATCAACAGGGGAAGGCAGAAAATCGATCACAGCGTCAAGCAACGGTTGAACACCTTGATTTTTTAGGGAGCTCCCACAGAACACAGGAACTAACGCTCTCTTTAGTGTCGCTGCACGAATACCGTTCAATAACTCATCGTGGGTGATCTCTTCGCCCCCCAAGTATTTTTCAAGCAACACGTCATCTTCAACAGCAATACTTTCAAAAAGGTTTTCCCGCGCCTGCGCTGCCGCATCCTGCAATTCGCTTGGAATCCCGACTTCCGTATAAGTTTGTCCAAGGTCTGTTTCATCCCAACGCATCGCTTTCTGTGTCACCAAATCAATAACACCGGTGAAATCCTGACCTTCACCGATCGGCAATTGCAGCGGAAGCGGGTTCGCACCCAATCGTTCCTGCATCATCTCCAGAACGCGGGCGAAGTTCGCACCGACTCTGTCCATCTTATTAACAAAAACAATGCGTGGCACACCGTAGCGTTCAGCCTGATGCCAGACGGTTTCCGACTGCGGTTCCACCCCACCGACAGCACAGAAAAGGGCAATCGCACCGTCTAACACCCGTAATGAACGCTCCACCTCTACGGTGAAATCCACGTGTCCGGGTGTGTCAATAAGGTGAATGGCGTGTTGCCGCCAGAAACAGGTGGTCGCGGCGGCGGTAATTGTCACCCCACGTTCGCGTTCCTGGACCATCCAATCCATTTCAGCAGTGCCGTCATCGACTGCGCCGATTTTATGCTTTTTGCCGGTATAAAAGAGAATGCGTTCCGTTGTGGTTGTCTTCCCGGCATCGATGTGCGCTGCAATGCCGATGTTACGAACGTTTTCAATTGGATATTCGCGTGCCATGTTGTTCCTTGAGTTTCCAGTCTACGCGTTGTTCCATTGTAGAACAACACCAAGTAAGCCCGGATTCCATTCCATGAGCAGTTGATACGCCTTCGGTGCGTCTTTTCCGGGAACGCGATGGCTAATCAACGGGGTAACGTTAAATCGTTTCTGGGCGATAAGCGATAAAAGTAAGCGGCTATCGTCTGCAAGCGTCCAGAAATTCGGTGTAGAGTCTTGGCGCGGGCGGATCGCATTATGTGCACCATAAAGGATGAGTCCCTTCTTATGTACATCGCGATAGAAGTTCACATTCGGTGTCTCACCGCGCGTGCTTGCCAATAGCACCACCCGTGCATACTGTCCCGCCACATCCAGTGCAGTGCTGACGGCGTCCGGATGTCCAGTGGCTTCGATAACAACCGCAGGTCCATCGCCGTTAGTAGCATCACTTAACTGCTTAGAGAAGTTAGAGTCTTCAGGGTTGAGCGCAAAATCCGCGCCCATACTGTTAGAGCGTTCAAGCCGACTGTCTGTGAGGTCTGCAGCGATAACCGGTACCGCACCGCTGAGTTTCGAGAGCTGCACCGCCAATAAACCGATAAGTCCCTGTCCTAAAACCAGTGTCCCTTCACCCAATTCAATCCGTGCCTTGCGAACGCCTTGCAATGCGATCGCACCGAGATTGAAAAAAACGGCTGCTTCAGCCGGAACATCGGCAGATGACACCTTTAGCAAGCGATTCGGTGAAGTCACAAAGTGGCTGGTGTGTCCCTGTGTTGAAGCGACGCGGTCCCCTACTGTCCAGTCTTTGACTGCTTTCCCGATCTCCATCACCGTGCCGATGTTGCTGTATCCCGGACGGGATGGATAGCGGCCTTGCGCGTTAGGCAGTCCTAATAGAAACGCACGCTCGGTACCGGGACTGATGAGCGTGCAGTCGCTTGCAACAAGTACTTCATCGTCTCCGACAGGCGGCAAGTCAAAGGTCTCAACATCAACTTTGGCACGACTCGGCCAAATAACCCGTTGTGCTTCCATGTAGGCTATGCACCTCTCAATATAACAAAGGATAGTTGTTTCCGAGCAGTGTAGCACCAAAACAACTATCCGTCAAGTGTTAATTCACATAAATTATCGGTCTGATGGACGAATGTCCATTGTAATGTAATCCCCACCCCGTCCATTCGGTAACCTGATATAAAGGAGCACTCGCTTCTTATTCTCTGCCTTTAACTCCTCAACAACACGGGTATACGTTTCAAGGTTGTCAATCGGCATCCATTCCATCTCTTGAATGAGGGAGCCGGGCGTAATACCCTTTTTCTCAGCATCACTGCCGCTTGCAACCCGTGTGACAACGACACCTGTTTCGTCCGAAGCATAACCGTAACGCTCAGCAATCGCAGAGGTCAAGTCCTGAACCACGAGTCCTGCGAACGCTTCTTGTTCTTGGCGTTCCTCGTTGAGTGTCGCCATGGTTTCTGCAGTGCGTTTGCCTAACTTAACAGTCAACCGTTTTTCTTCGCCGCCTTTTCGCAAAACTGTCACTTCAACAGATTCACCGACCGCTGCTGCCCCGACAACATGTCGTAAGTGATGTATATCCCGGATTTGTTGTCCGTCAAAGGAGATAATAACATCGCCTCGCTGAATTCCTGCTTTCTGAGCAGGACTTTTCGTACCAACGGCTTTAACGAGTGCCCCGCGTGGTGTATCAAGGTTGAGTTTCTCCGCCAAATCAGCATTGACTGGATCCATGCTGATGCCAAGCCACCCCCGTACGACTTTGCCATTTTCTATAAGTTGCGGCAAAACTTGTTTCACCATATTACTTGGAATAGAAAAACCGAGACCGATATTTCCCATGGAAAAGCCGCCAGTAGCAATCAAGGTATTAATCCCGACTAATTCGCCACGAATATTAACGAGGGCACCGCCACTATTCCCGCGATTAATGGGCGCGTCGGTTTGTATGAATTGACCATAAGCAGTAAAGCCGGTCCGACCTTTCGCACTCACAATGCCGCGGGTCACAGTTTGTGAGTAGTTAAGCGGCGTGCCGATAGCGATCACCCATTCACCCACCTCAAGCGCATCTGAATCCCCGAAGGGCAAAACTGAGAGATCTTTCTCATCAATTTTGATGACCGCCAAATCGCTGCCACCGACTTCACTGGCAGCATCATCACGCCCGATTAACTCTGCTGTATACTCGCGACCATCCGCGAGGATGACGTTGATCTCATCCGCCCCATCAATAACGTGGTTATTTGTAAGGATGTAGCCATCATCGCTGACAATCACTCCGGACCCAACACCCCTAGCAGGTGCTGGATTCGGGTTCAGCTCGCGCGGAGAACGGTCCTCAAAAAAACGTCTGAAAAGATCGTCACCAAAAAAGCGTCTAAATTCTTCAGGCGACATCTCCCGCCTTTGTGAGGTTTCAGTTCTATTTCGTGACATCTTCGTTGTAATTTGTACAACAGCGGGACGCGTGCGCGCCACTAAATCAATGAATGCCCGATTCGCGCGTTCTAAATGGAGAAAATCTTCTGATGTTTGAAGTGTGTCATTTGTCTGTCCGACAGCAGTTTGCAGCGTGAACTCACCGGTATTACGGTCAATAATAATCCCCGCTACGACAATGAATGCTGCTAAAATCAATAATACCCGTATAGGGGTACGGAGTCTGCTCCTGAGTCTAAACATGATACAAACCTCCTATGTAATTTGGTATCAATTCTAAATCTGGTAAGTGCCCAAAACCTTTTTTTATTTTTGTATTTTAGGTCCTAAAGACACACCTATTAGAAAATAAAGTTCCAAAAAAGTTTGAAAAAAGTGGTGTGTCCCAGAAAAATATTTTTGTCAAGCCGGTATTTGTTTACTCACCCCGCGAAATGCGATCCACATGATCTTGGACAACCTCCTCAGGACACATCCGAATAAATAACCATGCCCCCGGTACAAGAATCACAAAAGCACCAATGACCAGATCGTCAATACGACCGAAGATAGGGATAAAATCGAAATCGAGCGGATTCACTAAGTATGCCACAGCGAACGCAACCGCCAGCAACTCGGCAAGGATGAGAATTGCCTTCCGGTAGACAGGCACACGCGTATCACCAAACAGCCGCCAGGTTAACCTGATGAAATTTGGGAAATGGAGCAGGAGGCGTAAAAATCGAAAGGGACCTCGACTGTTACCACCTGAGAAAAAAGCGTTAAACATACCTTACAGTTTACCAAACTCATTTTTTTGATGCAAATCAATTTTTCAGGTTAACTCAGCAAGATTCGATAACCCGTGCTGACACCCGTTGCCATTCCAACAATTGCCCAGATGCCAGCACAGATCATCTCGCCAAGCACAAGCCCAAGGAATATCGGCCTCGCCGCTCGATACATTCTCAATCCTCCGTACCTGACGAGAATATACTTCATCATCCAGCCTAAAAAGATTGAGGGCCACAGCTTGAATGAGGCCCAAGAACTCAGCATTGTATACCCGATTGGATGCAGCGGCCACCACACGAAAACCCTTCTCAGCCACATCAACAGCCCCATGAAAATGCTGCCGCCGACCATAAAACCTGTGTTCGTCCAGTCCGTCCCGGTCTCCGTGCTAACGAGCACAGAAGTCAGCCACCGCATGTCGCCCGCCCCCCCTGTGTACGGCGCACTATGTGCATAGCTGACCTTGAGGACGGAATAATATGAGACAAGGGTGCCGATAACCATCGCCGCGCCCATACCTATTAACAGCCCCCTCCGTCTGACCTTGACTTCATCAACTTCGGGTGCGTCCAAGCGTACGATTCGAGGTCCTAATACTGTAAACCCACTTTTTCCTGAAGGCATTATAGAAGAAAGTCGTATTATCCCCACAAGGACCCGTTCTTACTGGCTTCCCCCAGTGGATACCATCAAATGAGGTATAAACTTCCCCGCCTGACCAGCCAGGAGAACGGAAGTATACAAACATTTTAAACCTCTGATTCGGGTCATCTGTTTGGGGATCTAACCAGACTGCGGCACCATCTCGCCGATATCCTTCCCTTACCGGAAGTACCCTGTTCGTAGCTGGCGCTACATCTAACATCGGTCTATGCCAATGTAAGCCATCTTCACTTATTGCATAACCCACACCATCGAACCATCCAGCATGATACCACATTTTAAATAACTGGTCTTCGGCATCATAAAAAACGCCATCATTAAACGGAGAGGCAACCGGATATTTCCCATTATTGATCTCCAGTTGCGTTTCAGGTTTTAAAACCGGATTATCTTCATATAAGCGTGGGTTGTGGAAATCCCTTTTTAGATTGGTATCTTCAATGAGAAAGTCATCCACAAACAGTTGTCTTCCCGTATCTATACAAATAACTGTCGGCGGATTTTCTAAGTAGGGTACTGAGATAGGTGAAAGGGTTGTATCACACAAATTTCGTGGGGGCCACGCTTCTGGCAGACGAATTCCATTATATAGAATTTCTTTCTCATTATTTTCCATTATTCAAAAGCCTCCTTACCTCTTCGTTCTCTCGAACTTTTTTATGTGAGGATAGCAAACAAAAGGAAATGCAGCGCGGGATTACATCAAAACACAAAGGTTCAGAGGCGAAGAGGGGAAAAGTCGGCTTTTGTTTGCGAAACTTACGCGGAAACTGCCCTTGCATGTTTTTAGCAAAGCGACACTTGCAACTTGTTTGTACCACCTCTCACAGTGGCGGACAACACCTCAGTATCTAACTGTGAGTGAGAATATGAGAACGCGCCAAAGCCCGTTTGCCATTGGAATTTTCCGAGAACCCATCTCTTTTTGTTAATGAATTTTGATGAATTTGCCTTGATGTCTCTCACCAAATCAGAGAGTGCTATATCGGGTGTCATACCAACAAGGATATGGATATGATCGGGCATCGAATTAATCCGAATGACTGTTTGTTTTTTGTTGGTGATAATGCGGGTAATGTATTGGTGTAAGGCTTCTTTGTGCTGTTTTGGAATGAGGGATTGTCTCCCTTTGACAGCAAAGACAATATGCATGTAAATTTGGGTATAGGTATCTGCCATAGTTCTATGCACCTTTCGCCCCGCTGGGGCTTATTGGTTGGGAGCGGTGTGTATGCTATACACCTATCGCCCCGCCGGGGCTAATGAATTGAAAGCGCCTCTTTTCTATCTACTTAGCTAAAGTCGGTTATGTATAGTGCTCATTGTCTGAACCCGGATTTATGAGATTATCGGATTTACAAGATTATGGCTTCAGCCTCCGGGGAATGCCATACGGGGAAGCCCACACGGACTTCATACCGTTGATTTCGGGGCGAAAGGTGTATAGTATCGCGACCCCCACACAGAATTTATGGAATTATCGGATTTCAGCCCCAGCGGGGCGAAAGGTGTATAGCAACATGCGGACCCCCCACCCACGAAGCCCCAGCGGGGCGAAATGTGTTGATGAGATTGTTCATTGTCTGAATCGCGGATTTTCGCGGATTAGGCGGATGACGCGGATTTTGGGGTTTCTGTGTATTCAACGCGTTTCGTCATGTGTTGGTTTCACTGGATAGGTCTTCAACATCATGTGTATAGTAGGATGCTAATTTTTATCAGGTGCTATTGTTTGCGTATTGGATTTGTTGGGTGTGTTCCTAAGATGTTCTCCTTTTCAGGAAAGTGCATGGCGCTGTGCCGCCAAATCCTCATACACAATCCTGGCGATGTCGGGACCTACCGCTTGGAGTTTATCCTCTAAACCTGCCTCTTGAATACGGACTGTGGCTATGAATGCCCCTTTGTGCAAATCAAGTGGAAATCCTTCTTCTTGTTTGACACCATCAATGGCGTATCGAACACGCCCCATGAAAAGCGGACCACGCCCCTCGTGGTATTGGAGTTCTACGCCGAGGAGTTCTATAGAATCCGTGAAAGGCACACGTCCAGCCAAGTCAAGCGTCTTAAATGTGATTTTGAGATTGTTAACGTTATCAACTATGTGTTCCATGAGAGTTTCTCCGTCTCATTGTTAAAATTGAAATTATGCATTTAGATAAACGTTGAAACTATTCTTTACACAGGTTGGGGGGATGATACCGTGTGCAAGGATTTCGGCATCTCGCAAAGCACGCACAAGCACCTCTTTTGAGGGTCAACAGATGACTTTCCGGTATCTCGCGTTTTTTGTGGTTGGTGTGATGTTCTTCTTGTTTGCAGAAAGTTATAAGGTATTATACTATATTTCTTAACTAATGCCAAGTTAAAATAGGTTGTGGGTTGTGAGTTAAGGCGGTTCTTTTGTAGCATAAACTGTTAGTTTGTGCTATCAAGGTCTCTTTCAGAAAATTTGGGTATGTCTAAGTTTTGGCTGTTTTTAACATCGACTCGGCGTTACCGAGCGGAGGAGGGATCTTGATCTTGAGAGCAAGACATTCACCGGGGAGTGGAAGCCAATCCTCGGAGACCTGATTTGCTTTGACGGATTCAATCTGCGGTGCGGTAGAGGAGGCATAAGGAAACTTTACCTGAAATAAACAGCCATCTTCGGTATCGGCGAATGCATCGTGAAGATCAATTGCACCAGAACGGATGCGGTTGAGACGTCCACTGGATACCCCCGCGTAGAGCCAAGTTTCATATTGGTCGTTTTTATCCACAGCAACAACAAGATACAGATACCCCGCGGCATCCTTACAAGAAAAGAGAACAGGCTGATCGTAGTATGCGTAGGTCTCTACAATTTCGAGTTTACCTAACCTTGGAATATTGAGTGTATCAAACATCATTCGCCCCGTTTCTATTCGCTATTACGTTCGTTTACGACGTTAAAAACAACCCAAGGCTTTGCTCCAAGCGGCATGTCTATAGAAACACCATGAACCCGCGATCCTTTAGCCCCAGCGGGGCGAAATGTGTATAGAAACATGCGGATCCCACTCACGAAAGCCCCTGGGGAATGCCATACGGCATTCATACCGTTAATTTCGGGGCGAAATGTGTTGATGACGAGCGTTCATTGTCTGAATCGCGGATTTTCGCGGATTAGGCGGATGACGCGGATTTTTGGGTTTTCTGTGTATTCCACGCGTTTCGTCAGGTGTTGGATTTCACTGGATATGTCTGCCAGAGTGTGGGTCAATGAGGTGTTGTCGTTTGCGTATTAACCGTTCAACCCAACTACGGGTATCGTCAGAATAGGGCACATACGAGATCACCCCTATCGGTCATGCAAGGAGACGTGACATTCGCTACAAAGCGCTATCAAATCATTTTCGTCCGATTCCTCGGGTTCTATCCCTATTCTCTCTTTCCCGACACGATCGTAGTTATAGTGATGGACATGTTCGGCGACATTTGAACATTCGCTATGTTCACAAATGGATTTCCATTCCACCTCTATAGATTCAATCCTTCGCCCGTAACGATTGAATGACACACGGATTTCAGGGGATTCTGGCATACAGGATCGCATGGCACGGTTGAGAACAGCTTGACGTTTTCGCTGCCATTCTGGGGAGCGTAGATACGCATTATAGACACGACGCTGCCGAGAGGTCCTATAGACTTCTTGCATCGCATCATACCAACTGATACGGTGTTCAAGGTTGTATCTGGCGTGGTCAGAAAGAAAATCGTGTAATTCTTCAGATGTTGCGAATAAGAATGCCCCCATTGCTTGGTTGTATTCTGTCGAACTGAAATTTCCTCTGCAAAGCGTGTTAGACCTTTTTTTTAATCCAACATCTGGACAAACTGTGCCAGCCATTCCTGCGATTTCGTAGACTCTTTTTTGAACGTTTAGCGGTAATTGTTTGAGTCGGTTTTGCATTTGTGCCTCCTTAGCAAACTCAAAACTACTTATTGCAAACGACTTGTGCTAATTAATATTTTTACACAATAAGTGGTTTCGGGCTTTGAGAATTTTGAAATCCTTTTAACAACCTACCACTGGAAATTCAGGCTTGTTTTTTTTATCACAATAAGTCTTTTAGACGTGGTATCTCAACACACCCTGTTCTTTCAATCGTGAAGTCAGTTCCGCTTGTGTGCCTGTCCCTTTTGTTGAATTGCACGACGCACAAAGGAGTTGCAAGTTCTCTATATGGTCAGTGCCATCTTTGCTCTTTGGAACAATATGGTCTACCGTCAAGTTTCGGTAATGGAACGGATATTGACATCCATTGCATTTCCCTTGCTGTCTACCAAATAACTCCGGTTTGTGCGTTTGGTATCTGGGTAAATCCCTCTGAATGGCTATCTCCTCAGCGTTGTCTGTGCGTTTTGGCGCGTCTTTACGGACAATGATGTCTGTCAGTGGGTCAAAAGGCAATGGCATTTGTCCCTCTCCCAATACCCCTGTCCCGCGTCCTGCTATTGTTTCTGCTTCCTCTGTGAGTCGAAGTTTGGTGATATCCTCAGCATCCGGTGATATATCTATACCCACCCAGCGTCTTTGTAAACGCTCTGCTGCGACACACGCAGTGGCACATCCACAAAACGGGTCGAGAACGATATCCCCTTCATTTGATGACGCTTTGATGATGCGTTTTAAGAGAGCGAGGGGTTTCTGCGTCGGATAGCCAGTGTCCTCTTTGCCCTTTACAGGTGGCGTATCAAGAACCAAATCCCCTGCTACAACACCGGGCATCGCAGATAAATACTTCTTCCAGCGCGGTCTGCCTATTTTACCTTTGGGCCAGTGCAGCAGTCCAGCGTCATCAAGAACTTCACATTTTGCCAGTTGGTCGAGAGTTTCATAATCATCTGGCAACAGTGCCTGTGCAGAAGCAGGAAATTTGTTGCGAGTCGGTGGTGCCCATGCCCGACCGGGAGGAGGTTCAATACCTTTCAATGGCATATAAGCTCTTTTGCTGCCTGCTTTTCCACCAGATAAATCAACTGTTCCGTATCTACCATGTTCGTCCTGACCTCGAAAAGTCTTCTGTATATATTCATCGTCATAGGGCGTATATTGTTGATTCCAAGTTGCTCCATCGGACTTGATATAGTAAAGAATTCGGTCAGTGTTTACCGCGTAGCGTTTTGCCAACGATTTCGTTGATGTCCGCTTCCAAATCACCTCATTCCGAAAGTTATTACTGCCGAACAGCGAGTCCATCACGGCTTTCAGATAGTGACTTGCAGTTGGATCACAGTGCAGGTATATGCTCCCAGTTGGCTTAAGAATACGATGCATTTCAAACAACCGTACCGCCATTGCCGTCAGGTATATCTTCATGGACTTGTCGTAGACAGTTTCAGAGGCTTGGATAATCTGATAGAGTTCCTCGTGTTCGGCAGCGATCTGCCCATGCCATTCCATGCGGATGTCCTCATCCGTCCAGATGTCCTTGAATTCCGCGCCCTCCGCTGGTGAACCGATCGGGGCTTTCCACTGTTTGCCAGATTTAAACGGTGGGTCAAGATAAATCAGGTCAATCGTATCTGAATCCATACCCCGCATAATGTCAAGATTGTCAGCAATAAAAAGCGTTCGGTTATCAAAGTTCATCCAATACTCCGTTTATCGTGGTTGCCATAATCTAATACAGCGTATATCACAATCCGCCAAGTCCAAAACTCTGTTTCTTGATTTTCGCTTCCGATTGTAATATAGGTTTGTGTCGCTTCTGACATATCATTTCCTGCGCAACTGGGGGTAGTAGGCACGGGATGAGAGCTCCAAGACGGGCGAGAGGATTTAGTCTGGGGAGAGACTAAATCCGTTCCTTGTATTACATTCATCGCCCCTACGTTAAAAATATAATATCTGATGATGGAGGAAAAGTCAAGTTTAACTTATAATCCAAAACCCACAACCCAAAACTCACAATCTATTTTAACTTGACATCCGTTAGTAAAAAGAGTATAATATATCATAAGATTTTCTAAAGCGGTGAATAGTGTATCAATCTCCAAAACCTCAGCGCGAAAACCGACACGACATTTTCAACCATTACATAAGTTTCTTACGAACTGCTAATCGCGAATAGCGAAGAAAAAATTTTACACTTACCGCCAAATTATTTTTTTTCACAACAGAAAATCGGGAACGAAACATCAACGAACCCTTACAGCCACTGGGTTCTCTAACGTTACACACCGTACACAAAATGTTACACCAGTGTAACATTTTTAGGGGAAATTACGAAAAATATACCGTTAAGTTAAAACCACATTCACGTCCGTATTTTTTAACAAGAATCGTACTTCATTCAGTCCTTGCATCCTACCACCTTTCCAGTAGAAGCGAACTTCACCAACGATGCTTACCGACAACCGACGACCAATAACCATTTTTTCACAGTACCCTTCACAATAATCCCTTCCTAAAACTACTCAAAGTCCAGGCACCATCTATGTTTACACCCGATTCCCAAATTTCACAAATTGCCAATTTACCATGAAAACTGTGAAATTTCAGCTTCGACAATTGACAACTAATACGGCTAAATTAACTTGAACACCCCACTTTTTTCTGATATACTATCAACCCATAAATAGTACATGCCACACAAAAGGAGCAACTATGGCAACACAAGAAAGACCTTCTGCGAAGCAAATCGCAGCACAACTTTATACTGTTAGAGAATTCACTAAAACCGAGACCGACATCGCCGAGACGATGAAGAAAGTCCGACAGCTCGGATACGAAACCGTGCAATGTTCCGCACTCGGTCCGGTTTCGCCTGAGGCACTGAAAAACATCGTTGATGGTGAAGGGCTCAGCATCATTGCGACGCATACCGATTACGGACGCATGCGCGATGAACCGCAATCCGTTATTGACGAACATCAATTGTGGGGCTGCAAGCATGCCGCAATTGGCGGTCTGCCCGGTGAATACCGTACCGCCGAAGGCTATGCCAAGTTCGCAAAAGAGGCATCCAAAGTTGCAGCACGTCTCGCCGAAGGTGGTATCACCTTTTCGTACCACAACCATAGTTTCGAGTTGGAACGTTTCAACGGTCGCACTGGGTTAGAGATTCTGTATGCGGAAAGTGATCCGAATTACTTTAAGAGCGAACTCGATACATACTGGATTCAACATGGCGGCGGCGACCCCGCGGCGTGGATAAGAGACCTAAAAGGGCGCGCCGACATCATCCATCTCAAGGATATGGCGATGCAAGGCTCCACACAACGCTTTGCTGAAGTCGGCGAGGGCAACCTCAATTGGTCAGCCATCTTAAATGCCTGTCTCTATGCAGAGGTTGAATGGTATATTATCGAGCAGGATACCTGCTACGAGCGAGATCCATTTGAGAGTTTAGGCATCAGCCTCAATAACCTCAAAGAGATGGGGTTTGCTTAATTTAGGTATCGGTTGTCAGTTGTCGGTTATCGGTTATTGATACAAATCAAGATCCTTAACTGACAACAGACAACCCTTTCTCAAATTATCGCTCCTCAACAATAGACTTTTTTATTTGACATTCCCGCTGCGTTATGATACAATTAA
>JAJECD010000169.1 GCA_022822215.1 Candidatus Poribacteria bacterium | reverse complement strand
TGAGGACGATGAACCTATGGCAGCAACAGGTTTTCACGCCGACCCAATTTCCATCTTTTCCGAACAACTTTTGCGCTACTTTGCGATCAACCCCCATATTTACATCGGTATTGACAATTTCATCTATCAACTAAAGGAGTGAACCATAATGGAAAACAACGAACATACCTTAACCGCAGAACTCGAAGAGATGGAAGTCTACGGCGAAACACGGGTAGGATGGGATGAGAATACACCCATCAATGAAACCGTCGATGCTGAGGGAAATCTTTTCCCCGGCGAAAGAGGATTCGGGGTCGCAGATCCCAACTCGCCGAAACGTCGGGTCTATGACGATCCAGAAGTTGAGGCACTTCGCAAAAAACTTCGCCAGCACAACGGCATCCGAGGCCTTGAAATCTGTGAACCTCACGAAGTTAAGAAGATCGCTCGCATCTTTCATCGTGACGGTTTCGTCGTCGTCAAAGACCTTCTCAACGCTGAGCAGCTGGCTCGTTGGAGAGCTGGATGTGCCGAAGCACTCCGCGATATTCTCTCTATACCCGGACCCGGAAACAGAAAGTATACAACCGAGACAAGCCGCCTACCACACCGCTATAGTTACGGGACCTCTTCCGCTTCAAGACAGATGCTGCACCATCCCGCATGGGCAAGCATGATTGATTTACCAACAACAACCCCTATCGTCACAGAAATTTTTGGTTCTTCAGATTACCGAATCTGGGGTTCAGGCGGTGACCTCTGCCTCCCCGGTGCAGTCGAGTACCAACATTTGCATCCCGATGGCAGAGACTCCCAACATCTTTCCGAAGCACGCATCAGGCAAGCAGAGTTAGTCGGTGCCCAACTCCATAGAGACGACAAAGGAAACCTTGATGTCCCATCCCAAAAATTGATTATGGAGATGACACCGCCGACCGTAACGATTAACTTTGTGATGTGCGACCTGACGTGGGAAAACGGTCCGATTCGCCAGATTCCAGGGACACATACGCTACAACAGAACCCACCGCCGCCAGGGGACGAACCCGACTGGATGAAGCATTCAACACTCGTCGGCGCGACTGCGGGTTCCGGCGTATTCCGAGACAATCGAGCCTGGCACGGCGCAACGCCAAATCTCTCAAAAGAAATCCGCGCCCTGCCAAACGTCGAATATGCCGCACCGTGGCGAACGCAACACGGTTTTAGTAGGATTATGCCCCACGAAATTTGGGAGACCCTGACACCACACGCCCAGAAATTGTGTGAATGGATTAAGGCGGATCCAGGCGTTTGGCCACCCGGTGCCGGTGTTATGCACCCACTTGCAAGCAAACGTGCAGAAGCAAAGAAAAAAAGCAGTTAGCAGAAGGAGACAACATAATGTTAAATTGGGGCGTTATGGGGGCAGGGGGCATCGCTTATGTCTTCTGCAACGGAATGCGTTTTACAGACTCCGGGCAGATCCTTGCCGTTGCAAGCCGAACGCAATCGCGTATAGATAGACTCGCCAACGACTACAACATTCCTCGCCAATACAGCGACTACGACAGTTTGTTGACGGATGACGATATTGATGCCGTCTATATTGCAACAATCCATCCATTGCATGAGGAGTGGGCGATAAAGTGTGCAGAAGCGGGAAAACACCTCCTCATCGAAAAACCAATCAGTATGAACCACGCCGAAGCCGCTGCTATGGTCGAAGCGGCGAGAGAAAACGACGTGTTCCTCATGGAAGCCTTTATGTATCGCTGCCATCCACAGATAGCGAAGGTGGTCGAATTGATACAAGACGGCACGATCGGTGAGGTTCTCGTTATCCGATCGACATTCAGCTATCGGTCGAATTTTAACCCGCAAAGCCGAATATTCAATCGGGAAATGGGGGGTGGCGGTATCCTTGACATCGGGTGTTACACGGCTTCAATGACCCGTAAAATAGCCGGTGCCGCGGCGAACGAACTCTTTCTGAATCCGATTGAGGTAAAAGGAAACGGCAAAGTCGGTCCTACAGGTGTTGATCATATCGCAGCGGCAACGCTCAAGTTTGAAAACGGTATCATCGGCGAAATAATTGCTGCCGTTGAGTGCAGCGTCGGCAGTAGCGTTTTCATTTACGGCTCAGAAGGTTCAATCACCATCCCAAGCCCTTGGCTGCCATCTTCGCCATGCCGCCACGCGAGAGAACCGCTGCCACTGGATACAGTCTTCCCATCAACAAAAATTATCGTTGAGTCTCAGCAAAATCGGCAAGAGATAACCGTTGATGTTGATCGGGACCTCTTCACCTATGAAGCCGACACAGTTGCTAACCATATTGCGGATCGTCAAGCTCCAGCGATGTCTTGGGATGATACGCTCGGTAACATGCAGCTTCTCGACGCATGGCTGGCTGAGGTGGGAGTCGTTCATTTGGTAACTTAGTTGTATCCACGCGAAGGAGATAGACTGAATGCAAAAAGCCAAGATTGCATCTGTAGGTTGTGGCTGGGTCGCAAAACGTTGGCACCTGCCAACAATCGCTGAATTGACAAAGCGAGGCGATTTAGATTACATCGCCGTGTGTGATGCGGATGCAGATGCAGCACGGGAAGCAGGTGAGGAATACGGGCTGCCGTATTACACAGATGTCGAGGAGATGCTCGACAAACACAGCGACATTGACGTTGTAGACATCAGCACCGGCGATTACACACACCATTCACTTGCCCGGATCGTCGCTGAGCACAAGATGCATCCGATCGTCGAAAAACCGATGGCACCCACGCTCGCTTGCTGCGATGTCATCATAGACAGTTGCCGGAAAAACGGGGTACACTTTGAAGTCGCCGAAAACTATTTTCGGATGCCCGGGGACCGGATTATCATAAAACTGATTCAGGAAGGCGTACTTGGCGATATTATGCGCGTGCACTTTATCGAGCCTTTTGGCCGTAGGCCATTTGTCCATGGTGCAGGCAAGCCTCGCGGCATAGAATCCCCTATATCAACATTCACCTCCCATTCCGGTGTCTGTATTGATATGGGTGTACATCGAATGTCACAAATTCGGTTCTATGCGCAAAGCGAACCGAAAACAATCGTCGGAACAACCAAGCAGTTCGCTCCGAGCCCTGACAGGATATATGAAGATTGGGGGCACGCTCTGATTGAATTTGAAAGCGGTGGCGTCGGTGTCTATGAAACTTCTCAAGTCGGGGAGGAGACAACCAAGTATAGACAGATTATGGGAACGAAAGGCGTGATATTTGATGTCGACTACTGGACATCGGATTTTCCACTCCGTACCCTCGTCAATGGCGAAATGAAAGACATCCCAATTGAGACGGAACGGCATCAGGTCGACGGTGTGGATGTCCTATCAAGGATTGTTGTCCATACCGATCCACAGATCGTTTACGAGAACCCTTTCAGAACATACGCGATAGATGAGTGGAACGTCGGGACTGCGGAAGAGATTATGACGATTGCGCGGGCAGCCCTCACAGGGGAACCCCCGGAGTATGGGGTTGAAGGGCGGAAAGATGTGGAGATGTGCATAGCGCTCTACGAATCTTCGCGTTTGGGGATGACCCCTATTTCACTGCCTATAACAGAGACGACGGGTTATGAGCAGATGATTCACGACGAGTTTGCCGAGAAGTTTGGTTATCCACTTGAAGATAGGTAGTCGGCAAACCTCCGCAACAGATGATCGCATAACAGCATAATCAGCTCAGTTTTCCTGTGGGAGTTTGGAACATGTGCGCGCCATCACCAAAAAAACATACAACTTATAACGCCTTGTGCTAAATAACTGAGGGTGTTTCATAAATGCCCTTGCCCCTTTTTTACATTTATTTGACACTTCCCAATTTCCGTGTTATAATTAAATCCAAATTTAACCCATAGTGGTTTTCCACGAGGAGCATACGAAGATAGTTTCGGGTTTGCTTTAATATCTTCTATTTTGAAAATGAGTCTCAAGTTCATAAAACCATCCCCGTTTATAAAACGGACTTACCGGCTACGTTTCCTTTCACTACCAACCCCTTATACACTTATCGCATTCATGAGTGTCTTGTTGTCTTTTTGTTCTAACTTCGCTGAAGCCACAACGCGGGAATACTGGATCGCAGCGGAGAAGGTTGAATGGAATTACGCACCAAGCGGAAAAAATCTCATCAGACCCGCGATGGGGTTAGATGTTTGGGGCAAAGCACTCGTCTATGAAAAATATCGCTACATTCAGTATACCGATGATACTTACACGACCCAAGTCGAACAACCTGCGTGGATGGGTATCCTCGGACCACAGATCCATGCCGTCGAAGGCGACAGTGTGAAGGTACATTTCTACAATCGCGCCGATAAACCCCTCAGCATTCACGTCCACGGGTTACAATACGATGAAGACAACGAAGGCGCAGATATGAAAGGCTCTGGTGCTGCGGTGCAACCCGGTAGCACATTTACTTATCATTGGGAAGCAGATAGCGATGCTGCACCGGGACCGAATGATCCGTCCTCTATTGTCTGGCTTTATCACTCACACGTCGATGCCGTTACTGAAGTCTACGACGGCTTGATCGGAACTATCGTTGTCACGAAAAAAGGGATGGAACGCGCCACAGACGACCCGCGCCCCAAAGACATTGACAAAGCCTTTACCACGCTCTTCCTCGTCTTCGACGAAAACGGTCGTAAAATCATCAAAAGTGGACAGCGTGAGGAATATGCGTCCGCAGAGGAAACCGAAGAGGGAAACCTCAAGCACGCTATTAACGGCTTGATCTTCGGCAATTTACAAGGTTTGGAAGTCGAACAGGGCGACAAGGTGCGCTGGTATCTCATCGGATTAGGCACTGAAGTCGATATGCACACCGCACATTGGCATGGACAGACGGTCCTCAACGCTGGGAAACGGACCGACGTTGTAGAGTTACTTCCCGGTAGTATGGTTACGGTCGACATGACAGCAAAAACGCCAGGCAACTGGCTCTACCATTGCCATGTTGCAGATCATATTACGGCAGGCATGAACACGCGCTGGCGGGTAGTACCCAAGCGTTAGGGGTCCGTAACTCATCTCTATATATCTGTTCTATAATTCCGAACATTTTGTTATCATATCTGACAAAATTTATAAATAAGCATTCTATACAAGTGTTCAAGTTCGTAGTAGGGTAATTCATTGCCCGTTGCAAACCATAACAGTACAATCAATTGCGCCACTACAAACAGAATTACGTACTATCCCCAATGAACTTGTAAAAGGAGATACAATGTTTAAGAACCATTTTAGTTTATTCAAACACGTTTTATCGGTCTTGCTGGTATTCACCCTTGTTGGACCGGTTATTGCGTCGAATCACGCTGGAACGTTAACAATCTATTCTGGACGCAGTAAAAGCCTCGTTGAACCGATTATCAAGCAGTTTCAGGAAGCAACCGGTATCCAAGTGAAGGCGAATTACGGGGGAACAACGCAGTTAGCCGCTGCGCTCCTCACAGAAGGCGACAAAAGCCCTGCGGCCCTCTTCTGGGCACAAGATGCTGGTGCACTCGGTGCTATTAGTAAAAAAGAAATGTTTGAAAAACTTCCGGAAACTATCCTCACGAAAGTCCCTTCAAGTTTTCGCGACGCTGAGGGTCTTTGGGTTGCTACAAGTGGCAGAGCACGCGTTCTCGCCTATTCCCCAGAACGCGTCAAGATGGCAGAACTTCCAGAAAGCATTTTCGACTTAACACAACCGATGTGGAAAGGTAGAGTCGGTTGGGCACCAACGAACGCTTCTTTCCAAGCCTTTGTCACTTCCCTGCGCGTGCAAGTCGGCGAAGAAAAGACAAAAGAATGGTTGCTCGGCATGAAGGCAAATGGTGTGAAAAAATACGCCAAGAATACACCCATCATAGAGGCACTCGCTGCAGGTGAAATCGATGCCGGTTTGCCGAATCACTACTATCTGCTCCGATTCAAAAAAACGGATGCAGATTATCCAGTGGCGCAAACCTTCTTTAAGGCGAGCGATCCGGGAAACCTCGTCAATGTTGCGGGGGTCGGCGTGTTAAAGAGTGCCGAGAATAAGGAAGCCGCCCTGAAGTTTGTGGAATTCTTGTTATCTACCGAAGCACAGCAGTACTTCACAAGCGATGTTTTTGAATATCCCGTTACTGAGGGTGTGACGCAAAACGAAAATCTGCTACCCCTATCTGAACTGATCAAGGCAGCGCCAGTATTTAACCTCAATGATATAGACGATCTTGACGGTACGGTTAAGCTCCTACAATCAGTTGAGGTTCTATAAATTCACAAATGATTCGGGAGGTCGAGGCTACAGAAATTGAATGCCAAGACACATACACTAAGTACGCACCGATACTTCTTCATTCCCGCCGTTGTCGTCGGGATCGGTGGACTTATCCCGTTAGGTTATTTGCTCATCAAAGCGTTCTCAGCGGAAGGCACCGCTCTTTTGGAGATTGTTTTCCGCTGGCGGAATGCAAGACTCTTCCTTAACACGCTCCTCCTGACGGTGGGCGTTCTCGCCCTGAACCTGCTAATAGCGACACCCGCTGCATGGTTAACCAGCAGAACCCGCTTAAAAGGCAAACCCATCTTTACGGTCCTGAATGTCCTACCGCTCGCAATTCCGGGCTACGTAATGGCGTATGCTTTGCTCGCACTCGGCGGAAACACGGGTATCGTTGCGCAGTTATTCGGTAAGAGCATCCCGCGCCTGAGCGGTTACTGGGGCGCGCTCCTTGCGCTCAGTGCCTATACAAGCCCATACCTTTTCTTGAATCTACGGACCGCCTTACAAGGGCTTGATCCAAGTCTCGAAGAATCGGCGCAGAATCTCGGTTATCGGTATACTGAGATTTTCTGGCAGATTGTCCTTCCGCAATTGCGTCCCGCCTTTTATGCCAGCGGACTACTCATCAGCCTACATGTCCTTGGCGACTTCGGGGTTGTATCGCTGATGCGCTATGAGACCTTCAGTTACGCGCTGTACATCGAATACACGCTCTCTTTTGAACATACTTATGCGGCGTGGCTCGCGCTGATGCTCCTGACCTTCACGGGGTGTCTTCTCTATTTTGAGACGAAATTGCTGAAGCAAGCGACACTCCACCGTGCTGGGCGCGGGACTTCTCGACAGTCCTCTCTGATTTCACTCGGTGTGTGGCGCGTGCCGGCTTATTTCTACCTCTGCCTGCTCGCAGTTGTAACCGTGATTATTCCTGCGGGTGCTGTGTTTCTTTGGATCTTCAGAGGATTCGATGCCTCCGCCTTGCAAGGTCTTGTAGAAGCACTTACGGGTTCACTCTCTATTGCGATACCTACGGGTGTTCTGTGTGCGATGCTGGCAGTGCCGTTGGCTTATATCGAGGTCCGACACCCCTCGCGAACATCAAATATGCTGGCGCGCGCCGCCTACATAGTTTATGCCATACCACCACTTGCATTCGCCTTGTCCCTCATCTTTTTTGTTCTAAACACTGTCCCTTTTATTTACAAGACGTTACCCGTGCTAATCTATGCCTGCACGCTACATTTTTTAGCGGAAGCCATTGGACCCGTCAGGAGTTCGCTCTATCAAACCTCACCACATTTAGAAGAAGCCGCTCGCGCGCTCGGCTATCCACCACTTCAAGCGTTCCTCAGAGTGCTTTTACCGATTCTGCTCCGCGGTATGCTCACAGCCACTGCTCTGGTCTTCCTCGCAACAATGAAAGAATTACCGTTTACCTTTCTCTTATCACCACCCGGATACGAGACGCTCGCGCTCAATGTCTGGAGTTACACATCAGAAGCCATGTTTGCCGAAGCCGCACCCTATGCCCTCGCGATCTTAATCTTTTCTGGGATATTTGTTGGCGTACTCATCCGTCATGAAGGACAGACATAAAACCCATCTACAATAGGAGAACAAATTATGACAAGTGAAAAGAAAACTCCCAATATCGTTTTTGTATGTGCTTTGTTCCTATGCCCCATTCTTGGTTGTCTACCTGTGGCAACACAAAATATAGTTCGTGTTGATAGTGGCATGACGGAGGTCTATGAAGTCTCCGAAAGCGGTCTCGGTTCAATTCAGAAGTGGATACTACCAGAAAGACGCGCCATCAGTCGAATTGAAATCTATTTTGATCCGATTGAACCTTTAAAGAATATGACCGTTTACGCACGGATGGGTGAAGATAATTGGCGGATTGTTAAAGCCTTCAAAACACCAATCCGAAAATCGCCTCATATTATTCGCACCCCTCTCGTTACCGATGCCATTCGCATTGTCCTATCGTCATCAATGGGTAATATTGATCAGGTACGTCTCTACGGATCCTCACCGGAAACACTGTCTGAAAGCACCTTTTAACGCGCTTTATTATACAATTTTCCAACATTTTCTTCACAAGTTTGTCAGATTATGATAGACTACCGATAAATTTTCAATCAGTGGACAGGAATGAACATATTATCCGATTTTTTAACCTTTCCACCACTCATAACGATGGGAACCGACGCACTCAGGTTGCTTCTCGCGTTTGTGCTTGGTGTTTTTATTGTTAACATCTACCGATGGAGCCATGCTGGAATCCCACAAAAATCATTTACAGACACACTCATTATTTTGTGAATGCTGATTTCGGTCGTGATGGTCATCATCGGCGATAGTATAGCCCGGGCGTTTAGTTTAGTCGGGGCGTTATCTATTATTCGCTTTCGCACGGCGATCCAAGACCCACGCGACATAGGTTTCGTTTTTTACGCATTGGCTGTTGGAATGGCGATTGGTGCTGGAAATCCATCCGTAGCAGTTTTGGCGGCGTTCCTCATCGGTATCATTATACTCGGCATATACAACTGGCATGAACATTTTAGTAACAATAATGAGTTTAGCCTCGAGTTCTGCCTACCACCCGAACCGGGTTTTGAAACCGTTTATCGTTCGGTTTTTGATAAACACCTGATTTATGAACGTCTGATTGAAAAAAAGATAAGAAAAAGGGGTGTCGTCGAGTTAAACTACCGGGTAAAATTGGAAACGCCACAAGACTGGCTCGTTTTTTTTAACGAGCTCTCAAACATCGAAAGCGTGACAGATGTGAAACTGGACAAAGAATAACACAGAGAAGCTTGAAAACTCAAACTTCTCTATAGCAGACAGGTCTAAGACGAAAAAGGAAATACAATGAAACAGCTTAAATCAATTGCCCTGATTGTGCTAATAGCCATGAGTTGGATAATATCTGCAGATGCCCAAGACGACCAGAATGCACCCAAGCTTTCAGACGAACAGAAGCGATTCGACCACAACGGCGATGGAAAACTGAGCGATGAAGAACAAGCAGTCATGCTCCGAGTTACAAACGTAGAAGCGTTCACTGGTGATAAACTCAGCCGTGAAGAGGTTGAAAAGATTAGAGCGAGTATGGCACCCGACAGAGACGGTGCAGACTTTGGTAGAATGCCACAAGGTTTTGGGGGCAGGCGAGGTGGTTTTGGTGGTGGACGCCGGGGACCGGGGCCGGCTGAAAAACTGGTAACACAATTCGATAAAGATGAAGATGGAAAATTAACTGGAGCCGAACGACAAGTCGCCTTGGATACACGAGGTGGTGGAAACGTTACACTCCTAAACGAATCGAACTTGGCAGAAAGCGTCCAGAACGATGTACGAAGCAGCTTGGCTGCTGCACCGGAAGGTTCACCGCCACTTTACGATGCCTACACACTTCGGACCCTCTATCTCCGGTTTCACCATGAAGACTGGTATCAGCAGATGAACGCCTTTTACCGTACGGACATTGAGGTGCCAGCAGAACTGATTGTTGACGGAAAGGTGTATCCAGAGGTCGGTGTCCATTTCCGAGGCAGCTCCTCATATTTTACCGTTAACTCGGAGAAAAAATCCTTTAATATTGCCCTCGATTATACTGAAGATGGGCAACGTCTCTACGGGTACAAGACCCTCAATTTACTCAATGGACACGTCGATGCCTCCTTCCTCCGCGAAGTCCTCTACAACCGAATTGCGCAGAACTACATTCCGGCGATGAAAACAAATCTCGTGAAATTGGTCATCAACGGTGAAAATTGGGGGGTTTATATCAATCTTCAACAATACAATAAAGACTTTCTCGCTGAATGGTTCGGGACAAGAGATGGCATCCGTTGGAAAATAGGTCCCGGGGGCGGCGGTGCGCTGACGTATAGCGGCGAGAATCCGAAAAGGTATCAAGAAGCGTATCAACTCAAAACCAACAACGTTGAAAACCCTTGGGAAGATCTCATTAGACTCTGCAAAATGCTTGATGATACAACCTCTGATGCGGAACTCGTGGAGAACCTGCCGTTCTTGCTTAACATCGATCAGGTTCTATGGCAACTCGCTGTCTCAAATGTCTTCATGGATGACGACAGTTACATCCACAAAGGCGGGGACTATACCATCTATCAAGATGTCAACGGCAGATTTCACCTTGTACCGCACGACAATAATGAAAGCATACGATTCGCTCGTGGGGGCGGACGTGGCGGTGGTCCCGGTGGCAACTGGTCATGGGGTGAAGTAACAAATGGAATGGTATCCCCTGTTACACATGAAAACAATACCGGACGACCGCTTATTAAGAGGTTACTCTCCAATCCACAGTGGCGTGCCCGTTACCTCGCGCACGTCCGTACCGTTGTAAACGAATGGCTGGATTGGGAAGTTCTTAGTCCCATCGTCAACGAATACATCGAACTTATTGATACAGAAGTCCAGCAAGATGATAAAAAACTTTACGGATACGACGAATTCAAGAACGGCGCACCTGAAGACCTTAAGGATTTTGTAAACCAACGCCGCGAGTATCTGTTGAATCATCCAGAGGTGGACAGACCGACCCCGCAAATTCTCTCTGTTAGTATTGAATCGGAAACGGATCCTATACAGAGCAACCCTGTGTTAGTTAAAGCGACGCTTGACGAATCAGTTGCGGTCGATTCTGTTTCGTTGTATTATAGTACCGAGCGTTATGTTGTTTTCAACGAGGTCCCGATGACGAAGCGCGGCGGTAGCTACGTTGGGAACATTCCAGCGTTTCCACCCGGAACAACGGTCTACTACTACGTTGAAGCAAGGGCAGTGAAAACACACGGTACGACTGCTTTTTCACCGGCACGCGCAGAACCCAACGCTGCGCAGTATCGGGTCAGCCCGCCTATCGTTATCAATGAACTGATGGCAGTCAACACTAAGAGTTTCACAGATCCACAAGGACAATACGAAGATTGGCTCGAATTGCATAATCTCACCAATGATACAGTGGACCTCTCTGGAATGTACCTAACAGATAAAATGGGGAATCCGAAAAAATGGGGGTTTCCAGAGAATACAACGATTCCTGCGCGAGGCTACCTCCTTGTATGGTTGGATGAAAATGGTAAAGCCGAAAAGGGACTCCACGCCAATTTTAAGCTGTCCCGTAACGGTGAAACTGTAGCACTCGTTGATACCGATACACGTGGGAATCAAGTGCTTGACAGTGTGACGTTTGAAAAACAGGAGAAAGATGTTGCCTTCGGCAGATGGCCAAACGGCAGTGGGGAACTTAGACATGTCCAAACCACACCCGGTAAGGAAAACACGCTTCATTAAAAAACGAACCTTTTCTTTTTTGCTATGT
>JAJECD010000207.1 GCA_022822215.1 Candidatus Poribacteria bacterium | reverse complement strand
GCCTTCCAAAAATTACGTCAAGATTACTGGACCTGGCATTTCGACGTATCGCTGTCTGACGCAGCCCGGCTGCTACTCAGCACAGATCTCGGTTGGGAGACGATGCCGCAACTGACAACGCCACCGGTCGGTGAAGTTATCTCACCTCTGGGTTATGCGCTTGCACACGAAGATAAGAACGTTCGTGATGCTGCGCTACAGGCGTTAGATGCAACTGTTTATATCCCTGCTGGAATCGCCTGTATCGGTGAGGAACGCGCACCGTTAGAAGTCGATGAATTTAGGATAGGGGTCTATCCTATAACCAACGCCCAATATGAACGGTTCGTTGAGGATACTGGACATACACCTCCGCAGGATTGGACAGAAGGTAGGTATCCAGAAAACAGAGGCGATCATCCGGTCATTTGGGTTACGTGTGAAGATGCGGAGGCGTACGCCGGTTATGTTGGTGGTAGACTGCCGACGTTTCAGGAGTGGCAATACGCGGCACGCGGTCCCGATGACAGGCTCTTTCCGTGGGGCTATGAAATTGACAAACCGCGATGCAATACCGCTGAACTCGGCGCGGGAACGACAACCCCGGTCGTTGCCTTTAGAGACGGTGTGAGTCTTTTTGGATGCTACGATATGGTCGGCAACGTCTGGGAGTGGACAGACACGGCTTACGATGACGATGGGAATTTTCGTGTAGCCTGTGGCGGTGCCTGGTATTACAATCATGACTATAGTACTTGCACGAGTTACGATTTCTTCAGCAACGCATACGCAGAGTTCGTGATTGGATTCCGCATTGCGCGGTAAGATTAGACAGGCGAATCCAGCCTTGTGCTTACAGGGAGAGAAGCATGAAAGACAGAAAAACGGATGCGGGGGGCGCACTCACACCTGATGAGGCGAAGGTATCTTCCAGCGGCTTGCAAAAGGAACTCATCCAGCGGGGACGTGTTGATATCCACGCGCACCAAACCGTTGCGAAACATCTGAAACAGGGTGCGGATGCCTTAAAAGCACGAGATTTCGGAAAAGCAATTGAAGAATTTCAGCAGGTAATTCAACATAATCGTGAATCGGCGGAGGCCCATTTCCATCTCGGTCTGGCTTATTTTATGATTGAGGCGTACGAAAACGCGATAGACGCTTACAAGATGGCGGTGGCCTGCGAACCGAGGGAAGCAACAGCACATCTAAATCTCGCGGCAACCTATCGTTTGCTTAAACGCTACGATGAAGCGGTTGACGTTTATACACGTGCCATCCGTTTCATCCCAAATCACCCGGAACTGCACTCCGAACTTGGGGCAGTTTATACATTCCAAGGGAAGCGACGTGAGGCAGTGAGTGCCTACAAAACAGCACTGCGCCTTAAGTTGAACCTTCATTCAGATCTCAGTCAGAACGCATAAGCCCAAGCATCGCGCCGGGCTGGGTCTATGGAAAGGTGCCTTACTGTAAATCACGCCCAAACGAACCGCAAGGAACATTAAAAAAATGTTTGTTTCAGACGAAGATTTGATGATGAAATGCCGTAAAGGGGATATGAGCGCGTTCGAGTTGTTGGTCAGACGCTATCAAAACCCATTGATTAACTACATTCATCGCTCCGTTAACGATTATCATCGCGCCGAGGACCTCTCGCAAGAAACGTTTCTACGGGTTTTTAAAAGTGCGAACCGCTATGAACCGACAGCGTCGTTTAAAAGCTGGCTCTACACTATCGCTACGAACTTGTGTCGAAACGAGGTGCGAAATCGTTCACGACGCAATACGTACTACCTTGAAGACCTCGTTGAAGAAGGCGAAGATGTCTATCACACGGATATCATGCGCGATACTCGCTATATGCCGGATGTGTTGTTAGAGAAAAAGGAACAGCGACAAATAATACGTAAAGCATTCGCACAGTTACCAGAAAATCAGCGGGTGGCACTCACACTCGTCACCTACCAAGATTTGCGTTATGAAGAGGTTTCAGAAATTCTCGGCTGCTCAGTGGGTGCCGTGAAAGCACTCATCCACCGTGCTCGGCAAAAAATGAAAAAATTACTCATTAAAGCGGGAATAGGAGAGGAGAACATCAATGCGAAAATATAAAAACACCGAATTCCCACATTCGCACAACTCAGCATGTGAAGCGCAAATTGCGAGTCGAGATGAGCTGTCCGCTTATATTGATAAAGAACTGCCAGCATGGAAACGCTATCTCATCCAACAGCACCTCAAAAAGTGCAGGGCTTGCGCCGGTTACGTACAGCGGTTGCAAAAAACCGACACATTCCTACGTCAAAGCGGAGAAGTAGAAGTCTCTACTGACTTTTTAGCGGGTGTCCTGACGCGTGTATCAGAGACGACACAACATCAACGACAACAAGCGTCCCTTTGGTCTCGCGTCGTGCAACGTTTGGTGCCGGGGTTAGAAACCTCCCCCAGAAGATGGTTCCGACACGTCTCAATATTGGCATACAAACTGCGTCAGAATATTCAGACGCGCAGCCCAATTTACATATTTGCCCTAACCTTCTGTGTCTTTACGATGGTGGGTGTTACGCTCTATCCATCGCGCAGTGACAGATTTGGACAATCGGCACATGCGTGGAAGAAGTCGGATGCGATGCACAACGAGAAGTTAATATCCTTTGAGGTAATTCGTCGCGATCCGCCTAAACGTCTACTGACAACCGCCCTTCAGCAGAAGTAACCGAAGCTGCTACCTTTGTAGCAGCTTCCGCAAACTAACAGTTTAGGGTACAAAGACTGGCAACCGAAAAAATGAAATCTGTAACTCGGAAAGCGTTATTCATTTCGCTAATATTCCATCTCTTTTTCTTTATCACGACGTTCTACATCGCCGTCCAGAACCAGCCGATAGCGTCGGAGAAAGCAAACCTTGCGGTGGAACTGATTTCAACAGCACACACTGTCGAACCGAAACCGTTGCTGAAAAAGGTCTCACCCCGTTTTCGCGCGCCCACACGCGAATTGGTAAACCCTGTCTCTCCGCAGTCGAGTACCGGTGCGTCCGTTCCATCTTTAGCAGCCCCTGTCTCGGTAACCACTGAAGTGCCACGTCCTGCCTTAGGACGTAGTTTGCAAGCCGAAGTTGAAAAAGAAGAATCCCCAACGTCCCTTGATATAGCAGAACAGAACTGGAACAAGGTCAGCACGGAGACTCGGCACCTTCGGGATATCGAGGGAAATTTGTCCAAAACGGAAGCCTCAAGTCCAGCAGGGAACAAGACTTTCGGTGTGAGACGTCCGGGTCCTCCGCGTGCCCAACGCGCCACAGAAGTTGTACCGATTAAAATCATCGAAGAAGAGGTAAGTTTCTCTCCAGCACAGTTGGCAGAAATACGCGAAAAACGGAAAGCACTCCCACACATCCCGTTTTCAAGACTTATGGAAAAATTGGCGCAGGAGATTGTCGAAACAAGCGACGGGGGTCCTATTGATGTCGTCTTCGTTATCGATGCCAGTGGGAGTATGCGCGATAATATCAAATCCGTCGTGGAACATCTTAAGGAGATGGTAGATGTATACAAAGCCGCCAAAATAGACTACGCTCTGGGTGTAACGGAATTCTGGGCGAACAAAAACCGAAACAGAATCAGTGTTTTTCAACTCACAAAAAGTTTCACTGAATACAAACGGACCCTTCAAGCGATTGACGTACATCAAGACGAACACGCACTGGACGCTATTGCGCAAACCGTCAAGGAACTCCGATTCCGTCCGACATCTAAAAGGCACTTTATTCTTGTTACCGATGAAGCTTTGACGAGTCGAGACGGATTGGCGGTCGAAGATGCGATCGCGTATTGCCGGGAGTTCGGGATTTATGTGAATGTGCTTGGGCTTCCGATTGATGAACATCAAATCCTCGCTGCGAAAACAGGTGGTAAGTGGCATGTCATTCCTGAAGAACAGCAGCCCCAAATCGCACAGCGAACCAATGTACAAAAGACCCCACGCAGTAAAGCGGCATCCCTCCGCCGCGCACAATGGGCAAATGTGGCAAAAATCGGCAGCGACCTACTTCAGCATGGTAGCAGCACACCGGTCGATATTGTCTTGTTCGTTGACAGCAGCAAGAGCATGGATGAAAAACTGCCACATTTTCTGCGACAACTCGACATCATCGTTCGTGATTGGGATAATGCGTTTATAGATTACCAGATAGGTGTGGTGCGTTTCCGATCGCGGGCATCGGTGAACATTGTGAACGTATTCAACCCGCCACAGACACTCGACCAGATTCGGAAAATTGTCGAATTGCCGTGCCAAGAAAACGAAATGTTGTTAGACGCTGTTGCTGAGGGGCTCCGGCGGCTTAAACTCCGCTCGAATGCGCAGCCGTATTTCATCCTAATTACAGATGAACCTGCAGATGGTGAATACTCACCCTTGGCAATTATCCAAATGTTACAGCAAAAACGTGTTCTCGTCAGCGTCGTTGGCACTTACGACGATTTCCAGCAGCAAGTCGCGAACAAAACTGGTGGCGTTTGGGTGCCTATCCCGGAAGGACACACAACAAACAATCTGTATTGGTAAAGTTTTTTAACGATTAGGTCTGGGCGGGAGAAAGCCGCGTGTGGGCTTTCTAAAGACCGTCCGTCGCGTGGCACAGGCTAACAGCCTATGCTACAATACAGGAACAATTGGACATCTGCCCGGACCACGGAAGGGCAGCTCAGGAGCAATCAATTAAAAAATTGAAAATCGCAGTCCTTGCTTCAGGGAGCGGAACAAATCTCCAAACTCTCATTGAGCAACTACATCAAGACGAAACCAGCGGCATTGACATCGCAGTTGTCATTAGTGATCGGCGGAAGGCGTATGCCCTTACACGTGCAGCAAGTGCTGGTATACCAACACACGTTGTTAGGACCCAAGATTTTGAGAATCGCGTCGATTTTGACGCAGAAATTTCAAAACTTATCGAACATTACGCCGCAGAACTGATTGTGCTTGCAGGCTTCATGAAGTTGTTCCAACCCCCGTTTGTCCGAAAATACCAGAATCGCATTATTAACGTTCATCCGACGCTCTTACCCGCATTCCCAGGGTCGCATCCGGTTGCTGATACCTTGGCTTATGGTGTAAAAATTGCGGGTGTCACTGTTCATTTTGTTGATGAAGGTGTCGATTCTGGACCTATCATCGCGCAGGCGGCTGTCCCGGTTTTGGATACGGACGACGAGGAGAGCTTACACAATCGAATTCAGATTGAGGAGCATAAACTCTATCCGAAAGTGATTAGATGGTACGCACAAGGAAAACTGAAAGTTGAAGGACGGAAAGTTATTTTTAACGATTGCTTCTGAGCTGCTGCGTCCGTTGTCCTTGCAGATACTGAATCGTTAACAAACCTCTCATAACCTCAAATAGATTTTTTAACAATTTTAGAAAATCAACGGTATGAATGCCGACAACCGATGACCGACAACCAATAAATATGTTAGCAATTTCGACAATGTGGAATGCCTTGAATCAGTCAGACGGTGCCGCACTCTTTGATGAACTCAAAACGCTGGGTTTTGAGAAACTCGAATTGAGTAGACATCTCACACCGGATCAGGTGGAACAACTCAAGCCATACCTCCGTGAAAACCCGCCCTGCTCGATTCACAATTTTTGTCCCATCCTTCCAAGAACACCTCAAACAGCGGCAGAAGCGGACAGAATTTCACTTTCCAGTCTGAATGCGGATGAACGACAAGAAGCGGTCCGACGCACGATCCAGACAATGGAACTCGCCGTTGAATTGGAAACGCCAATCGTCGTTCTGCATCTCGGCGAGGTGGATACTTACGACCGGTCATACCTGATGACAGAACTTTACGATTACGGTGAGCGTGAATTTGAAGCCTTTGGTCAGAAAGTGACAGAAGCCACTGAATGGCGAAAGCGCAAAGAAGCCAAACACCAAGACGCGGTTCTACGGAGTCTCGATGCGCTCAATGAATCTGCGCTGCGGATGGCACTCTGTATCGCTATCGAAAACCGTCCGCACTACTATCAAATCCCGAATTTCGACGAAGTTGGATTGTTCTTTGAGAAATTCTACGGCAGCCCGATGCGCTACTGGCACGATGTTGGACACGCCGCGTTACAGGAAAAACTCGGCGTTTGTTGGGCGGATACATGGCTTGAGCACTACTCGGAACACCTCGTTGGTGTGAACCTGCACGACCTACAAGGGCTCCGGGCATACCATCCACCGGGCACAGGGGACCTCGAATGGGACGAAATCTTTGCTGCGCTGCCCACAGAGATGTTGAAGGTATTGGAAATCCGTCCTTGTGAAGCGGAACCGGTGACAGAAGCACGCGAATTGTGCGAATCGCTATCGAATGAGCAAGCCGATGCCTAAAGCAACTCTAAACGACACTTATTTCTTCACACAAGTTGAACACAATATCCTCAGATCCGTGTGTTACTATATGATTGGGCCCCCAAACGACCCGGCATTGGAGCTACCGATCATTAGGATTGATGCGTTCGTTCAGGAGTTGCCCAAACCTCTACGGACTCGGATCCGCCTTGGCATCCATCTATTTCAATGGGGTCCGCTGCTTTTCATCGGAAAACTGTGCGTCTTTACACGACTCGACACGGGGGACGCAGTGAGATATATAGACAGTTGGGCACAGAGTCGTTTCGGCATCCGTCGCCAACTTTTCCGCGGTTTACGCGATATTGCCTTTCTGGGTTATTATAGTGCCGGGTAAAAGAAAGTTCGCAAGTCTGTAAAGTTGGCGGCTGTTTTGAAACAACCTCGCAACTTGACAGACTTTAGAACATTCTGTATTTGTAAGCACCGATTTACTTCCTAATAAGCATTTTGCGGGTAGCAGTGAAATCACCTGCAGTCAGCGTATAGAAATAGATACCGCTTGCGACCGACTCACCTACTTCGTTCTTTCCATCCCAATACACCGCACGACTCCGACTCTGATAGACACCGGGGGTTTGATGTCCCAAAGCCAACGTCCGAATCAATGCACCACTCACAGCATAGATATGCACCGTGACTTCGGCAGCTTCAGCGAGTTGATAAGGTATCCACGTCTCCGGATTGAACGGATTCGGATAGTTTGTGAGCAAGGCAGTCTCTTCAGGACGAAGCACAGGGGCAGCGGGGGCAGTACTTCCAACGACAAGTGTAATTTCCGATGGAGTCGCGGGAATCTTTTCCCCTCTACTGGAACCCGCTTGGAAGTTATCCACGGTTAATTGGCTTTCTCCATTTGCGATGGCTGTGAACCTCACAGAGAGGAGTGTTCCGTATCTGTTCATATCACCCTTGGAGAGTTGGACCCCCTGCACACCGGTGATTTTACCGATGGTGTTATTAATCGTACCACTCTTAAAGAAGGCATCTCCACCACCTTGCTCCAAGAAATCACCTTCGGTGA
>JAJECD010000183.1 GCA_022822215.1 Candidatus Poribacteria bacterium | reverse complement strand
TATTTGGAGACGAGGTACACACTTTTTAGGTTGATGTCGATGCACCTATCCCAGTCGGATTCCGGTATAGTGGTAACGTCACCAACAACCAGAATCCCCGCGTTATTGTGCAGGATGTCCAGTCTACCGTGTTGCCGTAGGGTTTCTTGGATAAGGTGGTCTGCATTCGCCGCGTTTGAAACATCGGCTTGAACAAAAGACACCTGGTTTTCGGTTTCTTGGCTGATCTGTTGTGCAACAGCTTGACCATCAGGGGCTACGTCGGCGATGACAACATTTGCCCCTTCGGAGGCTAACTGTGTGGCGGTTGCTTTTCCAATGCCTGAAGCCCCTCCCGTTACAATAACCGATTTTTCTTGAAATCTCATCTGTTCTCCCTATCGTAGTCGTAGTCATTTAGCACGGATCAATTGTATCCCACTTCAGCAACGGAGGCAACTCTCTGCACGTTTCAACAATTTTTGTCTGCATCATGGCTGGACACGTAGAAAGAAGGTTTCATGAATGAAAATTGGCATTGTTGGACTTCCTTATGTCGGAAAAACGTCTCTTTTCAATGCACTGACACAATCCGACGCAGAAACAGGAACCTACGCCGCCAAAAAGGGCTGGAACATCGGTTCGGTAAAAGTGCCCGATGAACGGTTGGCAGCATTGGCTGAAGTTTTCAAACCGAAGCGCATTACGCCAACAAGCATCGATTATGTGGATATCGCTGGTGTATCCAAGGGCGATATTGCACTAGAAGGGCTGGAAACGGGGGTTATCGCCGAGCTGCGTGAGGTCGACGCCCTCGCACACATTGTACGCGTGTTTGAAGATGACACCGTCCCGCACGTTGATGGGAACATAAATCCAGAGCGGGATATCGAAACCATTGACATCGAGCTCGCCTTTGCGGATTTGGGAATCATCGACAACCGATTAGATCGGCTAGTCCGAGAGCTTCGGACCCAGAACATTCCAACCTTAGTCCATGAACGCACGGTGTTGGAGCGATGTAAGGAAGCGCTAGAAGGGGGCACCCCTATTCGAGAATTATCGCTCTCGCCTGAAGATGAGCAGTCAATACGGGGGTACGGATTCTTGACCCAAAAACCGTTGCTGTTGATACTCAATATCAGCGAGGATAAGTTAGATAGCGCGGAAGAGATACGTGCCCGGTTCGCAGCGTCCAAACGCCAAATTGAAATCATTACGCTGTCCGCAAGACTGGAGATGGAGCTGGCACGGCTGGAGGCGGAGGAAGCAGAACTCTTTCGCGCTGAAATGGGACTCAGCGAGTCCGCGCTCGCGCGCGTAATTGATGCCTCGTACCGTACCCTCGGACTGATAACCTTTTTCACCGTCGTTTCTGACGAATTACGGGCATGGACGCTCAAAAGTGAGATGACCGCACTAGATGCGGCGGGAACCATTCATACGGATATGGCGCGGGGATTTATCCGAGCAGAAACTATCCCATGGGCGAATCTGGTGGACTGTGGGAGCTTAACGGAAGCACGAGACAATGGGCAACTACGGCTGGAGGGCAAAGATTATCGTGTATCGGATGGCGATGTCTTAACAATAAGGTTTAGCGTTTAGGCAAGTCAAGATTCCCTGACATATAAGACCCCATCTTCCACCTTGACCGGCAGCTGCTCCAACGGCTGGGGTGGCGGACCGGCGACGACATTTCCCGACTTATCAAAGACCGCTCCGTGACAAGGACAGAAGAACTGATCTTTCCCCTCATCCCACCGCACAAGGCAACCCAGATGGGAGCAAACACGCGAAAACACCACAAATTGTCCGTCCCCTTGATCGGTCACATAGACAGAGCGTTTCTTATTAGTCTCAATCCAACCGTCTTTGGCTTGAAAAGCGTAATTGATTTTTTTGTAGCGACTCCCCTTGAGCAGATCGACAATACCGAGGTCTACCCATTTCTTTGCGGTCTTCCTAAAGGCAGGTGAAATGGCAAATCCTACCAGCGGCACAGCCATCGCCAAACTAATTAGACCCCCAATGATTGCCATACAAACCTTAAAAAAGGTGCGTCGTTTCTGCCCTTCCTCCGGAACGTCCCTCATATCAAGGCCTCCTAGTTTTAGTACTCGTCGAGGTCAATCTCCTCCACGCTGAAGCGGAGATGGGCTTTATCCACCAAATCGATAATCTCCTGCCACTGCTTTTGGGTCTTCTCAGAAACCCCTTCGGCTTCAAGCGCTTGAGCAAATGCTTGGATAGCATCGTGGAACTGTTTCTGTAGGTAACCATATTCTTCTGTGTTATTTGGATTCTTCGGCGGCTCAAAATAAGTGATGAACTCTGCATGGCGCACAAGTCGTTTTACCGCCTGTACTGCTGCTTTCTTATCCTGGGTATCTCGTGATCCTGCCTCCACCTGAAAGTACGTCCGGATAAGATCATATTCGTCCATCATCATCGCCATGACCTCTTTCAGGTCTTCGGGCTCAATCGTCTCTGGAACATCTTCGTCAGCTTCCGCCGGTCTTTTCAGGAATAGGGCATAGCTGATCGCAAGCATTTTTTTCGGGATCAGAGCGACCGCTTGAGAGGCAGCCTCCTCCCCGGCAAGCGGTTCGATATCCTCGCCAACCTCAAATTTATCCACAATCCCTTTGCCACTAAATTGTGCGAGAAATTTTTCATCGGCGATTCCAGCAGCTTCACTGTGTTTATAGACCCGGACCTTGACCACCTTTCCCGTCATGTCCAACGCTGCACTACCGTTGATGATTCCGCCTGGACCTTCGACCGCTACGAACAACGCTAATCCCACTGGCTTTTTGTTCTCATCGACAGCGATGTAGAATGTCGGTTTAAGGTCCTCAGGACGCAGCTCCGTTTCAATCTCCGCCTCGATGGACGCAATCTTTTCAGGTGTTAAGTCCGACTTCTTCTCTACAAAGTCGCTTGCATTAGGAAAAATAGCGCCTAGTTGCTCACTAGGGATAGCAGTTTCCTCCGCCCATGCAACCGTGGACAACAGAACGGTTAGCCAGCTGAAAAGGACAATTTGGTAAAATATAGCAGTTTTGAGTTTCATCGGCTTTTCTCCCTCACAGGCTTTTCTATTGGTTTATTATCAGTATAACTGGCACGTATACTGACTGTCAAGACAATCAAGAACAGAGACCCAAGAGTTGCCATCACAAATCGTACTGTCCCCAATAGCAAGCCACTCTTAACCGTTTAATCCAAACCACGATATGATGCGCCTCCCTTCCTCTAGGGATTCAGTGGAAAGCTGGAAAAACGATAGTTTCAAGTAGTTAAGCTGTTCAGTTTGTAGTATCGCCATTA
>JAJECD010000202.1 GCA_022822215.1 Candidatus Poribacteria bacterium | reverse complement strand
TGTCCTGCACGCGTGGATTCAGGAAGAATTCGCATCCAAATGACTAAATTACAATACACCTTGACGCACAGGGATGTCTTAAGATATAATTACCTTTAAGTTGTAGTGCCAAAAACATGTCATAGTCAAAAAATATAAAATCGGTAATTCCAACAAAGGTGGGAGTAAGGAGTGTAGTCATGAGACGCGAAATAGTTCTTATAGGGTGTGTGCTCCTTTTAATCGGATGCCTCTTCATGAGAGGCGATCTGTCCGCTCAAGACAACGCGCTGGTTTACGTGATTGATATTCGGAATGAGATCGGGAGTGGTCTTGGGACTTACATCAGTGATGGCATTAAGGTCGCTGAGGATGCCGGTGCCGATGCTATTGTCTTCGATGTAGATACACCGGGGGGTAGAGTCGATTCTGCCGTGAATATTATCCGATCCATTCAAAATACGCAGGTGCCGACGATCGCTTTTGTGAATCGACAGGCTATTTCTGCAGGTGCTATGATCTCTATCGCGTGTAACCAGATTGTGATGACTTCAGGCGGAACAATTGGCGATTCGGCACCTGTTGATATTCAAGGACAAGAGGTCGGTGAAAAAGCCATCTCTTATATCCAAGGCACTATTCGGGCAACTGCTGAGCGGGAGAATCGGAATCCCGATATCGCTGAAGCCATGGTAGATAAAGAACTCGTTCTCGTCAAACTCCCAGATGGACAGATCGTCAAGCTCCTACCTGAAGAATACATCACACGAGAAGAAGACGGTGAACAGATGGAAATCCTCTGTGCCCAAGGCAAACTCCTCACGCTCTCTACTAAACAAGCACTCGAATACGATTTCGCGGACGCACAAGCCGAGACCCTCACAGAACTATTAGCGCAATATCAGATCGTTGATGTCGCTGGAACCAAGCTGCCCCTTACTGAGGACGGTATCGCGAGACGGCAACGCGAGGACGGTTTTACGGAAGTCACGCCGCTGAAAACGCTCGCAGGTGCCCGCGTCGTTGAAGTTGAGGCAACCTTGGCGGATAGGATCGTTTTCTTTCTCACAAACCCCGTCATCAGTTCACTTCTACTTTCGTTGGGCATTCTCGGTATCTTTATAGAGATTCGCACCCCCGGTTTCGGAGTTCCTGGATTCATCGGACTTCTGTGTGTTGGGCTGTTTTTCGGCGGACACATGCTGACCAAGATTGGGGCTGAATGGGCATTCCTACTCTTCCTTATCGGTGTTGGGCTCATCGCCTTGGAAATTTTCGTCATCCCGGGTTTCGGTATTGCCGGTGTTTTGGGCATCACACTCATGTTAGGGAGCGTTTTTTTCGTTTTCGACAAAGCTTACGACTTTCGGACCGCAGTCCTATGGCTTTCAGTATCCGTGATTTTAAGTGCAGGCATGATTATCCTTGCTGTCCTTTATCTCCCTGAAACCCAACTTTTCCGAAGATTTGCGCTGTCAACGGTCATGGACACAGAGATGGGGTACCATGCCTCCAGTCTTGAGAATTTTCAGGACTATCTCGGAAAATCTGGCACTGCACTGACCCCCTTGCGTCCTGCCGGGACAGCAAGAATCGCTAATCAACGGGTGGATGTCGTCACGACTGGCGATTTTATTCCGCAGAACAGCGACATTAAAGTGATAGAGGTGGAAGGCTCTAAGGTCTTTGTAGAAGCGGTTGAAGATTCCTAATGCTACCTGTTTCGTTGATGGGCCTATGTGGAGGACCGGGTGCTATGTATTGTAAGGGTGCTTAGTGTGAGGTAACAACTATGTGGTTTCTAATTTTCCTCATCGGTCTTGGGATTCTGTTGATATTTATTGAGTTATTGATTCTTCCCGGATTCGGTGCTGCAGGCGTGCCGGGTTGCTTGCTGGTGCTGATAGGCATCGGGGTCGCATGGTGGAAGTTCGGATTTCAGACTGCGTTGACTTATGCGGGCATAACGCTTGTGGCGGTTATCCCATTGGCAATCATAGCATTCTCTGTGATGCGTTCAACGCCAGCTGGCAAAGCCTTCATTTTGAGTGCTACCGAAAACAAAGAAATTGGCTTTCAGGCACCGCCCTCCGAATTGGTGGATCTGATCGGGAAATCTGGTAAGACACTCACCCCTTTGAGACCGGCTGGTGCGGCATTGATCGGCGGACACCGCGTGGATATTGTCACACAAGGCGAATTTGTGCCGCCAGAAACTGAGATTGAAGTGATTTTCGTCGAAGGTAGTCGTGTTGTCGTTCGTAGTTTACAATAGAATGGTTATTGGTGTATTGGCTATCGGTTTTCAGTTTTCGGTTTTCGGTAACCCCTTTGTGGTAGTAGGAATCACTTACATAGCCACAGACCGACTGCTAACCGCTGATAGCCAACTGCTGACAGCCAAATAGGTAGGAGAGAAATAATGGATGTTTTTACGGGGGGAATTGCCCTTGTTGTCCTAATTTTTATCATCGCGTTCTTTTGGTTTGTTCCGATTGGACTCTGGATTGCCGCTATCGCTGCAGGCGTTCCACTTCGGATTATCGATCTGATTGGGATGCGTTTAAGGCGAGTCAATCCGAATATTATTGCCAAGGGGCTAATCAGTGCGCATAAGGCAGGGTTAAAATTAACCACCGCGGAGTTAGAGGCGCATTACCTTGCAAGTGGTAATGTCCTTAATGTTGTTAGCGCGCTTATCGCGGCGGACAAAGCGAGAATTGAGCTCTCTTTTCAACGTTCTTCGGCGATCGATTTGGCTGGACGTGATGTGTTTGAGGCGGTTCAGGTCAGCGTTAACCCGCGCGTGATTACGACACCTCGCATCAGTGCGCTCGCTTTGGACGGCGTGGAGTTGATAACCACTGTCCGTATCACAGTCCGGACGAACATCAATCGACTCGTCGGGGGTGCTGGTGAAGAGACGATCATCGCGCGCGTCGGGGAAGGGATTATTAGTGCTATCGGTGCCTCTGAGACCTATGAAGATGTTCTGGAGAACCCCGATATCATCACAAAAACCGTACTCGATCGCGGTCTTGATGCCGGTACTGCTTTTGAAATCCTTTCTATTGATATCGCTGATGTTAACGTTGGCAAAAATATCGGTGCGGAACTCCAAGCGGAACAAGCCGAGGCTGACCTTGTTGTCGCACAGGCAAAAGCGGAAGAACGGCGCGCCATGGCGGTCGCCCGAAAACAGGAAATGACTGCCAATGTCCAAGAGAGACGGGCACGGGTTGTTGAAGCTGAAGCCCAGGTCCCGCGCGCACTTGCGACGGCTTTCCGTGAAGGCAGCTTGAATGTGACCGATCAATAATTAACTGACTTGTAGGCGCGACCTGATGGTCGCGCTGTAGCAATGGAGAAAAATAAACATGGCACCAACAATGATAGCCATTATTGCTGTTCTACTTATACTGTTCATCATTATTATTTCCTGGCTTGTCCCTATAGGTTTGTGGATTACTGCTATAGCGGCGGGTGTAAAGGTGGGCATTTTCGATCTCGTCGCAATGCGCTTACGCCGAGTCCCGCCTGCTACCATTGTGGAGCCGCAGATTAATGCAACGAAGGCTGGGCTAACCTTGTCTCTTGATGACCTTGAGGCGCATTATCTGGCTGGTGGGCGCGTTAGTAGTGTTGTGGCAGCGCTCATCGCTGCAGACAAAGCCAACATCGACCTCGGTTTCGCCCAAGCTGCTGCGATCGATCTTGCCGGACGCGACGTTTTGCAAGCCGTTCAGGTCAGTGTTACACCAGAGGTTATTGACATCCCAGAGAGAAACGACGCCAACCAGGGTATTACGGCTGTTGCCCGCGACGGTATCCAGTTGATTGTAAAGGCGCGCGTTACGGTGAGGGCTGACATTGACCGGTTGGTCGGTGGTGCTACTGAAGATACTATCCGTGCCAGAGTCGGGGAAGGGATTATCACAACTATCGGCTCGGCGGCAAGCCACAAGCAGGTTTTGGAAAATCCGGTCCTCATCTCGGAAACAGTCCTTGCCAAAGGCTTATCTGCCGGTACCGCCTTTGAAATCCTATCCATTGATATTGCCGATATAAATGTTGGTGAGAACGTTGGTGCTAAATTACAGACCGACCAAGCGCAGGCTGAGCTTAAGATCGCACGTGCGAAAGCGGAAGAACGGCGGGCTCGCGCGGAGGCTGAAGAGGAAGAGAACAAGGCACTCGTTGAGGAGATGACGATTCGACTGATTGAAGCAGAGGCGGAGATACCGCTTTCCATAGCAGACTCGTTTGATTCTGGGAGAATGAGCGTTATGGATTATTATACACTCCGCAATATACTCGCTGATACGGAGATGCGTCAATCTATTGCGTCGCCGGGTGGCACACAGGAGATGGACACGACCCGCTCTGCACACTCCCTTGGATTGTCGTAAATCGCACGCCTCTCTGGGCTTGAAGGAGAAAATTGATGGAAAATATCATCCAGATGCTCATCCCTTTGCTTATCGTGATTTTGACGTTTGTCTTAGGCAATCGTCGGCGCAGAACGCAAGAGAACGTGGAAAGAACAGCTGACGAAAATGCCGCGCCAGAGGGCGATGTGGCCCCACCGCCTTTTATGGAAAATTTTCCGTTTGAGACGGAGCTGGAAGACATGATACTGCAGGAAGAAACAGAAGAACCGCCAATTGTTGAAGAACCCGAACCTGTTGACGTTCAGGAACCCGTTGAGGGACCACAACCGCCTCCCGTGCCTGTCCAATCTCCAGCCGGGATACGCTCCGTCCCTGCTACGGGACTGCTGGATTTGTCACCGAGGACGTTTCGTCAAGGGATCATTCTCCGAGAAATCCTCGGTAGCCCGCGATCCCGCCGACGCGGCGCACCTTTCCGAGATAGACACGACTTATAGGGACACAACTCAGTACCCATGATGCGTCTCTTTTCTAAAGTTTTCCTGATCTTCGCAGTTTTTCTCCTATTCGTTGGTTGTTCCCGCCGCCAAGACATTACCGAACCGCAGCAACCGCCTCACATCGAGTTCCCGCCACATGCTCGATACCTCAAAGGCTTCAAGATTTGTCTGGATCCAGGACACGGCGGGCAGGGGCATATCCAAGATTACAAACGAGGGCCAACAGGACTTCGTGAGGCTGAAGTTAATCTGCAGGTGGCTCTCTACCTACGTGAAATATTGCAAAAAGCCGGCGTTACTGTTATCATGACGCGGGTCGATGACTCTTATGTGAGTCTGCCAATGCGGAGTCAGATTGCGAATGAAAGTGGGGCAGATTTCTTTATCTCGCTGCACCACAACGGCATTGATAATCCCACGGTTAATTATACCTCTACTTGGTATCACGGCGATGCGGATGACGCACGCCACAGCCTTGATCTCGCCCGATATATCCAACAAGGCGTTTCGGACGCGCTTCAGTTACCGACCTCGCCAGCATCGGGGCTTTATTCGGACAAATTAGTAACCGCTTCAGGCTTCGGTGTCTTGCGGCTAACCCGATGTCCAGCTGTCTTATGCGAAGCATCTTTTCTCTCGAACCCTGAGGAGGAAGCACGGCTGCGGGATGACAGCTATCTCAGGAAGGAGGCGGACGGCTACTTTCTTGGTCTTGCCCGTTATGTTGAGGGCGGATTTCCGAAGGGCGTTTTAGTAAACCCACAGCATGAATCTGTCGTTGAAACAAAAACCCCACGCCTCCAAATTCGGGTTAAAGATGGTCTGCATGAACGCGGTGCATGGATGTTGAAGCGTCAGCAGGTTTTTACGGACACTATCCGTGTCAAAATTGATAATGTGCTTGTTCCGCATCACTACGATCGCGAGGCAGATTTGATTACGGTTGCTATTGAAGAACCCCTTTCAAACGGCATCCATTTCGTCCATACTGAACTGGTGAACTACTACGGGAATCACAGTCTACCTGTTCCGCAATGGTTTAAGGTAGCACCCCCGGCGGCGCAGATACAACTTAGCGCATGGACAGAGACGCTCCCTGCTGATGGGAAAAGTTATGTCGGCATCTCCGCAACTGTCCGCGACGCGGATGGGATGCCGATTGCTGACGATGAACCCATAGCGGCGCGAACGTCAAATGGGGTGCTCGCAGAGACCCGCCAACTCTCAAAGCGTGGCGCAGCGCAATTTTATCTCCACGCACCCGATGTGCCGGGTACAGCGACGGTAGAAGTCGCTTATAGACAGACGCATCTGCCCCTGACGATCCGCTTTGAAGACACCGATAACACGATTGTCCAAGGACACGTTTCTAACGCTAATTCGGGTGAGCCACTTCAAGACGTGCAATTGCAAACTGATTCAGGGTTAACTGCTTCTACAGATGCTGGGGGCCACTTTTTCATCATGACCAATCCAGCATCGGAAGCCTCTGGTCAGACCGAAACAACACTTCACATCTCTAAGATAGGATACTATCCAGAGGAACACAAAACCCGGATTCAACCGAATCAGGCAACGGTTATCAAATCCGAACTCTATCCTATTGCAGATGGCGTATTTGCTTCAACAGTCATCGTTCTTGATTCAAAAAGCGATGCACCCGCCACCAAGCAACTCATCGAAACCCTGCAGCAGATGTTGGTGCTTGCTGGGGCAGAGGTCTATAATATTCATACCCCTGGGGTAGAAAGGTCCTTGAAGAAAAGGATAGAGGTGGTGAATGCTATTGAGAGGAACGGATATTACCTGCAGATTAATCACGAAGAGTGGCGTAAAGGACAACCCGCTTTGGTTGCAGCACACTATCGAGGCAATCAGGGGACAGAGACCTTTTTGAAGCGAATACTTGAGCAGTTTAGAGAGACTCCTTTTGAGACTCCGATTGCTACTGTTCAAGATAGGACAACTCCTGAAATCCAGCAGACGAACAAGATGGCGATGGTGCTTGAAATCAGAACTTTAAATCATCCAGATGCCGCTGTCGTAAAAGAGGCACACGCTATTTTCTTCGGTGCTTGGACTTTTCTGAAGGCAGGGACAGAAGTTGATTCGGAAAAACAGAAGCGTTTTATCGCATATTTAGAAGATCAGCAAAAGTAGTAGGCACACGCCGTGTGCCGTCCCGAGTAGAAATCCGATGGATATTATATCTCGAATTACAGATTTGCGGCTCCAGCATCCATTCAAGATTGCGCGCCGCGCAACAGACGCATACCGACAGGTTATCTCTGTAGAGATTGAGGGTGGCATCGGTGAAGCGGCGCCGGCACGGTTTTACGGTGAAACCGTTCAGACGGTTCGTGTGGCGTTGGAGACGATTGGACCAGAACTCCCCGACGATCTTGATGCCATCCATGATGTCATGGCGACAGTTGAGGCGACACTCGGCGGTAATTATGCGGCAAAATCCGCTATTGATATGGCACTTTACGATCGGCTCGGTAAAAAATTAGGCGTGCCGCTCTATCAACTCTGGGGTCTCAATCCACATAAAACGCCCTATACATCGTTTACAATTGGACTGGATGAACCTGAGGTGATGGCAGCGAAAACCAAACAGGCTGAGGAGGCGTATCCGATTCTGAAGGTCAAACTCGGTACGCCTCGCGATATTGAGATAATTCAGGCACTCCGCAACGTAACGGATAAACCTATCTATGTTGACGCAAATACAGCATGGACACCGAAAGAGGCGGTTCGTAAAATTCGTGAACTTGCGCGGTACGGTGTGGAATTGATTGAGCAGCCGACCAAACCGCATGATTTGGCAGGACTCAAATTTGTCCGCGAGCACTCCGAGTTACCAATTATCGCCGATGAAAGCGTCAAACGTGCAAGTGATATTCCGATGCTTGCTGAGTGCGTTGACGGTATCAATATCAAACTTGTGAAATGTGGTGGGTTGCTTGAGGCACACCGGATGATACACGTTGCACGCACACACGGTTTGAGCATCATGATTGGCTGTATGATAGAGAGTTCACTCGGTATCACCGCTGCTGCGCATTTAACCCCGCTCGTGGATTACGCAGATCTGGATGGCAATCTGCTTATCGTGAACGATCCGTATACCGGTGTAACGCTTGATAAAGGTAAACTCATACTACCAGAATGTCCCGGTATTGGGGTCACGGAATAATATATTTGTGAACTGTATCCGAAACAACTAAACTAACTGGAGACTTTAAAAATGGCAAAACAGAATCGAAACGTCCTCATCACCGGCGGCACCGGTATATTGGGGAGTGCTGTCACCAAAGCCTACCTCGCTCAAGGCGACACTGTTGCCGTTACTTATCTGTTTGAGAACGAAGTTGAACGCTTCAAAGAGTCTAATCCAGAACTCAGCGAAGACGTTACCTTCCTATACGCAAACGTTACCGAGGAAGCCGAAGTTCAGAACACTATTAAGGAATTTCTATTCCAATTTGATCGATTGGATGTCTTGATAAATATCGTCGGTGGGTTTGTTGGAGGGATCCCAACAGCGGAACTGGAAGTAGATAGGTGGGATTTCATGATGAACCTCAACCTGAAATCCGTGTTTCTCTGCTGCAAGGCGGCGATCCCTGACATGACTGCACAGGGATATGGGAAGATCATTAACGTCTCTGCCCGTGCCGGATTAAAAGGTGAAGCGGGATTGAGTGCCTATTGTGTCTCGAAAGGTGGTGTCCGCACCTTAACGGAGTCATTGGCTGCCGAAGTGATGGATTCGGGTGTCAATGTCAACGCCATTATGCCAAGCGTTATGGACACACCTATGAATCGGGAAGCTATGCCAGACGAAGAACACGACCGCTGGGTCGCCCCTGCCGATGTTGCTAAGGTGATATGCTTCCTGACTTCCGATGATGCTTCCGTCATTAACGGCGCTGCCATCCCTGTTTACGGCAGAGCCTAACGAAACGGTTTTTCCAGTTGCGTCTGCATTAGTCTTTCTAAAATTTGCAGGCGCAACGCCGT
>JAJECD010000326.1 GCA_022822215.1 Candidatus Poribacteria bacterium | reverse complement strand
CCGAATACTTCTCGCGTCTCTGCGAATTCATAATCAAGGCGATGAGCGAGATAACATCAGACGGCTATGTCTTTCGGGTTGACATCCGTTTGCGTCCTGAAAGTAGCGCAGGGGTCATTATCCGCTCCATCGAGAGTTACGAAAGTTACTATGAGGGCTGGGGCGATCTCTGGGAGCGTCAGGCACTCATCAAAGCGCGTCCTGTCGCTGGAGATATGGCATTTGGTGAAGCGTTCATCCGTATGATCCAACCGTTTGTTTATCAACGCTATTTAGACGGTGTGACACTCACTGAGATTAAGGCAGACATCCGACGCACAAAAGCCCGAATAGAAGAACGACTCGTCAATGAAGGTGCGAATCTTGAGACGCATGTAAAACTGGGTCCCGGCGCGATTCGTGATATAGAGTTCACCGTTCAATGTCTTCAGATGATCCACGGTGCCAAGCGTAAGTCGCTATGTTCACACAATTCACTGGAAGCAATCGCGGCACTGAAGGAGAACGGACTCCTCGACCCAGAAGACGCCGATGCGCTCACGGCTGCTTATCGGTTCTTACGCACTGTTGAGAATTGCATTCAAATTGAGGCGGATCAGCAGCGTTACGCTATCCCTGAAGGGGCAACCGAAGCACGGGAACTCGCCCGACGCGTGGGCTACCCACACACCTCAGAAGTTGATGCACTGGCAACATTTCGTGCGGACTATCGCCGTCACACGGAACAGGTCCGCGCTATTTTTCGGAAGATTACAACGACTTCGATTGAATCTGCGGAGGGACTTGACATCGGAATCCTACTTTCTGAAGAGGATTCACAACAACTTGAGACCTTCTTAAGTACATTCCGTTTTGAAAATGCAAGAGAGGCGCAACGTCTCCTAAGACAGCTCGCGAATGGGGGCGACGGCATCCAATTCTCCCCGAATGTCAGACGGACCTTCTTTAAACTCGCACCAACGCTCCTCAGCGTCTTACGTGATTCCCCGAACCCGGATATGGCACTCCGTTATCTTTCAGCATTCACAGACAAAGTCGGTGCGCGGAGCAGCTACTATACAATGTTCGCTGAAAAACCGTCAACACTTGAAGTACTCACGCGCGTTTGTGGGAGCAGCCTGTACCTCGCTGACATGCTCATCGCCAGTCCTGAACTTTTCGATCTACTGACCGTCCCGACATTGGTAGAACGCTCCAAGACCCTCACCGAGAAGCAAGAAGAGGTGTTGCAGATTGTGGCACAAGCACCAGAAGGCAGAAAGTTAGGTATGCTCCGGCGATATAAGAACGACGAGATCTGGCGTATCGCCCTACGTAACATCCTTGGCAATGCGACACTCCCCACAACGACCGAAGAACTCTCCGATTTAGCCGAAGCCGTCTTGCAAACGATTTACCCAGAAATTGAAGGAGAGATGCGCGAGGCACACGGCACACCGCTTGCACCCGATGGAACACCCGTCACCTTCGCAATTATTGCGATGGGCAAGTTCGGCGGTCGTGAATTGAACTTCAGCTCGGACCTGGATGTTATGTACGTCTATTCCGCAGCCGGTGAAACAACACAAGGCATGTCAAACGCCGACTATTTCTCAACCATCGGTTTAGAGTTAGTAAAACGACTCGCTGGGGACCAAGGCATGGGTATTTATGAAATCGACTTACGGCTCCGTCCGCACGGCACAGGCGGTGCGATCGCGCTATCGTTGGCGGGGTATCAGAATTATTACGATAACACAGCCGAGGTTTGGGAACGTCAGGCACTCACGCGGGCGCGCGTCGTTGCTGGAGACACAGAACACCTCGGAAAACGGTTTTTAGAGATCGCTCACGCCTTCTGCTACGCCGATCCCATAACACCTGAGGAGATCACTCAGATTGTCCATACACGCCAACGCAAGGAAGCACAAGCGACCCGAACGACTTCTACCCGACGTAGACGGCGCGGCAAGACCCAGAATGTCAAATCTGGATACGGTGGACTTGTCGATATCGAGTTCCTTGTGCAAATCCTACAACTCTTGCACGGCGGTGAGAAACCTTCTATTCGCGTACAAAACACACCCCTCGCCATTGAGAAACTGCATAGTATCGGGGTCCTGACGGAAGCAGAACAGGACGGACTCTCGGAGGCGTATCTATTCCTCAGGCGCGTTGAGAATGCATTGCGGATCGTCCACGATCGGGCATTGGATGCCCTTCCGAGAAATCGGACAGAGTTGACGCAATTGGCACGCCGCCTCGGATACACAACAACCGAAGATAAATCTGCAGTGGAGGCTTTTCTGCAGGACTACGGGAAATGGACAGAGACAACCCGCTCACTTTTCAATGAAATTCTTGTCTCGCTGTAGGAGCGAGTGTTTTTGCTTGGGTATTTCTGCGTATTGCTTGGGCGTTTCTGCGGATTTCTTCATGCTCGCGACTTTGCCTATAAATCACACAAAAACCTTAAAACGAAATAGCCCGGATGCCACCTAATTTTCCCTTGAGAAATTCTGATAGACCTGTTAAAATAAATGCCAATCCTTTTAGAATAAGGGGAAAACTTATGGTTTTTGGACAAGGCACACATCAGTATACAGTAGAAGAAAATTGGTGGACACTTCCAGAGGATTGGGAATTCGGCTGGGTTCCTGCTGTTGCCGTTGACTCACAAGATCGTGTTTATGTCTACAGCCGGAGCGAGCACCCGATGGTCGTCTTCGACTTGGATGGCAACTTTCTGACCTCTTGGGGTGATGACATCCTCAAGGACGCACACGGGATCTTTATCGATGCCGACGATAATATCTACTGCACGGAACGGGACACACACGTCGTGCGGAAGTTTACGCCGGAAGGTGAGCTGCTAATGACTCTCGGCACACCCGATGAACCCGGTGCAGATGGAGAACCCTTCAATAAACCGACAGACTTGGCAATCGGACCTGACGGTGAAATGTATATCACTGACGGTTACGGCAATGCCCGCGTCCATAAATACTCGCCTAATGGTGAGCTGATTAAGTCGTGGGGGCAGCCCGGTACGGGACCCGGTGAATTCGATCTGCCCCACTGCGTCAGAGTCGATCCACGTAATAGACTCATGGTCGCTGACCGCGAGAACAATCGGATCCAGTTCTTTACGCTTGATGGAGAATACATCGAAGAGTGGGGAGACCTCCGGCAGCCAGACACTATCTATATCGACGAAGAGGATCTTGTCTATATCGCTGAATTAGCGCAGCGTATCACAATTATGACACTCGACGGCGAGGTCATCTCCCAATGGGGTTCTGAGCGTGGGAGTACCGTCCCCGGTGAGTTTCTCGCATGTCCACACGGAATATGGTTAGATTCAAAGGGCGATATGTATGTCGGCGAAGTCCAAGCAGATGCGCGACTCCAGAAATTCATTCGGCAGCGGTAAAATCGGTTTTTAGGGGAAGCGTCTTATGTTTCGCCCTTGAACGCTAAATTATTATAGGGCGAGGTCTCAACGCCTCGCCCCTTACTGCATTAAGGTCGAAGGACCATGACAGAAAGTTTCTTATTTTTTCAGAAAGTCAATAAGGATTTCGATAAAGCTGCCCGATTCACCGAATATCCCCGTGGGCTTTTGGAACAGATAAAGATTTGTAACAACTCCTGTCATTTCACATTTCCCATAAAGCGGGACGACGGGACTATCCAAACCATTCACGGTTGGCGCGCAGAACATAGCCACCATATTCTACCCACGAAGGGTGGCATCCGTTATAGCACGCTTGTCAACGAAGATGAAATTATGGCACTCGCGGCACTGATGACTTACAAGTGCGCGCTCGTTGATGTCCCATTCGGTGGGGCAAAAGGTGGTATCCAGCTGGACCGACGCGAATATTCGGAAAGTGAATTGGAGCGTATCACCCGCCGTTATACCTACGAATTAATTCAGAAGAATTACATCGGCCCCGGGATAGACGTACCCGCACCGGACTTCGGGACGAGTGAGACTGAGATGGCGTGGATTCTTGATACCTATATTACAATGGCACCCGATAAACTCAACGCCATGGCATGTGTAACAGGTAAACCAATCACACAAAACGGGATTCATGGGCGGAAAGAGGCTACTGGACGCGGGGTCGTCTTCGGCTTACAAGAGGCGTGTAGTGTTAGAGAGGATATGAAGCAGCTTGGGCTTCCCCCAGGTTTACACGGAAAAAAGGTGGTCGTTCAGGGGTTCGGTAACGTCGGCTCCCACGCTGCCCAGTTCCTCATGGAAGCAGGCGCACGTGTTACGGGGATTATTGAGCGAAACGGCGGCATTTACGATCCACGTGGATTCGATATCGAAAAAGTTGCCATGCATCGTAAAGAAACTGGATCAATCTGCGGGTATCCGTGTACGCAGTTTTTTGAGAATCCGAACGACTGTTTGGAATTAGAATGTGATATCCTCGTGCCGGCTGCACTTGAAAACCAACTGACAGCCGAAAACGCGCCACGCATCAAAGCCGCCATTGTTGCAGAGGCTGCGAACGGACCAACGACCCAGCGTGCCGATCAAATCCTTCAAGAACGCGGGATTATGATTATACCCGACACTTTCCTAAACGCTGGCGGTGTCACTGTCTCCTATTTCGAGTGGCTTCGTAATCTGTCACACGTCCGATTCGGCAGGCTCGGCAAACGTTTCGAGGACCAGACGCAACACGCCATGCGCCGTGCCGTCGAGAAAGCAACTGGCTACCAGTTTTCGGACAATGAACTCAAAATCATACACGGTGCCGATGAAAAAGATCTGGTAAACTCTGGACTGCAGGATACGATGATAAACGCCTACCAAGAGATACGTGAAACCTGTATGCAATACAAAAATAAAGATAATGATGTGGATTACCGCACAGCGGCGTTCATTAATGCCATCCACAAAATTGCGGAATCCTATATGCAACTGGGCATTTTCCCGTAATTTCTAACTGCGATGAAAAAATAAAAACACATAAAAGGAAGAAAAATGATCGCTCTCAGCGTCAATGTAAACAAAGTCGCGACCCTGCGAAACTCGCGAGGTGGTGATATTCCCGACATACGCACCGCCGTTGATACCTGTGTCGCTGCTGGCGCGCAGGGCATCACCGTGCATCCGCGCGAAGACCAACGACATATCACACCGACAGATGTTCAGGACATCGCCGAACGATTAACAGAAATCAACACCCGAAAATCACCCACCATCGAATATAACATTGAGGGCGATCCGAGACCCGACCTCATTGATATGGTACTTCGGACGAAACCGACGCAATGCACGCTCGTCCCTGTTGTGGCGGGTGAGATAACCAGCCACACTGTTTGGGACATCCACAAAGACGGCAATACGTTGAAACCGATCATCGCAGCCTTGAAAGATGCAGGTATCCGTGTCAGCCTGTTTAGTGGCACAGATGTAGAGCAGATAGCGATGACGCGTGACATCGGGGCGGATCGCATTGAACTCTATACGGCACCTTACGCTATGGCAAAAACCGAGACAGAAGTTGAACACGAATTCGGGTTGCTAAAGAATACCGCACTGAAGGCGATGGATTTAGGGCTTGGAATCAATGCGGGTCACGACCTGAATCTCGCTAACTTGCCGTTGATGCAGGAATTACCGGGGCTCCTTGAAGTCTCTATCGGTCATCATCTCATGGCAGACGCGCTTTACATCGGGATGGAAGCCGCCGTCAAAGCATATCGGCAAGCACTGGGGCAACAGGTAACATGAGAGACACCAAGACGTGTGCTATTTTCGACTTAGACGGCACAATTATCCGACTCTCCTCAGAACAAGTTTTTCTCCAGTATCTGCTCAGCCACGGTGAGATCCCAATACCGAATTTGCTGGCGTGGGTATCCTATCTGCTCCGAGTTAAATCTCTTCGCGCAGCAAAACCTAACAAGATTTACCTTCGCGGGTTGGAGCAGACGGACGTTCACGAGATTGCCCGACGCTGCTTCACCGAGACACTGCGTCCGAGCATAGCACCTCATATTTCTAAATTGATACATCACCATCGTGCCGAAGGACGGACGGTTATCCTGATGTCGGGGTCGTTATCTTTTCTCGTTCAGCCGTTTCACGAGTACTTCCAGACCGACCTAATGGTCGCACACCAACTGGAGATGGTTGACGGCAGATTTACGGGACAACGGATTGGGCTGCATCCTTATGCGGAAAACAAAGCGAAACTCACCCAACAACTCGCAGCCGAATACGGGTTTGACTTAAGCCACTCTTACGCCTATGGAAACCATCACACAGATGCCCACAAACTGGAATTGTTTGGGCATCCCGTCGCTGTTAACCCAGACGGCGGGTTGCGGCGCATTGCCATGGATAACGGCTGGCACATAGAAAGATGACTTGGCCAATACGATGCGACTTGAAAAATATATTGCTACCTCAGGGATCGCCTCTCGGCGAGCAGTGAAAAAGCGCATTCTCGCCGGTGCTGTCAGCGTTAACGGCGAACCTATTCTGGTTCCGGGATACCCAATTGACATAGAAACTGATGTCGTTGAATTTGAAGGTAAACGCGTTGAACCGCTGAAAGATCGGACCTATTTGATGCTAAATAAACCGGCAGGCTGCATCACAACGCGCAGCGACCAACGCGGCAGACCGACTGTTATGGACCTCGTTCGGGACCTATCGGATACAATCTATCCAGTTGGACGTTTAGATTTGGAGACCGAGGGGTTGTTGCTCTTTACAAACGATGGGGATTTCGCCTACCGACTGCTACATCCAAGCCATGAGATAGAAAAAACCTATATCGCCTGGGTGAAAGGCGTGCCGCGCGACGCGGTGATTCAGACGCTGCGTCAAGGGGTCAAGATTCCGAGTGGAACAACGGCACCGGCAAAGATCAGACGGCGAAAAATAAGCAAAGATGGGCGCTCAACAGAGCTTGAGGTAACAATCCATGAAGGGAAAAAACGACAGGTGCGGATGATGTTCAAAGCTGTGGGACATCCGGTCATCCGTCTAAAACGGATCCAGATTGGCACTTTGAAGTTAGGACACCTGCCGTTAGGGAAGTACCGATTTTTGACATCGGAAGAGGTATCCGAGCTACTGAGTTTATAGGCGCGGTCTGAGACCGCGCCTATCGGAAACTATTTATCGGCGTTTGCCAAATCTTTGACCCGCTCGAGCATCGCCTCAGCATTTTGCCTGATATTTCTATCAGTCGCATGATGTGAGAGGTTTTCAAGTACAGCAATCGCGTCCGTATAATGCTCCTTAATCGCGTAGGTCACGCCGAGGTAATATTGCGCCGGTTCATAGAGATCACTGTTCGGATACTTGTCTATAAGCACTTTGAAGTAAGAAACCGACTTTTCAAAATATTCCGCTGCCTTCTCAGCATCGGCGGTTTCAAGGAGCATACCGTAAGTGAGTCCCAACTGGTTGTGCAATTTCGGAATGAGTTTCGACCTGTTTTTCGGATCGTATTCAAACGCTTTCTCGCTGAACAGGACACCTTTTTCCAACTGCTTCCGTTCCAAATAGATGAGTGCGACTTCGGCGTTGAGTTTGCCATCATCGGGTTTCGCTGCTAATTTTTCCAGTTTCTTTTCAAACTCAGACTCTATTTTCAAAGCATCTTCCATAACCGGTGCAAATTGGTCCGGCGGTAGGAAGCCTGAGTGAGATTTGATGAGTCCGCCGTCTGGGCTAACAAACAAAACCGCAGGATAACCAGCGACCCCGTATCGGCTTCGCATCTCCTCATTAATGGGACGTTCTGTATCTTCCGGGTTGACTTTGACAGAAATAAAATTCTCAGCGAGCGTGACGATATTTGCATCTGTAAACGTTTCGGCATCCAGCCGCTTACACCACCCTCACCAATCGGTATAGAAGTCCATCATGATAGGTTTGCTGGTCTCCTCGGCTTCCTTGAGGGTGACCTCTACGGATTCACGCCATTGAATCTCTTCACTCGCGACGCGCGCCGGGACTGTGCCAACGATCAGCAACAGAACGATAAGTCCTGTCAGATATGCGGCAGTCCGGTGAAAAACGGGCTTAAACATAATTTTCTCTCCTTTTGTGTTAGATAAATGCGCGAATCTAAAATTTCATTACTATTCTTCAGCTGCAGCGTTTTGATCCTGTTCAAGTGCAGCTGCACTCGTTGTTTTGCTTGATAACGTTATTCGACACCTACCGCAGGTAACAACAACTTTGACGAGTTTCCGCTGTTTGCCAATATGAGACTGTTTCTGATCTGTTTGTACGTGTCTTTGGCAGCGAGGACACCACTGTCGTTTTGCGCCTAACATGGGTAGCTCCTTTGTGGCATTGTGTTTAGTATCAATGTCCTCCAGTGGTCAGCAGAGAATAGACACACCATACCACGATAAAAGTTCATTTTTTTCTTCGCTTCGACAAATATTATTTTCCGACACAGAACTGAGAGAAAATCCTATCGAGAATATCCTCCGTTGTCGTCTTGCCAACGATGTCGCCTAGGGCATCAAGACTAATTCGCAAATCGACAGCAACGAGCTCCGGAGGCATACTGTTTGCGAGGCTCTCTATCGCATAATTGAGTCCATCGTGTGCACGCCTGAGGGCATCCTGATGGCGTGCGTTGGTCACAATCGGTGATTCGCCGACAACGAACGTATCACCCAGTAGTTCTTCAGAGACGGCGGTTTTTAGTGCTTCGAGTCCCTTACTTTGAGGGATCGCTGTCTCAACGATCCGCTTTTTTGGGCAGTGTGCCAATAGTGCCGCCGCTGATGTCACAACCGGCAGGTCTGTCTTATTTAAGATAAGAATTGCCTGCTGCGCTTGTGCTGTCTGCAAGAGATCCCTATCGGCATCGTTTAAAGGTTGCGATGCGTCGAACATCAAAAGTAACAATTCTGCCTTATCCAAGACGGCTCTGCTTCGTTGAACGCCTTGTTGTTCAACAATATCATCTGTCTGTCGAATGCCAGCGGTGTCAAAAAGTTTCAATGGGATACCGCTGATATTAACAGCCTCTTCAATTGTGTCGCGCGTCGTGCCCGGGATATCTGTAACGATGGCGCGTGCCGTTCCAACGAGTGCATTAAGTAAACTCGATTTTCCGACATTTGGTTTACCTAATATGGCGACATTAACCCCTTCCGAGATGAGTCTCCCTTCGTCGGCAGTTTCAAGAAGCACTGTTAAGTCTCTTTGAACGGTGCGAGCGCATTCGAGCTGCGCCTCTACCTTCATGAAATCGAGGTCTTCCTCAGGAAAATCAACAGACGCTTCAATCTCTGCAAGTAGGGATGCGATCCGGTCATTGA
>JAJECD010000050.1 GCA_022822215.1 Candidatus Poribacteria bacterium | reverse complement strand
AGGTGGTTCTCTGAATCATTAGGATGCCATTTCATGTGCTAAAAATCAACCATTCTTTTCAAAACCATCGCATTTTCACCTTACTATACCTGCTTTCTCTTCGTTATTACTGCCTCCATGATAACTTTGATAAATACCAGCTTAACTTTTTTAACTCAAAGAGTGGAAGAGTTTTGGATAAGATAGGAATTGTTGAACCTTCATAAAAGATGTTTACAATACCCTTCCTAAAACTGGTACATTCTTGAATTTTGCTTTGGATTTTTGAATCAGACCATTCTTGTATAGAAGATTTATCCAATTCTGCTCCGTGTAGCCATTGATCGCGATAGGAAAATTTTGAAAGTTCCGCATCATCAACAACGCGAATAAAACTCACCAACCGTTTAAAGGATTCATTAGAGAAACCCGTTAGTGCCAATAAAACCTTTAATCCGTTTGTTTTCTCCAAAAGCAGGTTTTCAAGTAATTCTTTGGAGAGACCCTGGTTTTGAATCTGGTTTCTCAGAACGAGCAAAGTCTCACGCAAAAGGGTGATGTGTGCCTCATATTCTTCCTCAAACACTCTATCCTGAAACCAAAAGGTGTTTTGCGTTAGAACAGTGCTGACCTTTTCGTCGGTGGTTCTTGCCATTTTTAACGTCTCTAATAGCACTTTTGCGCAGGTCTAATACTAATATCGCGTAATCGTCTCATGCAAATTCAATATCACCCGTGCCACGGAAGTCCACGCAGCCAATTCAGCAGGTTCGATATCTTCAATTACCGGAGCTTCACCCGTTGCAACCAACGCGTCAGCAGCATCAACATTAGTAATATACTCGGCTTGATGTTTTTCATAGAGATTTGTCACAATCTCCAATTCCTTTGGCACTGGCGGACGGGACAACGTCCACTGGTATGCCCAGTTGATACGTTCCGCAACAGATTCACCACCTTCTTGGATAATCCGGGACGCAAAGACGCGCGCCGTTTCAACGTAACTTGGGTCGTTGAGTAAGGTCAGCGCCTGCATCGGCGTATTGGAGGTTGCGCGCTCAGCGGTACACTCCTGACGGCTCGGTGCATCAAACGCCATCATGCTCGGATGCAGGAAGGTACGCTGCCAATGTGTGTAGAGTCCACGGCGATATTGATTTTCTCCTGTATCGTGAGCATAGACACGCTTCGGGAAGTTCAGGTTCGAGTAGTACCCCACGGGTTGGTAAGGTTTCACACTCGGACCACCGATCTTAAGAACAAGGAGCCCACTCAAGAGCAACGCGTTATCTCGGATTGTCTCCGCATCAAGCCGCCAGTTTGATTGGCGCGCAAGTAGGCGATTGTAAGGATCCTTTTCGTCCAATACCTCGTTCGATGTCGAGGATTGGCAATAAGCACTTGAAGTGACCATGAGTTTCACAATATGTTTGATATTCCAACCGCTCTCCATAAATTCCACAGCAAGCCAATCCAGCAGTTCAGGATGTACCGGCGGCTCACCTTGCGCACCGAGATCGTCCAAGACGCGAGATAACCCTGTTCCGAAATAGAGTGCCCAGAGCCGGTTGACAAACGCACGGGCAGTCAACGGATTTTCTTTCGACACTATCCACCGGGCGAGTGCCAAGCGGTTCGGACGGCGATTTTTGATGTTCAGATCACCAAGAAAAGCCGGTATCATCGGTGCTACAATCTCACCCGAATCGTCCATCCAGTTGCCTCGCGGTAATACACGGGTCGTCCGTGGGAGCGTAGAGACAGTCGTCAGCGAGAAGGGTATCTCTGCTTCAAGTTCGGTTTTCTGTTTCTGTAAATTCGCAATCTGATGCCGAATACCGTCAAGTGCAGGTGTGATACGACGATACGCCGCTGCGATCTGGTCCCGTTGGCTTGTTGTTCTGACAGCTGGATCCACCTGGATCGCTGCGATGACCGGCTCGGTATGCGTATGTTTTACTGCCGAGCCGCGAGCCGTTGCAATGCCAGCAAGGTCCCAATAAACCTTACCGCCAAACTGCGCAAAAGCCATCCCTTTCAAGACGTTTCCCGGTTCCAATCCAACGATCGCTGGATCTACCTCAAGACGGACCCATGCCCCAGTCGCTGGTAGTGGTCCCATCGGTTTGTGTGCAGGCGTGTCATTTCCTATCCCGCCGAAGTCAATTTTGTCTTCACCCCAGAATGCACGGTGATCCCAATCTCCATCGTTCCATTGGATCATAACGGTCTCTGGTGGTGATGCGGGATCAAGCCAGACATACGCAAACAGTCTGTCCCCTTCTGCTAAGGTAAACGTCCGATTCGCGTTACGGAAGCTGTGTTGGACAGTCTGTTCCGGTGCTGCTGTTTGCCGACGCGATAGGAGTTTACTGAAAACGGGTGCCTCATTTTTCCCGACGAATTCCCATGTACCTTCAGTTCTACCCCCGTTTGCTTGCGCATCGTCAACCCATGTGAAATCGGTGGGCTCTGTTGAGTCGAGCAGTGAAAGCACCTCGTTTTCCCACGCCGTCTGTTCGGCTGCTAATCCGGGAGATGAAGCCTTGAATACCTGTTGCAATTTCACCAATTCATCGCTAATATTTTGGAGCGCAGATTCTTGTGCGGGAGTCGGCAGCATTACGACAGGTTCCCACTTACTTCTACCGGGATATACCCCCGGTCCCTCTACATCGGCAAAGAACGCTGCAAAACCATAAAAATCCTTTGCAGTATATGGATCGAATTTATGGTCGTGGCACTGTGCGCAGCCGAGCGTCGCCCCTAACCAGACAGACGCAGTCGTCCGTACCCTGTCTGCAGCATAGATGGCGAGATATTCTTTCGCCTGTGCACCGCCCTCTGAGGTCGTCTGATTCAGTCGGTTATAACCAGAAGCCACCTTCTGTGTAACTGTGGCATTCGGTAAGAGATCGCCCGCGAGGTTTTCCACTGTGAATTGATCAAACGGCATGTTATCATTAAACGCTTTAATTACATAGTCTCGATAGGGCCAGATACTCACGTTTTCGTCAGCATGGTAACCGCTCGTATCCGCATACCGCACCAAATCCAGCCAGTACATTGCCATCCGCTCGCCGTATTGCGGTTCAGATAGAAGCCTATTAACAAGGGATTCATAGGCATCAGGTGTTTCATCTCTCACGAAGTGCTCCACCTCAGCAGGCGTAGGCAACAACCCAGTAAGATCAAAATGTAAGCGGCGGATAAGTGTCCGTCTGTCCGCTTCTGGGGATGGAGTGATACCTTCTGCTGCTAATCTGCCGAGTATAAACGCATCAATCGGATTGCGCACCCAAGATGTATCCTTGGCAACTGGCGGATCAACGCGCGCAGGCAGATTGTAGACCCAATGTTCTTCCCATTCCGCACCTTCAGCAATCCACTGGATGAGGGTGTCAATATCTTCTTGCGTTGGCTGTCTATTGGATATCTGCGGCGGCATCCGCTGGTCAATATTTTCATGCGTTATTCGTAGGACAAGCTCACTGTTTTCCGGCTCTCCTGGAACAATAATTGGATAACCGCTGGGTGCGGAGAAGGCCCCCTCTTTTGTGTCAAGTCGCAGATTCGCTTGACGAACCGCCGGATCGGGACCGTGGCACGCGAAACATTTATCCGACAATATCGGTCGAATATCACGGTCAAATCGAAGTTTTCCAGCGTAAGCGGGTTGCAGTACAACAGCGAACCCCAGCAGAAATACGATAAGGTTCATAAAACCTTTGCGAACGCATATTGAATCCTCTAAACGTGATAGCAGTGTTTGTGACATTATAAAATGTTTCCTCCATTTTCTCTTCGGGCGATGCCACGATGCCCACCCATTCCCAACTCGCTCTATCGACCCAAGTTCTACACTATCCTTAAGTGTCAAGCAGTATATCACATAAAATAAAATGTATGCAAACAAAATCCCGCAAGATATAAGAATAGGTTTCCGTAGGTTGGGTTGAACGGAAAATCATTAGAACATAGCCCCATAAAAACCCTTTCAGTATTCATTGGCATCTGAAATCTCCAAAAAACGAGTGACACCCAACGTATTTTTACACAAACCTTTATTATCAACTTATGTTAACAGTAATAGGCACCACTCCTATTAATTTTAGTGGCTTTTAATTATACTTTAGAGTATAATACTTTAGAGTATAATATTCAGGAGAGAAAATCTATGTTCATCAATCGACACCAAGAACTCGCAGCTTTAGAGCGCATGTTTCGGTCAGAAACAGCAGAATTTTTCGTGCTATATGGCAGAAGACGCGTGGGAAAAACTGAACTCTTATCACAGTTTTGTAAAGGCAAAAGGAGCATCTATTTCCTTGCAAGTCAGTTGAAAGAACAGGACCATCTCCGCCAGCTTACCGAGATTGCCCGGCATGTCATTGACGATCCGCTGCTACAAAATCTTGTTTTTGATGACTGGGAATCCACACTCATCTATTTTGCACAACAAGCACAAGTAGAAGAACTCGTCCTGGTGCTTGATGAGTTTCAATATCTCTGTGAAGATAATGCAGCACTCCCTTCACTGATTCAACGTTTCTGGGATCTACACGGAAAAAACAGTAAACTTTTTTTAATTCTCTGCGGATCACAGGTAAGCTTTATGGAGCGAGAGGTCTTGGCAGAACGATCACCGTTATATGGACGTCGCACCGGCCAGCTTCGGTTGGTGTCGTTGTCGTATCGCGATAGCGGCGATTTTTTCCCAAAGTATTCTGCTAAAGAAAAACTCATTGCCTACGGCATTCTCGGCGGCATTCCGGCGTACCTTACCCGATTCGCACTACATCCGTTGCATGATTCGCAGAATATCCCTCAAATGACCTTTGAACAACACATCAAAGATGAATTGCTCACCCCTCAAGGCTATCTGTTTGATGAAGTCAATTTTCTTTTACGCATGGAACTCAGGGAACCCAGAACATACGCAAGCGTGTTACAGGCAATCGCCGGGGGCGCGACGCGATTGAATGAAATTTCTCAACGGGTTAGACTGAGTTCGACAGATACAAATAAATATCTCAGCGTCCTTCGAGAATTGGGATTAGTTAAACGTGAAATACCTGTCACTGAACGGGCACCCGAAAAAAGCCGAAAAGGACTTTACAAAATCGCGGATAATTACGTCAAATTCTGGTTCCGGTTTGTGTTACCGAATCGCAGCCTTATTGAATCTGGAAATGCAGATTTGGTGCATCAGCAGATAATTGCTCCGAACCTCTCACACTACATGGGAGAAATTTTTGAAGACGTTTGCCATCAATATATCGGTCTCTATTGGGAAGAAAAATTAAAAGTTGCTCCCAAACGAATCGGTGCACACTGGGGATCGAATCTCGAAATTGATGTCCTGACAGAAAATATTGACGAAAGCCATTGGTTCGGTGAGTGCAAATGGTGGGAAGCACCCATCGGAGAAAATGTCCTAAACCGTCTCATCGAAAACGCCACGAAAGTTCCCGATCAGTGGAAACGTAATCCGCGATACATCTTGTTTTCTATCAACGGCTTTACAGATGCCCTCAAGCAAAGGGCAGAAACAGAGGAAGTATTTCTCATTGACACAAACGACCTTTTTTAACCTGTCCAACAAAACATATTTTCCAACAACAGATGGAGAAATAGAAATGGCCCAAATTATTACAGGACATCGGATCGGAAAAAACGGCACAATTCGCGTCGGATGTTCTGCTGCGATCTTTGACGAGAACCGCGAAAAACTTCTACTCACAAGACGCGAGGATAACAACCAGTGGTGTTTACCGGGTGGAGGGATGGAACCGGGTGAAAGTGCAAGTGAGGCGTGTGTTCGAGAAGTCGAAGAAGAGACAGGTTTACAGGTCGTGGTAAAGCACTTAATCGGTGTGTACACAACCCCACACGAATTGATTGTGTACCGAGACGGAAACAAAATCCAGTTGGTGGCACTATGCTTTGAAGCGGAAATTGTCGGTGGTGAACTCCGGCTGAGTTGCGAAACAACCGAATACGGATACTTCTCCTACCAAGAGATAGAAGAATTGGATATACTTTCAAACCATGTGCGACGTATCAAAGATGCCTACAGTGGAAAAACGACGACTTTATCAGGTAATAGGGCGGTGTGGATCAATGAACCTATTGTTATCATCTTTGCGGCGCGGGTGAGGTAATGCGTCGACTTTCGCACGCAGCTTCGCGAGCCCATCAGCGTAGGCGGGTGTATCAATCAAGTTGTTGCGTTCATCTGGGTCTTTGGAGAGATCGAAGAGTTGTTCGGGCCACCCCTTATCGTTGTCAAATCGGAAGTACTTTAAGCTTCCCGCTTTGACCATCACGGAGGGGCCATTTTGGGCACGCCAAAGTTCGCTATAAACGGTATCGTGCCAGTCAATTGCATCTCCTTCAATTAACGGCACAAGCGAATGTCCATCCAGTTCATCAGGGGCAGGGATTTCTGCTAACTCGCAAATAGTCGGAAACAGATCGACCAAGGAAACATTCTGCTCAACGATTCTGGGTTCTCGTCCAAATCGCTTCGGGGCCCAGATAGAAAGCGGCACGCGTGCCGAAGCCTCAAAGAAGCTCTGTTTCTCCCATACACCTTTCGTGCCGAGCATCTCCCCATGGTCAGAGAGAAAAACGATAATAAAATCGTCCAAGACGTTCAGGTGTTCAAGTTTCTCAATAACACGGTTGAACTGTGCGTCCATCCACTCAATCATCCCATAATAGGCAGCAGTTGCTCGGTGTGCCTGACGATAGGTCACATCTTCACCGACTCGGACCCTGAAAAAATCGTGGCATTCAAACCGCTCGTTAGGTTCTTCAACGATGGGCTCCACCCGCTGCATGTAGTAGGTAAACAGATCCATCGGACACTGATACGGGTAGTGCGGTGCTATGAGACTTACCGCCATACAGAGTGGATTTGCTTTCGGACGATCGTAGGAGGCGTTGACAAAATACTCCTCAAGGAACAGCAGCGCACCGTCCACATTGTATTTGTCTTGAATCATCCACTGCCCTAAACCGGGTTGGGCATCGCGAATCTCTTGAATCACCTTGTGCTGTTTCATACCTGTGCCTGGTTCGGGTTCAATCTGTGCGTGGTGTTTATCTTTAACAACTGGATAGGGGTACCCGTTATTGCCGATGATATCGCGTCCGATCCGTTCGCGCCAGCCGTGCATCACATCCGTCCCGACAAAGTGCATCTTGCCTGCGCAGCAGGTGTAATATCCATAGTTCCCCAACTGCCCTGGAATCGTTCGGACTTCTGTCGGCATCGGGTCGCCGAAGTTGAGACTCCCGCAGTTACGCGGATAAAGACCTGAAAGGAAACTCTGTCGGGCAGGGACACAGATCGGCGAAGGTGTGTAAGCGTTACGGAAGTAGGTCCCTTCCTCCATAAACCGAGAAAGCGTCGGCATGCGGATCGCCGGATCCCCTTCGATTGGCTGGATATCGGGACGGTGTTCATCGTTGATGAGGAATAGAATGTGTGGTTTATTCTGTGGCATGATTGTTGTTCGCGGTTCGCTATTCGCGGTTCGCTATCCGCTAATAAAGAGACATCAACCCTTCTGCACCGGGTATCGGTTTTCGTTCAAATTCAGGCGTAAGCCAGCGGGCGCGAGACGGTCTGCCGGGATTCCGATAGGCGTAGACGACACACCACCGCGTATCACTATCTGCTTTTCTCGGTGACACAGCATGTGCGGCGTGGGTCCACATCAACGCGACTGTACCGGAGGGTGCGGATAACGCCTCAATCTCAAGCGGTTCTCCAGTCTCTGGATGCTTTCTGCCAGCGAGCCAACCTTCGCGCAGTGCTTCGTCCGATGGCGCATGAATCCTGGCATCTCGATAGAGGTGGCTTCCTGGAACAGCCTTTAAACCGCCATCGTTGGGTTCAAATCCGTTGACATAAAAGAAAATACGGATGAATCCTAAACTCGGATCGTCATCTGCATATTCGTGGCTGTGCCATCCGATACCACCATTACCCCCCGGTCGGTTTAGACTGACACAGTGATCGTATCGGATATCTTCGCCTAAAACCTTTCGTGTGAGTTCAAGCATCTGTGGGTGTGCAATTAGGCTTTCGAGATAAGTATTGTATTCCGCTGAAAATCGGTTCGGTTCATGCCCTTCCGTTGACGTGCGCGAGCGTTCAAGGATATGTGAGAGTGCGTTTGTTAGTTTCTCTTGCGCGTCTGGTGTGAGCAAGCCTGGAAGAACGAAATGTCCATCGCTATCCATTTTTTTTCGTTCTGCTTCACCAAACCTGTAGGTATGAAAAATCGGGGATTGTGTCATAGCAGAGGTCCTTTCCTTTAGACATCCTCGCCAGATACTGCTGGAGGCTTGTAGTAGGAAACGTATTTCCATCCCTGTTTTTTGAACTTTTCATTTTGTACTTTCAAATATGCGGAGAGTTCTTCAATAGAATTGAATTTGGCAGCAAATGCCTCTTTCATTCTATAGCACTCTTCAAGGACGGGATCCGTGTAATCCTCAGGTATCTCTTTCATCTGAAACTCCTCCATTAGTTCAATAGGCGTGTAGATAGTTACCGGCTTAAATCCTGCAGCTTGACAAACTTTATTGATGTGCTCACGCTTGTTTGCATTCACGATATGCTTGTGGTTCCATGATACAAGGTACTCGCTCCCATGTACGGTGGCAATAGCAATATGCTCTGCATCCGGAGCTGACTTTTGTGGCACCGCGCCGGCCTCCAGCAATTTCTGGGCAAGTATATCAGCCTCAGATAAAGATTCCAATACCGTAAAGGGCGACAGTGCCTCAAGCCGTTGTTGTACTGCTCTTGGGTCACCTTCACTCGCTTCGTTAAGAACTATATCTGAAACGACAAACTCAAATCTATCCACATAATCCTCCCACAACTGGCGAGTTGCGCGTTGCCAAGACGCTAACGTGGGGTCAGGACTAGGGCGAGACACTAAATAACTCACAACGGTTGTCTCAATGTAGACTCTCGGTTTATCTGCTGTATAGTATATCATGCCACTCGGTTTCTTTCAAATCAAATTCATCCCAATTGATATTCAACTATTTCAGTGCTGGTCCCGGATTCCGATTCCATTTTAAAGGTTCAACGTCGCCATTACAGACCGGCGCAAGTTCGGCGATCCGTGCCCACTCTGTGTCCGACCACGCGAAACTTTGCCGGAGTCTCCCGATATGTACTTGCATACTTACCGGCAACAACGCAAAAAACGGATGATACCAGAGCGTAATCACAGTCCGGCGTTCATCTGATTGATTGCCGTGCGAAGCGTGTAACAATCGAGAATCGCCGATAACCAGATCCCCTGATTTCACAGGTATATCAATTTCACCGGATACACGCTGGTATGCTGGATGGTTAGGATCCTCTACACGTTGCAATGCCTCACCATGTGCATTGGGGAGTATATCGTGCAGTGGGTGTCGATTGAGATGCGAACCGCCAATAACACGGAGACACCCGTTATAAGGCGTTGTGTCAACCAAATAGTACATCAGAAACAACTGTTGAGGGAGTGCCGTGTAGCTGCACGGATCGTCCCACCCCCACCAATCTTGATGCCAAAATAGCGGTGGACTTTGAGCGGGTTTGCTAATGACGTACCCCGACGACCATTTCGGTCTCAAGAACCCCAAAGCCTCAAGAGCCTGCAGGGCGCGCCGGTAAGCAACCAATTCAGCGAACAGCGGATCCATATACACGCTAATCATACTGCCAGATGAGCGATGCGCAGCACGTTCATCTTCCGTCTGCGCGTCAAGCAATTCGTCAGTTACCGTCCGAAGCCGGGTTAGCATCTTTTCTTTCAAAACATTCTCAACCACACAATAACCGTCGGCGATCAATTGATCGTATTTCTCTTTCGGTTTTTCGACGTTCATAGCAATAGTTACCTCTAACCCCATTTAGGTTGTTGCTATCATTTTTTCGCGACTACAGAAAAGTCGCTATCATTCTGAGGATCGAAATCTCCCAATCTACGCTTTTTGTAGAAATGAAAATCCGTAAATCCAGCCGCTACCAGACAGTCCTTGAGTTCATCTGTACGGAGGTGCTGATTAAAAAAATCACATCTGTAATGTTTCTGCGTCTCTAAATCTATTTTAAGCCAAGCACATCTCTCTATACCATCGCTTTCATCATATGCTGCTTTTTGTAGGACAAACACGTTTTTCTTAATTTCACTCCAATTAGCCATCGGGGGCCTTGGCTTCCATATAGATCGATTCTTATGCACAAAGTACAGCCTACCGTTAGGCATCAATGCTTTATGGCTTCGTTTTAGGAGCGATACCAAACCCTCCTTGGAACGGTAAAAAAACGAGCCTTCAAAGAAAATAACAGAAAACTTCTCTTCAAAACCCATTTTATTGTAGTCACCCAAAACATATTCAATCTCTAAATTTTCGCGTTGTGTAATTTTTCGCGCCTCAGACAGAAAGTTGGACGACATGTCCATGCCAACAACATGGTAGCCGCGCCGAACAAATTCACGCGCATAGCTTCCAATCCCACAACCCGCCTCTAATATCTTGTCATCTTTAGTTAGTAGCAGTGCCTTTTCATAGAAAGGGAAGTGCCTTCTTACAAATGCTGGGGTCTCAAAATTGTAGCTGCCTTGCTCAAGATACCATCTATCGTATACCTCATGTCCAAAGTCTGTTCTCAGAAATTCGCCAACGGAATCGTTCATTTCTTCTCCTAATAATGCGTAGTGGATCGCACAAACTAAGGGTATTCACCGTAAATCAAACCACATTCACAAGCAAGTGTCAAGTGAATTCTTTATTTCTGCAATCTTGACTTTTTTCTCAGATATGCTATCATTGCATCAATACCAATTAAATCAATCATATTGTCCGCCGATAGGAGAAGAAAATGCCGAATATTGTGAGCCGACAAATTCGTCTTAAGAATCGGATCGTCGGTATGCCCAAAGAAAGTGATTTTGAACTCGTGGAGGTATCCCTTTCTGAACCTGCTGAAGGAGAGGTATTAGTCCAAAACCTGTACACATCTGTAGACCCGTATATGCGGGGGGCTATGCGGGGTGTCGAACTCGGCAAACCGCTGGAAGGCAGATGTGCTGGTCAGATTGTGCAATCCAACAGCGATCAGTTTCAAGTTGGAGATTATGTGACGGGTATGCTCGGATGGCGGGATCATTACGTCGCGTCGGCAGAAAGTGTGACACCCGTCGATCTAACAATCGCGCCACTACAGTCGTTCTTAGGGGCAGTCGGTATGCCAGGACGCACCGCCTATTTCGGTTTTCTGGAGATAGGTCAGCCCAAAGCAGGTGAAACCGTTTTCGTCTCCGCAGCGGCAGGCGCGGTCGGTTCAATCGTGTGCCAAATCGCGAAAATTAAAGGCTGTCGAGTTGTTGCGAGCGCCGGTTCTGATCAGAAAGTCGCGTGGCTACTGGAAAAAGCGAGCGTTGACGCGGCTTTTAACTATAAAAATGTCGATGATCTGGAAGCCGAACTCAGGAAGCACTGCCCAGATGGGCTTGATGTTTACTTTGAGAACGTCGGTGGCAGACATCTCCAGGCTGCGCTTGCGGTGATGAATATGCACGGACGTATTCCGCTGTGTGGTATGATCTCCCAATACAACGATATTGAACCGACACCGGGTCCGACAAACCTCAGTTCCGCAATCGGTAAACGGATTAGATTGCAAGGGTTTATCGTCACCGATTTCATGGAACGCAACGCTGAATTCTACCGTGACATGCGTCAGTGGATATCTGAAGGCAAGATACAGTGGGAAGAGACAATCGTAGAGGGTTTAGAGAATGCACCAAAGGCGTTTATGGCACTTTTCACGGGTGAGAAACTCGGTAAAATAGTCGTCAAAGTTTAGCGGTTTGTTGAAGAATGGCTATCAGTATGGATTTTTCTCCGAAAGAGTTCATGTTTTATACCGCACGCTTAACTTATCCGACTCGACTTAACCGAAAACCTGCCCGAAACGTAGTGGAGGGCAGCCCAGGAGTTAATAGTTAAAAATAAGGAGTTTTACAATGGCAACCAGAACCGCACGCGCCACCGTGATGAGTGGCAAAAATTTTGAAGTCCGAGAATATCCGATAGTTGACCCCGCCCCTGGTACGGTTCTCGTACGTCAGGAGTTAGGTGGTATTTGTGGTACCGACCTCCACAACTGGGAATTCGGGCATATCAAACACGATATTATCCTCGGACATGAGAACGTCGGCGTGATTGAGACGCTCGGGGAAGGTGTTGAAACAGATTATCTTGGGAATCCGGTTAAAGAAGGGGACAGAGTCGCCCTCTCTCCAAGTGGTGGACTCGGTTTCTCTCCATCGGAAGAAGCACCGTATCTGCGCGGGGGATTCAGTGAGTACATCTATCTTTCAAATCCAGACACAAATATGTTCCTTAAAACCGATCTACCCCCGGAAATCGCTGTTCTCGCCGAACCGGCTTCTTGTGCAGCACACTGTGTGTCACGTGGCAAAATAGAATTTGGGGATACAGTGGTGATTCAAGGCACGGGTCCGATTGGGCTGCTTGCACTCAATTGGGCGAGAGTCTCCGGTGCCGGTCGGCTGATCGTCGTCGGTGGACCTCCAGGACGGCTCGAAATGGCGAAGAGATTGGGAGCAGACCTCACGATTGACATCGCTGAAGTGCCGGACCCGGAAGAGCGGAAAAGGATTGTCCGAGAAAATACGTCACAAGGCGAAGGCGCGGATGTCGTCTACGAATGCACGGGCTTTCTCGGTGCTATCCCCGAAGGCTTGGATTATATCAGGCATAGCGGAGCTTACGTCGTCTATGGACATTTCGTAGATGTTGGCTCTTTTGACTGCAATCCGAAT
>JAJECD010000057.1 GCA_022822215.1 Candidatus Poribacteria bacterium | reverse complement strand
CCGTCCTCCTCTAAAACGCTCTGAAGGATATTTCCTGCCATTTCATTCGGTACAGATTCAACAGCGTACCAATCCCCATACGCCGTCACTTCGGTTTGCATGCGTTCAGGCACGAGTTGGACCTGGCAATCCGAACATATTGATACTTCTGGTTTATATTCAGCGTTGCATTGTGGACAAAACGGCATGATGTTTCTCCTTATGAATGGGAGAGGCTGGACCTCACCAATAAAAGAACCTTTGGGTTTCGGATTTGTGTGGTGCCTTGCCGTGTTGCATCGGCTAATGGGAGTCGCCGTTGTTTAACCTAATCTCGTTATAGTAGCATAAATGAAAAAAATTGTCAAGGATATTTTTATGGGAATTGCCAGAGTTGCAGTGCGGTCTTACCTAATACCCATTCTCGGTCCTCAGGTGTGAAAAAATCCATTTCGTCGCGGACGACCGCTAAAGTCTCCGCATAAGTGGCGTGTGTGAGACAGACGGGCCAGTCCGTACCCCACATAATCCGCGAACCGCCGAAGGCGTGATATACCTTTTTAACCTGATCGTATGTGTCCGCCCACGGAAAACCGGTCTTCGAGATTGACCACGTATGGCTTATCTTGACATAAACCTTGGGGAAGCGCGCCAAGTCGAGCAGCAGTTCGTGCTTCTCAGGCGCATCGGGTGCACAACCCGCCATGTGATCAATCACAACATCAAGATTAGGGTGTTGCTCTATAAGCGGCACGAGATCTATCAACCGATCGGCTCCGGTGAGAATCAACATCGGCACACCGAGGTCTTCGGCGCGACGGAAGATGGGTGGCATCAACGGTCCCGCAAACCAATCGCCATCGGGTCCCACAGATGGGCTCAGACGGACACCGTGAAACCCATCTTCCTCCGTCCAGCGACTGAGATGGTCAGGTGCCTCGGGGTCTTCGGGGTTGATTCGGCAGACCCCCATGAATTTATCGGGGTATCTTTTCATGGCATCCGCTGCGTAACGGTTATCCCATCGGTAGTGGATGACCTGAACAAGGACGGTTTTTTCAACGCCGTTCGCTGCCATTAACGCCAAAAGCGTTTCTGCTGTGGCATCGTCTTCTGGTGGGTTTGTTGTCTCTGGTGCCCACGGAAACCGTGGATCGTTTTTCCAGACGTGCACATGTGGATCGATAATTCTCATATTATGACTCCTGTGGATGGCTGTCAGCAGTCGGCTGTCAGCGGTCAGTTAAAGCGTTGGGTTTCGCTATGTCTTTGGAATGTTCAAGTATCTAAAAAATACGAAGTTCCTCGTGTCAAATATGCCAGTTTTCATGTTTCGTTCAACCCAAGTTACGACTTCATTTTCTTTCTAAACCTGCTGTTTGTTAAAGATCCGTATGCCCCTAACGGTAGGCAATAAAGTAAGATTAGAATGTGCAAACTAAATCCGGCGACAGTGGCAGTCTCTACCGATGTACCGAAATGGTGTAACAACCAGACAAAAGGAAACTCTGTCGTTCCGAAGTTGCCAACGGTTTGGACGGGAAATAGGTTGAACACGTTCGTGAATGTGAGTGCGAACAACACTTCAATCATCGGAATAGCAATCCCCATCTCTATGACAAGGTAGCACTGGAACCCGAAACGGATGACAAGACAGAGTAGTGAATATAGCCATACCTCTAAAAAGCGTCGATTTGATCGGAACGCCATTAGCTGCTGCAGGACCTCCAACCCTTTGTTAACACCCCAAGAGACGGGACGTACGTCGAGATGCAGCAGCGGTGCTGCCCATCGCGATGCAAACCGCAGACAGACGTTCGGAACGGCGTATACAGCAACTACAGCTGCAATCAGACTACTACCTACCAGCAAGGGAAGGAGATACAGCACGCTGCCAGAGAACGTCTCGCGGAGCTCGGTTCGTAGGCGCCAAGCAGTCGCAATCACCAAACCCATTAGCAGCACGAGATCAATCAAGCTTGCCACCAGCAGCGAAGCGATGCCCTGCGTCGCCTCCACCTTCTGCCGGCGTTGCATGAGATAGACATAAGAGATGTCCCCCGTCCGCATCGGTAGAATATTGCCCCAAAAGGTATGCAACGCCAAGATTGGAAAAATGTGATGGACCCGACTCTCAAGGTTGAGTAATGCTCGGAACCGGAGGGTTTTCGCTAACACCAATAGGCAATAGGCTATGAACCCGATTAAGAGTGCTTCTATTGACAACCGGCTGAGGGTTTGTGGTATTTCTTGGAGATCAATCTGTTTTAAAAGAAAATAAGTTACAACGATTGCCAGCACTGTTGGTAAACCGATTTTGGCAACCTGCTGGAATTGCTTTCTGTTCAAAGGCAGACTCGCTATCAGTGATTTTTAGATGATTCGTTTATTTTAGAGAAGTCGTATTATGATATATGTGACAGGTTTAATTGTCAAGGGAATATTGGTTGTGCGATAAAAAAACAATTTGCTTTTTAGTAGGATGTATTCTATAATATACTCCACCTAAACTTTCACAGAAACGCGGTATTCATTTTATTTCATGAAAAATCACCAACCACCATCAGAAGCGTCCTCTCGGAAACAGTTCTACTTTCTGACGTTGTGCCATACGGTTCTGGACTCTTACGCCACACTCCTGTCCCATCTACAACCCCGCCTATTGGAAAAGTTCGCCACTGCTGCAACACGGAACAGTTTAGCCGGTAATTTTGTCTCAATTTACAGCGTTTTTAGCTCATTTGGACAGATACTCTTTGGATGGCTGTCGGATCGGGTACGGACGGGGCATTTTGTGACGTTTGGCGTTGGGCTTACTGCCATCGGTCTAAGCCTCTTATGGGTTGCCCCCTCCGTTTTATCTGTGTATATCCTTTTAGCAGTTGGTGGTATCGGTATCGCCGCGTTCCACCCACAGGCGACGGCTTATGCGGGTGCGCTCGCAAAAGGCAGAGGGATAGGGACCTCTATTTTTCTTACGGGCGGGAACATTGGACGTGCGCTGGGACCACTGGCACTGATGTACATTCCGTATCGTTTGGGTTTGGATTACCTCGTCTGGGAGATGATACCGGGTTTACTTCTCACACTGATGGTGCCAAAAGTGCTGAAATTTGATAAGAACCTGGATTTGACGGCTACCACACGTGGAACGCCGAGCGATGGCGTGACACCGCAAGAATCCTTTTGGACTGTCGCCCGTCCGCGCCTTCTCCCACTGACTGTACTTTTCATTATCGCTGCATTTCGAACGGTTACACTCACCGGTTTAGAAACCTTTTTATCTGTCCATTTAGACGACCAAAATTACTCGGATCAGATGCGTTCACTTGTCATCGCCCTCTTTATCTTTGCGGGTTCCATGGGTATTATGTCAAGCGGTTGGCTGATAACGCGTGTCAATACGTATGTCCTGTTGCTGGTCTCGCTTCTGGGGGCACCGCCGCTGCTTTACGCATCACTCCATACCAGTGGATATAGTTTCCTCATCTTCCTCTTTTTAGGGAATGTCATTCTCACCAGTTCGATAACGGTTAACATTATTTTAGCACAAATGATGCTACGCGGGCATGAAAGCATTGCTTCTGGCTTTATGATGGGGGCGGCGTGGGGTGTCGGCGGATTACTGAATAAATTCGTTGGTGATTTGGGGGATCAATTCGGTCTGCCTATTGTGTTGGACGGTTTGGTGATGATTCCGTTAGTCATGGCACCGCTCCTGATTCTGCTACGCGATCAACCCGATCTGTCGAAACCGAGCTTGTGAAGGTCTATCAGCAGTCAGCAGTCAACAGTCAGAGGTTGCAATCAGAAGATCGCCCTACAGATAGCGGTTGGTTTCGCGTAATATTTTCAAAAAGTCCATAATAGGCTTAAGAAATGTGTGCTAATCAGGTCTCCGAAGAGGAGCGCGTAATCGAGACGGAACTCGCGGAGTAGGATGCCGATACCGGCGGTAATGCGGTCATCACGGTAGCCGATGCGTAATGCCAACGGACTGCTAATATGATATTCGGCACCGAGATGCGTCTGCCCACCGTAGCGTTGCTGCCACTGGTAGGAGAGGATGAGTTTTCGACCAAAAATATGAGGATTGGTATACGCTACACCGACGTTCCAATTCGAGGGGATGGATTCTTTAGGCGCAGATTCGGTATTCCAAGTCAAGGTCGTCTTTGAGATATCTTGAAGGTTCAAGCCGAACGAGAAGCTGCCAACGTTTTCTAAGCCGAAAATGGCATTGAGATCCGGTAAGCGCGCAAGTATACCGACATCAAAGCCGTAACCGCTGCTCCCATAATTGTAGGTGTCCAGATCCCCACTGCTCAGTCGCTGTGAAATCCATTTGGCGTTGACACCCGCCATCAATGCCGGCGGCGAAGAGTCCCTTCCAAAGTTGTCCCACCACGATTGGCTAACGACCCACCCGGTCGCGAGGGTCAGAATATAGGCGTTCTCGCTATCATTGAGATAACCCGCTGGATCAAAATCTGAAGCGCGCGGTCGATTCTTTGCGAGATTTTTCCGTTCATCGGCACTAATATTCGGATCGAACGCTGGAACGAGTGGGTATATCGGAATATCATCCACGCCTGCGCGAAACCATGACAGTCCGAGATTGAGTTTCGGTAGGAGTTGCGTCGTGCCGGAGATATAATTGAACGCACCTAACCCCGAACGCCGTGCGGCATGCATGAGACAGAATTGATACTTATCAGAAACGCCTGCAATACCTGCGGGATTCCAATAGGTGGCAGTGGCATCGTCTGCTATGCTGACATACGCGCCGCCCAATCCGAGTGCACGTCCACCAACGCCGTTTGTTAGAAAATCTCCGGTGTAATTTTCTGCTGAAGCCTGCGGCACAATGATGCAGCCTAACGCAATCAGAACCACTAATAGACACATGAAGATATTAGACTTCTGTTTTCGCAATTGAGTCAATTGATTTCTGCTTCCTTTGAAAAACGTGAACGGCACACGGCGTGTGCCTACTACTTTATTACCTTGTGGACGGCACACGGCGTGTGCCTACTACTTTTAAACCCTGTTTAGATCGAAAGCGTTCCAATAGTACTGGTACTTCGTCGAGTTCCAATCCGCATAAATTTCATCCCAATCCATTCGGTTGAAATGCGGCAATAGCGATCCTTCTGTAACGGGTTGCGAGGCACCTTGATACCGGTAGTCCACTGAAAGGCGAATCCGATCAGGTGTCTGATTCGGCAGTGCCTTATGAATGGCGTGGCTGTGAAAGAAAAGCGCGTCGCCAATCTCGTAATCACCAGCGACCCAATACAAGCCATCGGCTTCCAAGGGTGTCGTATCAATACCGAGACCACCTGCCCCGAATGCGGGTTTGACGGGATAAATCCCGTTCCGATGTGATCCAGATAATACCGATAAGCCGCCCAATTCCGTTGAACAGGGACCGAGTGGTATCCATGCGGTATAAGTATCTTCTGTGCCTCGGATGTGGATATAGTCCTGATGTGCAGGCGTTGTGTATTTGGTGTTCTCAGGGAACATAATTCTTCCAATATTCCGCGGATGCACGAGTGTCTTCTCACCGAAGAGTTTGTCGCACATATCCAAAATTGCTGGATGGTGTGCGAAGGCGTGGAACGACTCCATGCTTTGGAATTCGTCTAAGACGGGCCAATAACCGTCATCCCCTTCCATGTAGGGACCGCCCGTCCGAATGCCGTCCATCAACGCGTCTCCACCTTCTGCCCAGCCGTGCCGATGGCAGATTTCTAAGAAATCCCGACGTAAGTTGAAGATGGCATCAGTATCAATCAAACTACGAAAAAAAAGATACCCGTCTTGCTGCGCCTGTTCTCGGAGTTTCTCCGGCTGATCCAAGAGTTCATTTGAGACAGTAAATTTAATACTCGCCATACAATGCTCCTTCGCTTGCGAAAACAGTAGCGTGTCAATGTTGTGTCGTTAAAGAAATTATAGCAACAAAACAGAGGTATGTCAAGATAAAGGGTTTTCAGTTTTCAGTTTTCAGTTGTCAGTTCAGTATACGTCCTATTTAGCCTTTTTAGTTGCAAACCGCCTTTGGTCACTTCAAAAAAACGCATCGTCTGTGAAAGAGTAAGGTTAGCAATTTGAGGCATCGGATTATTTTTCTATGGCAATTTCAGAAATATGATACAATACCGCAAGCATATCTTTAAATTTGCGGGAGACACCTCATGCTCAACATCAAACACCTCGAAGCGATTCCATTGAACGTCCCATTTTATCATGAACGGGTCAGCCGACACATGCACCGCGCTTTGACACACGGGGAACGCGTCCATGTCTACCGCGTCGAACTCAGCAACGGTGTTATCGGCTACGGCGAAAATTTAGCAGACGAATCAGCGAATATTGAACAAGTCATTGGACAGAACGCATTTGCATGTATGAACGATGATAGCATCGGGTTCGGCATTCAGATGTCGCTTTTTGATGCGGTTGGTAAATCTGTGGATGTACCGGTCTACCAACTCATCGGACCAAAAGTCCGCGAGCGGTGTCCTATTTCGTGGTGGGACATCGATATGCCGCCGGAGGATTGGGTGGCGGAAGTCCAGGAATCCGTGAAACGCGGCTACACCTCAGCGAAACTGAAAGCGCGTCCGTGGCGCGACATCTTCGCACAAGTCGATGCTGTCGGCAATGCCGTGCCAGTAGATTACCGACTCGACATCGACTTCAACGGCTTCCTACGGACTGCGGATAACGCTATTCCGGTGCTACAACAGTTAGACGAACACCCAAACGTCGCCATCTATGAAAGCCCTTACTATCTTGACACGGATGTAGCGGGTGCGTCGCGATTGCAAGCGGCTGTTCAGAAACGGATTGTCGAACATTTCAACGAAGCGTGTCTGCATGCGCGATGTTGCGGTGGGTTTGTCGTTGGTGGCGGTGTGAACTCGCTCCGACGGACGAATGCGCTCTGTGCTTCGTTTGCGCAACCCTACTGGCTTCAGATGGTAGGCACGGGGATTACAACGGCATACGCAGTGCATCTTGGTGCGGTGCTGTCGCAAGCGGAATTGCCTGCGATTACGTGCCACGAGTTATGGGAATCAGATCTGCTTGAGACGCGGCTCGCTGTTGTTGATGGAACGATTGCTGTTTCGGAGTCGCCGGGGTTGGGAGTTACGGTGGATGAGGCAGCGTTGACGGAATATCGTGTGGATCCGTCCGCGCCGACACCGCAGCAACTCTTTCGTGAGAGTGAGTATACTTGCAGGGTGCATATTCCAGACGGTAGCGGTGGTGAGACGGTTCATAATTTTAGCGGCGAGGATGTCTACTATCCGGCGTTTAGTGAAGGGGAATATCCGGGGTTCGTGCCGGGGGTTTGGATGGAAGTGGTTTGAAAAGGAACGAGATGCAGTTGGTTCTTTTCTCTGTTTGCGGAGTACTATTGCTATTATTTGGCTGCGGTTCGGACGAAATACCGGAACCAACGGAAGTCGTGCCAAACTATTTTCCCGATAGCATTGGCAGCAGATGGGTCTATCTACATTCTGATGGCACCCAAGAGACAACTGAAGTTAACAAGGAAATAAAAATTGACGGCAAGAACTATCGAACCCTCAAGGAAATACCACCAAATGAGAAAACCGATTTTGACTTGCTGAAACCTATAGCCTATCGGGTCACAGAGAATCAGATTCTTTTCGCTGTGGGTGGGGAGATTGACCACTATGTTCAAAACGAAATCCCCGCTTTGGTCCAAGACGACCTTGCAGGTTTGGACTTGCGTATTATAGTAGAACCTGTTTCACCGCCTGAACTGGTCTTCCTGCACTTTCCACCGAGTCCGAGTTTTCAGTGGAACGCCCTTAATATGAAGGTTAACGGGAGTATTATGTTGCAGAATCTTGCACTCCTTCAGTTTCCTTTTGAAGTGGCTATTCGTGTCACGGGTAAAGTCGTCGCCGAAGGTCCCCTCGAAACGCCTGCCGAAAACTTTGAGAACGCCTATCAACTCGAATACCAGACGGAAATCACACAGACGCTTTTTTCAGAAACAGAAACGATAGCGCATAACCAGACAATATGGTTTGTGCCTTATGTTGGGATCGCGAAAAGTGAAAACGAATTAGGAGGGTCGGCGTTGATTGCGTATTCTTTGGCACAAGGAGTGGAAGAGTAGGTTTGGTTACGGCACGGCGGAGCGTGCCTACTACTTTAATGAAAGTTATTATCCTAAGCGATAACAGACCCGGACACTATAAACAGTCCTTAGGCATTGTGCAAAAATTGCCTGAATGCCAAACGGAGTGGCTTGAGGTCCGATTCAGGCAGAAGTGGCGCGATAACCTTCTGAGGATCTTTATGTGTCTTTTCGGCGGGTTGCCACTACCAACGTCGCTTATCCACATGCTCCTGCGATGGAGCCTGACCGCTGAAACCTATAGTGCCGTAACACGCCTTCAGACTGCCGACCTTATCCTTTCAACGGGATCGTCTGTGGCAGCCGTCAATCTGTTCCTTGGTAGAGTTCTTGGTGCCAAGACGGTCACGTGTCGGAGGCCTTCGCCGATAGGCACGCGTTATTTCGATCTCGCTATCCTCCCGATGATTTCATGGCATAGTGCGAAATCTCAAAGCAATATCTGCAAAACGATAGGGGTGCCGAACCCGATTTCACCGGACACGCTGGACGCTGAACGGAAACGCCTGCAGCATACGCTCAACTTACCAGATTGTCGGCGTATTGGGATACTCCTCGGGGGGACGGACCGACACGAGACAATTACGACGGCAGACGCGGCGAAACTGCTCGATATTTGCGAAACAGTCGCGGCGGAAATGAACGCACAGGTCCTGGTGACAACCTCTCGTCGAACGCCACCAGATGTGGTAGCGAGTCTGTCCGCAACATTGCAGCACACCGATTGGTGTCCACTATTTATTGTACCGGATGTACCTTCAGAACTTGAAGATCCGTATCAAGCAATTCTCGCTTTAAGCGATCTCCTTATTATCACTGGGGATAGCTTCTCAATGGTCTGTGAAGCTGCGAGTAGTGGATGTCCAGTGATTGTTCTCCTGCTGTCAGAAGAAAAGGCGAGACTCCCCAAACGACATGAAGTCTATCGGTATATGGAAGCACAAGGGATTGTGCGTCGATGTAGACTCGATAATTTAGCGCAATACATTGTCCCCATGCTAACTTCGCGTGTACCGAACACCCCGCTCCAAGACACAGAAACAGCAGTACAAGCAATCAATTCTCTCATGGCTGGCAGCTAATCCGAAAAACAAGGGAACTTCTCCAGCGTCCACTCCTTGACCGTTAGTTTCGGTTGGAATCTGTAACATAGTGACGAGGTCGAAAGACCTCGCCATTTTATTTTTAAGCTTATTCCTTGATTGTCAAATCTGTTATTTTTTTTCTTGCTATTTTTTTGCTTATCGTGTAAATTCTGTAATAAATTGATAAATACTATTATTGAAGCAAGGCGGAGGAGAAAATCATGAAATTTGCTGGGAAAAACTACTTATATTTGCTCATCTTCGGAATTACGCTTATTGGGTGTCTTCTACTGCCGAATTTCAAGGCGAAAACGGAGATATACACTGGCTCCCAAATTGCTGAAGTCTTATATGTTACCCCGGATATGAAAGACTGGATTGTGATAAACGAAAATGTGTTACCCAATATTCCAGGAAGGATTTATGTGCTAAAAACGGAATCCCGTGCTGAAATCTGGCACACAAATGCTATAACCCGATCGGAAAATGGGGAACTCTCTGAGAGACAGAAGTTGAACCTTTTGAATACTGGTAAAGCACCAAAGGGTTGGGAAGTGGTGTATGTGGATGAAGCGGGCAGCCCGATCTCCGCAAAAAGATAAGATCGCACTCCGATTGTTCTTCACTATACGAACTACCGACCATTGATAACCAAATAGAAGATTGGAGATCTCATGTCTAACCCATTAGCTGTCTCAGGTGGCACACCTGTCCGTAATACAGAAACTGACCCCTGGTCGCCATGGCCCCTCCATACAACTGAGGAGTGGGAATCAAAAATTGAGCCGTTGCTTAAGGAAGTGTACTTGAGTGGGCACGAAGGCTCTGGTGGCACGATGATTAAGCGGTTCAGCACTCAATATGCTCAGTATACGGGTACAAACTACGCGCTCTTTATGCCACACGGTACTGACTCGATTAGTGCGGCTTTAGCAGGGGCACTCGATCTCGATGGGTTCAGTGACGGCGGTGAAGTTATCGTACCGAACTATACATTCGTCGCAACAGCGAGTGCCGTCTTGGAACGCCGATGTACTGTGGTATTTGTAGACATTTCACCGGAGACATTTACGATTGATCCGGCGGCAATCGAAGCGGCAATTACTCCCGAAACACGTGCGATCCTGCCCGTCCATCTCGGCGGTCACCCAGCAGATATGGGAGCCTTACAAGACATTGCCCGCCGTCACAACCTCGCGATTATAGAAGATTGCGCACAGGCACACGGTGCGGAATATCAGACGAAGAAGGTCGGTGCACTCAGCGATGTCGGTGCGTTCAGTTTCCAAGCCTCGAAAAACCTGACTTCCGGCGAAGGCGGGATGGTCACGACTAACGATAAAGACATCCACGACCGCGTCAGTGCTTTTATGAATGTCGGACGTGCCCCCGGTGGTGCAAGATGGGAATATCCGAGACTCGGTTGGAACTATCGTCCATCAGAATACCTCGCGGCGATACTTC
>JAJECD010000282.1 GCA_022822215.1 Candidatus Poribacteria bacterium | reverse complement strand
GTCTATCTCCTTGATGAACCGATGGCGAATTTGGATGCCAAGATCCGTGTTGACACGCGCGCTGAGATTAAACGGCTCCAACACGACATCGGCGCAACGACGATCTTTGTGACCCACGACCAAGTTGAGGCGATGTCTTTGGCTGACAGGATAGCCGTTATCCACCACGGGGTCCTACAGCAAATCGGAACACCCTACGAAGTCTATAACAGACCTGAAAGTCTCTTCGTTGCTGGATTTATGGGGATGCCGACGATGAACCTCCTCAACGCCGAACTCACGGCACGCGATGGGGAGTCTGTCCTGCGGCTCAATCACACTGATGTTTACCTACCGCTATCACCTGAAAGACAAGCGACCCTCAGTGCCGAGGCACAAGAGAACGGTTTGGTCTTCGGCATCCGTCCTGAGCACATCACCGCCGTCAATCAGCCTGACGCGCAAAAAATTGCTGCCGATGTTCACCTTGTTGAACCCCTCGGTGCCGTGAACATTCTTGATATTCGGCTCGGTACACATCCAGAGGCACAAGAACCGATTTTACTGCGTGTGAGAACCCATCCGACGTTCCGTGTTGCGATCGGTGATACGATCTGGTTGGATTTCAGTGAAACCGAGATGCATCTCTTTGATCGGAAGACAGAACGGGTTCTTTCGTAAATAGCGAACCGCAAACCACAAACTGCGAATAAATGGAGGAAAAAAGAAATGGAAAGTGATGGCGCGAAAGTCCGGTGTCGATTGGCAGCCTTTGATTTAGATGGGACACTGCTGAATAGTGAGCACGCTTTATCCGCCGAGAACTGCGACGCGCTCCGAAACCTTGCAGCCAACGATGTTCTCGTCGTTTTGGTATCAGGAAGGATGCACCGTTCGATTCAACCGATTAGCGACCAAATCGGTTTAGAAAATCCTATTATTTCTTATAACGGCGGCATGGTACAGCACGCCACGACCGGTGAAGTGTATCATCACACACCCGTGCCGGCAGATTACGCAATGGCAGTCGTTGAGGCGTGTAGACGACAAGCGTTACATCTCAATTTCTGTTTGAATGATGAACTTTACGTGGCTGAACGTAATGCGTGGAGTGCGCTTTACGAGGCGCGCACAGGGGTACCAGCGACACCGGTTGGCGACTTACGCGAATTGGCAGGTGAAACACCGACGAAACTGCTGATTATTCACACGTCCGAAGAATTACCTTCACTTTTGAGCGATTTTCAAAACGATTACGCAGGAAAACTTTACGTCACACAGACCCAACCAGAATATATTGAATTTATGAATCCAGAAGTTACAAAAGGTCGTGCACTCTCTGCGCTTGCCAATCGTTTTGACATCCCGATGGCTACGGTTGTTGCTTTTGGGGATAGTTACAATGATGAAAGTCTGCTCAAAACAGCCGGTTTCGGCATAGCGATGGCAAACGGAGTCCCACCGATTCATGCCTGTGCAGATTATATCACAGGGACGAATGACGATAACGGAGTCGCAAAGGCCATCTGGGAATTGATTCTCTGATACAGGTAAATAGTTGCAATTTCCTGTTGATGCATCGTCTAAAGGTACGCATTTGCAAAATAGTAAATCACCGATTCACACTCAAGTCGTGCGCTTTCTTGTAAGGGAAGTCCGCCACGAGTGTGCAGGAGTTGCCTTCATGTTTCAACGATACCTGAACAGAGTTCATCGAGAATTCGAAGTACTTTGCTAACACCTCTGTCAATTCATGTTGTAGCCGCATCATCATGCGGTCATCGACATCAAGTCGGTCTTGTGTTATGACAAGTTTCAGGCGCTGTTTGGCGATAGAGCTTGATTTCGGTTTGCGCCCGAAGAGTTGTCGGATACTTATATTCATATATTGACTCCTTAACTTTTCCTTGTGAACCAGTTGAGAATACTGGTGAACAGACCTTTCTGTTCCAAGTCTGGGATTGGGATCTGCTGTCCAGTGAGCCGTCGTGCAATCCGCATATATGCGTGTGCCGCAGCAGAGGTTTCTTCATAGACGAGTGGTATCCCCCGATTTGTAGAAGTGATGACGCCAGTGTCTTCTGGGACAATCCCTAAGAGGTCGATGTTTAGGATGTCCATAACATCGGCTTGGTCCATCATACTCCCGTTCCCGACGAGTTCTGGCGAGAAGCGATTGATGACGAGATTAATGGGTTCAATTCTTGCGTGTTGTATCAGCCCGATGATGCGGTCAGCGTCCCGAATAGCGGAGACATCCGGGGTTGTGACGACGATTGCTTCATCAGCACCTGCGGAGGCGTTGCTGAAGCCGCGTTCAATGCCAGCCGGGGAATCAACAAGTACAAAATCGTGCGTTGAACGGAGTTTATCACAAATCGCTTTCATTTGTGCTGGCTGGATATCATCTTTGTTGTTTTTCTGTGAGGCTGCCAGAAGTGTGAGACCGTCAACCCTCCGATCTCTAACGAGTGCTTTTGAAAGTTCACAGTGTTTGTCAATAACATCCATTGAGGTGTAAACGATCCGGCTTTCAAGCCCCATCACGATGTCGAGATTTCGGAGCCCGACATCTGCGTCAACAATAACAACTGTTTTGCCGAGAAGCGCGAGTGCTGTCCCTAAATTTGCTGTAGAGGTCGTTTTTCCGACACCTCCCTTTCCTGATGTTACTACGATTACTCTTCCCATAACCGGAATCTCCTTTCTTAAAACTTGACAAATCTTTCAACAATAATCACATCTTCTTTCCCGATACGGGCGATTTCTGGATATCCTCGAGATTTTTCGCCGATCGCTATGCGGTTCAAATAGTTACTGATCTGCAGCTGCATTGGTACTAAATTCATAGCGATGATGACCGATGAGAGTCTGCCGTTCATCCCGGCATGTGCGTTGCCCCGCAATGCGCCCAAAACGACAATATCACCCCCCGCTCTCACTTCGGCACCTGAGTTAACATCGCCGTAGATAATCAGGCTCCCTTGGGGGAAATCTTCTGTTTGTCCTGACCGAATCGTGTAAGGAATAATTCGAGAGGGTTCACTCTCGCGACTATTTGGCGGATTCACTGCTGGCGTTATAATATGTGTTGTCGGCGCAGCGGCAATAGGCGGAGGCGTTGGTTCTTCAGAGACTACCATGAACTCTCGCACTGTCAGGTTGTAGGTGTCCTTCAGTTTTGACCGGAGATACGCCATATCTTCCTCTTGCAAGGCGGGCGCCTTGAGATCAATCTGGATAGAAGCCCCATTTAGCGGACGGTTCATCCGAGAGATTTCCTCTTGAATCGCCTTTTCAATTTCTGTTATAGAGAGATGCGGCTTGATAATTAAATGCAAACCGTCTCTATATGCTCTGAGTGCTACAATTGAATTTGCCATGTGCTGCTTGAATCTCAATTCAATGATGTTGAGGGGACTGCCTCAGTAGAGACGACCTATTGATTGCTATTTTTTCTAAGGTGTATTAAGAATCTTCCAACTGTGCTAAGACATAGGGACCCTCTGGAATCACCGCAATTTGCGCGTCTGCTCCATATCGGTCTAAGATTTCTTGAATACCTTCCTGCGGTGTCTTTAATGGATGCACAAACAGTTTCGCTCGCTGGTGATAGGGAATCCCATCGGTATAGAAATAGATGTCGGCTTTCCGGGCGACTTTTGCTAATTCTTCGAGTTGCCACTGATCGATGACGAAGTTTGCTGGATTATAAAGTCCTTGCACAAACGCAGTGAGATCGTCGGTCTTGAAAATTAAGTCTGTGAACGGTTTGCTGCCGATGCCTTCACTGCACGCTGCGACAAGCAAGATACTTCCGCCCTGTTTGACGATTTCAACGGCAGTTAGCAAGCCTTTGATAGCTTGATAGAATGTTGAATCCAGCGGGTACCCCGCACTCGACACGACAACAGCGTCTGCCGGGGCAGGGAGTGTGACCTTCGCCTGTTTTTCGACGAACGCCGCACCGACACGATGCGATTCAACCAGTTCACCGGCGAAAATGCCTGTGATGCTGCGGTGCTTGTCAATCGCCACGTTGAGGTTAAAGTCAACGCCAGCCATGCGTGCGATTTCTGTCGCTTCTTTGTGGAATGGGTTTCCGTCCAAGATGCCGACAGCCGACTTCGGATGCTCCATAAGTTCGGGACCGTGCATCACCTTCATGGTTTCAACGGATGCGATGCCTGGACAGATTGCCTTCCTGCCGCCAGAATAGCCTGCCATTAAGTGCGGTTCAATCAATCCGGTGGTGATTTTCAGATCCGCTTCGAGATAGGTTTTGTTTATGTAAACCGGCGTGTCGTTCTCGGTTTTGCCTAAATACGCCTGCGTTTCAGGCTTCTGTGAGAAGTGGTTAACGATTCGGTAGGTTTCCATAATATGGGAGCCAACCATCGTTTCGAGTTCTTCCGCATTACTTGGGCGGTGGATACCAGTGGCAATAAGAATAGTGATTTTTTCGCGGGGGATACCTGATTGTTCAAGTACTTCCAAGAGTGGAGGGAGGATCACTTTGTTGGGCACGGGGCGAGTTATGTCGGAAATCACAATGCAAGCCGATTCGCGATCTCCGGCTAATTCAGCCAAGGGTGGTGAGCCGATGGGACGCGCGATTGCCTCCCGAACCGCTCCGTTTTCATCCGGTAGTGGAACACTTTCCGCAATCTCAAGGACCCCAACAACATTCACCTCAGGAATCTCCATCGGTAACGTGCTGGTGCCATATCTCATTTCCACTTTCATGTCGAAGTTGTCCCTTCAGGCTGACTTAAAAAT
>JAJECD010000054.1 GCA_022822215.1 Candidatus Poribacteria bacterium | reverse complement strand
CCCCCTTATCAAGGGGGAATTCACGCTACTCAAAAACTGGATGGCTTATCTATCAAGGGGCTTCGTCATCCTCATCGTGGCGCCCAAGGAGTTTATCCCAAAATCCGCCGTTTTCGTTATGATACGACTCACTCCGCAATTTTGCGAATTCCGCTAACTTCTCGCGTTCCGCTGCGGTGAGGTTTTTCGGTGTTTCGATCTCTATGGTGACAATCAGATCGCCTGAATAGGAGCGTCTATAATGTGGGATGCCTTTGTTCGCGATACGTAACTGCGTGCCATATTGTGTACCGGGTGGAATTTGCAACTCTTCAATTCCATCAATGCTATTGACTTTGATTTTTGCGCCGAGGGTGGCTTGCGCGAACGAAATCTTGGCTGACGTAATCAGATCGTTTTGATCGCGTTGGAATCGATTATGTGGGGCAACATTGATAACAACAAACAGGTCGCCCGGAGGTGCGCCATTCATGCCTGCTTCACCTTCGCCACGCAAGTGATACTTGAACCCCGTGTAAACACCTTTCTCAACCTTCAATTTGAGGTCAGTCATATTTCGGACGAGACCCTTTCCGGCACAAGCTGGACACGGTTCTTGAATAATTTCACCTTCACCACGGCAGTTTGGACAGGTTCGAGCCATTGTAAAAAAGCCCTGCGTTTGGCTGACTTGACCTCTGCCATGGCATTGCGGACATGTTACAACCCGCGTCCCTTGCTTTGCGCCGCTGCCGTCACACGTTGCACAGGCTTCCACGCGTGGCACTTGAATCCTGATCTCTTTGCCGTAAATGACATCTTCAAGTGTGATGTCGAGGTTGTATTGTAAACTCCGTCCGCGTTTAGGTGTGCGTTGGGTTGCACCGAAGCCGCCCAACAGATCGCCAAAGACATCTCCGAAAATGTCGTCAAGATTCACGCCAAACCCGCCGAAGTCCTGCCCGCTCCCCTCTAATCCGGCGTGTCCGAACCTATCATAAACTTGTCGTTTTTCAGGCGTACGCAGTACCTCGTAAGCCTCTGTCGCTTCCTTGAATTTGTTCTCTGCTTCTTTATCTCCAGGGTTTTTATCTGGATGGAATTTGATAGCAAGTTTGCGGTAAGCCCTTTTTATTTCATCGTCATCGGCATCACGATCCACATTCAGAATTTCATAATAATCGCGTTTTTGCGTCATGAATGTACCTTCCTCTTGTGCTATTCGGCTGCGTCAGTCGTGTCAGTGTCGTTCAAATCTTCGTTCACTTCTGCTTCTGTAGGGCCTTGCGAAACGACTACTTGTGATGCGCGTAGCACACGGGTATGCAGCATGTACCCGCGTCGAAATTCTTCCATCACTTCACCTTCTGGTATTTCGTCCGATGCGACAGCCATCAACGCCTCATGTCGGTACGGATCGAACGTTTTACCGACGGCTTCAATGGGTATCAGCCCGTGGTTACTGAGCGCAGTGAGCAACTGTTTATGAACAAGTTCGACCCCTTCACTGAAAGTGACCAGCTCGGGTGAAGTGTCGTCGGTTTCAACCTTCTCGGTTGCACTCTTGATGGCGGCTTCAAGGCTATCAAGTACCGGTACCATACCTTCCAAAATTTCTTCGTTGGCGTACTTGAGCTTGCGTTGGTAGTCCGTTTCCATACGTTTCTTGGTATTTTCCGCTTCGGCGGCTGTCCGTAGAAGGAGGTCGCGTTCGGTTTTATATTCGGCGTGAACGTATTCTACCGCGGCTTCCACCTCTTTTTCCAGTTCAATCCGAAACAGCTCTTCACGTTCCGTTTCATATTGGTCATGCACGCGTTGGACAGTTGCTGCGACTTCTTCTTTGATTTTGGAACTGAGATTCGCAGCCGTTTCTTCGACGGGTGCGATGTGCGCTTCTATCTCTTTTTTGACTTCTGATTTAATGGTGTCAAGTGCTGTTTCTGCGATCTCCCGCATACGGGCGACAAATGTTTGTTCTTCGGGATCGTCAGGATCGTTTTCCTGATTCGGTTCTATTTCTGTTTCTAAGTATATTTCTTTAACGTCAGACATAATAAAATCCTTTTTTCTACAAATTCAGTTCCAATGTTAGTTATTTTGACCGTGAATGGCATCCGCGAACGCTTTCATCAGTTCAAAAGAGCCATTTTCCTCAAGAACATTGCCTGTTACGACGAAATCTGCGCCCGCTGCCACCTTTTTCGCAGCGGTTTCCGGTGTGCGGATACCGCCACCGACGATTAGCGGGATATTGATTTGCGCTTTCACTGTAGAGATCATTTTGTTTGGAACGGGATGTGCTGCGCCGCTGCCGGCTTCTAAATACACCATCTGCATGCCGAGATATTCCGCGGCTAATGCGTGGGGTCCCGCAATATCGGGTTTATCGCGCGGGATCGGTATGGTTCCACTCATAAATTCAACGGCGGTGCTGCTGCCACCCTCGATGAGCATGTAGCCCGTGGGGATGGCTTCAAGCCTGTAGCGTTGTATCCACGGCGCAGCTTTCACTTGTTCGCCGATGAGATAGTTTGGGTTACGTCCACTGATAAGGCTGATATAGAGAATAGCGTCAGCGTGAGGTGTCAGATGCATCGAATCGCCTGGGAAAAGGACAATTGGGAGGTTTGTCTCCTGCTTCAATGCTGTTGCGATCGGATGCAAATCGCTCGTTAAAAAGCTGCCGCCCAGTAAAATCGCATCGGCACCAGCGTTCTCGACCTCACCTGCAAGTTTGGCGCACCTCCCAAGTTCACACTGCTCCGGGTCAATTAGGACGAAATAGCCAGCGTTATATTTTTTTAGTACCTCGTTAAAGTGATTCAGAACCCAATGTGATCTCAACTGCGATGTGTCCTTTTTTAGCCATCTTAGATCTCGGCTTGCAAACTGCCCTTTTTTGACACTCTTGCGCGCCGCCTACCCTTTAAACAGAAATTTTACCATATTTACGGTGATTTGTCAAATTCTGTGCTGTCGTATCAGTTCATAGAGCAGGACACCCGCTGCGACGGCTACGTTGAGTGACGATTGTCCGGATGCCATCGGAATTCGGACGAGTTCTGTGCAGCAGTCGCGCACTTCTGGGGAGAGCCCTGTATTTTCGTTGCCGACAACGATTGCCGTTGGCTGTGAGAAACTTGTGGTCTGTAGTTTTTTTTCTGCGCTGGATGTCCCACCTAAGATATGCCAACCCGATGCCCGGAGTTCCGTAACTGCTCGGACAATATCTGTGGCAGCATACAACGGCAAACGTCCAACTGCCCCGCGTGATGCTCGAATGCAGTTTTTGTGGAATGGGCTTGCGCCTATACTGCTAAGTAAGACGGCGGACACTCCCGCAGCATCTGCTGTCCGTAGCGTCATGCCTAAATTGTCTGGGTTCGCGATGTTTTCGGCGATGAGCATTGTACATTCGGGACTGAAGTGAAAATTAGGTTCACCGGCATCTGACAAAAAGTGTTTGAGCTGAAAATGTACCGATGCCACAGCCGATGGCACCGGACGGGTTGTGGTGACTGAACCCATCACACCATCGTTGACCTGATAACAGGAGATATTATCTGCGAACGCGCGTTTTAGTAGATGCTTCCCGTCTGGTGTTGCAAGCAGCGCGGGGGTATAAAAGAGTGCCGCAATGGGCAGTCCGTCACCAACGGCGCGTTCTATCATCAGATCGCCTTCGACAACAAATTGTGAATGTGCAAGTTTACCCTTCAAGGTCGCCAGTTTGCGCATGTGTGCGGCAATTGCGTCTTTGCGTTTGGAGACAGTCCGTTGTTCTGCTGTCGCGCTGCTGCCGCGTTTAGCACCCCGATAAAAACTGCCAGCGTCCGTATGGATGACCTCACCTTCTAAAATGTCATGAAGTCCATTATCCATCCATTTCTCTGTTAGCTGGAACATGCCAGCGCAGCCTCTCGGAAAAGCGAGAAGGAGTTCTCTCAGGCTGCGTTCAGTCGTAGCAGAGAGATAAACGCGATAGTCAACATCGGGTAGATTTTCTTCTGGGGTCATCAGTAGGACCCCGTCGAGTGTTTGCCAACCTGTGGTGTGGACCTGATAGCTTGGATGC
>JAJECD010000131.1 GCA_022822215.1 Candidatus Poribacteria bacterium | reverse complement strand
TATCCCCTACAACGTGGGAGGCAGACACATTGTCAAGCGACAATGCGTTGTATGTCTGCCAACCTGATACATTAATCATACCACATTTTTAGGTAAAAGTCAAACTTATTTTTTGACACAAAACCAATGCCCGCCTACATCACCAACCTAAAGGATGGGGTTTTGGCGGGAAGATTGATAAAATTGTGTATCAGTCTGATTGTAGTTTGCAAACTTTGATACCACTACTCAAAACTATGTCGCCGGCGGTATCCACCTTTTCGCTTCAGCCGATTTGACTAAGTCTCGTAAAGTAAGGGGTATATCACTGTTTGATTCTTCTCTGGGTTTTTCTCTGCCAACCACCCAATAATATAGGTCAATAGGTATTTCATAATATAGCCAAACATATATTTCAAATGGGTTACACCCCTCTGGAGCGAAATGTTTCGTGAGATCAATCTCACTTGTATTTTGGATTTCAAATTCTTCACAAAATGCCTCAAGCAGTTCAAAACCCTCGTCACCGTCTATCCCTAAGTCGTCCTGCAATCGCGTATCTGGCGTAAGTTTTTCCGCTGCTTCGCCTCTTTGCTCGGCTACGAAAGCACTAACACAGGCGTAAAGTTCAGCATTTATTTTTTTTTCAGGCACTTCCGCTGTTAGGGGACTTCCACAACGTGGACACCTGATAGCCTCACCTCTTATGGTTTTTGCACAATTAGAACATTTCGTTGATTCGTAGAAAAACAGAATCGCCCCATACAAAGCAAGAGGAATAAGAACAATGAACGGCAGCAGAACGATCGCACAAAAAACAAGGAGAAGAAAAGACTTAACGGATTCCATTTATGTCTCCGCTCTGTTATCCGCGTTGGTTTGTAGGTCTACTACTTTAAAATAACCATCTTCCGCTGGAATGAGAGATTGTCTGCTTGGAGCTGGTAGTCTATTTTCTATCGCCAAGCACACCAAAGTTTATTAAAATAGCCCATATCCGGGAACGAAGGCGGAGACACTCCTAAATTTTCCTTCTCGCTCTCGTCTGGCTCCCGAAATCGGATTCTATGTGCTCCGTCGAGCTGTTTCCAATATGTTGCGTCCCACGGCGCAATATAATCCCGCTCAACGGATTCTAAAACCACTTCATCTGGGTCATAAAAGCACATAGATTCAAAGTATCTTTCGAGCCGCGCTTTATCCGCACAAATCATTTCCCACATTATATGTTCACTACCATCTGACAATTGAAAACCCGCGTCTATGTATTTTTGCCAGTCAGGTGCAGCGAAAGCTTCCCATTGTGCCCCGCCTTCCTGCGTCAGCCCATAATACGTGACTTTTCTCTCCTCTACGGGAACACCCCTCCAAGATTCGGGTTCATCCAGTGTCAATTCAATTTGCTCTTTCGTTGAAACAACAGCCACCGCCTCATCTGAAAAGTTAACGCGGCTTTCCGCATAAATCAGTCCAGAAGAAAGGAGTCGATGAAGGGTCTCAACGAGCGCGGTCCGCGTCAACCCGTGCCCTTTTTTATTTAGAAGTAACTCAAGATCGCTATCGCTATCACTGAGTGCAGAGACTGGAAATAGGTGCTCGACAGCAGTTTCCAGTAACCAATACTCTCCGCGTGTGAATCGTGGTTCCATGCCGTTGTTCCTTGTGAAATGATATGCTTTTCAATCCATCTTCGTGCGAGATGCCTCTAAATTATTTTTGACATTGGGGGTAAGTAAATCCAATCTGTTTCTCTAATGCCAAGCATACCAGTCTTCTGCAAACGGAGGGAAAGGCGGTTCAAAATTTTCCCCGTTGCGCTTGTCCCGACACCGAAAGCGGACTCTATCTCCACCTGAGAGGCGTTTCCAGTACGTCGCTTGCCACGGCGTAACATAATCCCACTCGACCGATTCTAAAATCACCTCTTTTTGGTCGTAGAAACACATAGATTCAATGTACGCTTCAAGCCAATTTTGAGGAGGATCGAGACAATCTTTATCAGCATAACGCCAATTTTTATCTCCACAAATCATTTCCCACATTTCATATTCACCCGCCGCATCTTCTGACTGAAAACTTTCGGCTATGTATTTTTCCCAGTCGGGTGCGGCGAAGGCTTCCCATTGCGCACCACCTTCCTGCGTCAGCCCATAGTACGTAATTTTTCTCACATCTACGGGTTCCGTGCGCGGGGGTTTGGATTCATCTGGAGCAATTTCGATGTCTCCGTCGGTTGACATAAAAACGTGGTGGGTGTCCCAAGGCACACGTTCCTCCAAAGCGAGTTCGATTTGCTCCTTCGTTGAGATCGAACCGTTCATCTCGCTTTTGGCATAAATTAGCCCTGAAGAGAGCAATCGATGGAAGGTCTCAACGAGGGATGCGCGTGTTAACCCATGTCCTTTTTTATCCAAGAATGATTCAAGACTGCTGTCAACGAGTGCACAGACTTCAAATTCATGCTCAACAACAGTTTCCAATAGCCAATACTCACCGCGTGTAAATCGTGGTTCCATGTTGTAGTGCCTTTTTATTTGATCGTGTGTAACTCTGATTGTAGTTTGCAAACTTTAAAGACTTAACAGATTCCATTTGCGGCTCCCTGTCGTTACTCGCGCTGGTTTCTGTGGGCTACATTTATTACCTTCCAAGAAAGCCTTCCGCCTTTGCCTTGAAGAGCGAGTCGGGGAAATGCTCCAGGAGCTCCACAAACACCTTTTGGGCGGAGGCTTCTTCACCAAGTTCCATATACGCGATGCCAAGCCTGTACAAGTCATAATCAAGGCTGCGTTCTCGGTCCTCACGCTGCAAGGATATTTCGAGGATTTCCTCAAGTCGCCTAAATATCCGTAATGCAGCGGTTTTATCTCCCAACTCCAAATACGATTCCCCAAGATAATAAAAGTCCCAGAAACGCTCACGGCTCACATCCCGGGCTTCCTGCTGCGCGAATGTCTCAAGCAGCTCTTCAAACCGCCCAAATGTCCGGCGAGCGGCATCCGTATCTCCGAGTTTCAAATACGCGTCCCCAAGATAGTGGAAGTACGAGAAACTCTCAAGACTTCTATTACGAACTTCGCCTTGTAGAGATGTTTCAAGTAATTCCTCGAGCTGCCCAAATGCCCGGCGTGCAGCGGTTTCATCTTCCAGTTCCAAATGCATTTCTCCAAGCCTGTACAAAGCAACCTCAAGAAAACGATCAGGAACCCTATTCTGCAGGGCTATCTTAAGTCGCGCCTCAAGCTGCCCAAATGCCCGTGGGGTGGCGGCTTCATCTCCTAATTCCAAATACGTTTTCCTCAGCGCATCCATAGCATTCATAGCGAAGATATCATGGAACCCACGCTGCAGGGATATCTCAAGGAGTTCCTCGAATTTGGCTCGGGCTTCCGCACACCGTTCCTGATTAAAAAGTATGCAGCCCCAAAGATAGAGTACCCCTATCTGATCAGAGCGGAGTATCGCAGCTTGGTAACTCTCTTTAACTACCTCTTCGGCTTTGATATAGAGGGAAACGTCCCTTTCTGTCTCCGCCAACTTGGCATAGCAAAAAGCGATACGATATTTAAACAGAGTCAGGTAGCTGACATCAATAACCTTCGTATCAGCGGTAGGACGCGGACGAATCTTAAAGGCTTGCTCATACTTTTCAATCGCCTCTCTATATTTACCATCATATCGCAGGAATTCCGCTTCAGTGTGGAGATCGATGTACAGATTCATCAGCGTGTTGGAAGGAGTAGACGGAAAAAGACACCCACATCCGAGCATCCCTATCGTGAAAACGCCAATAACGCTTCCGGTGAAGACCTTTATCAAAATCCGCATAAAAACCTCCTACTCGCGTACCCCTTGATTGAGCTTCAGGTCATCTCGCGTTCTTTCAAAGATATCGTCTGGCAAGCGATATTCCAGTCGATCAGGATGACCTGTGTCATCCAAACGGATAGTAAATTCCAGAGTCCCATGGAACGCCGCTATACCCCTCCCATACCCCCAAATCTCAACAAAATAAGATTGTCCGGGTTCCAGAGGTTCGGCTTTTACTTTTTCTTCATAGCCCTGTGTCACTTCTCCGTAAGTCAAACGAGAGACGGGTTGTGATAATCCCAACAACCGCTTCAAGAGTGCCTTCATGAGACTATCAGTATATTTATATTCTAAGTCCCAAACTGTTTGAGAATCGTCCCATCTTAATTCAAGTTCCTTTAGTTTTTGCTCTCCAGAAAAGTGTTCGCTTTTTGAAACTGTAATACTCGTAATGCGTCCCACTCGTTCTTGAAAATATTGATCCGCATACATACGGAATGTCGGTTGGAGCAACCCCGATCCTGCATCAAGCGCAATATACCCATCAAAAGGCGAGCACCCAACAAAAGCCAAGACACAAGTGATGAGAATGCCAACGAGTGCAATAGCAATAGGGTTCGTAATCCCAATCCTTCTCAATTCTCTTTAACCTCATCCGATTAAAGTGTCCAATTAATGCTAAAACCCGCTATCGGCTCTTAATTTCGCCCCATGTCGTCGTGAGTCTCCCTTGCGGCGAGACCGGCATTGCTTCAAGGAATGTAGCGAGACCATCTTCATAGAGACCTTTGATCTCATACGTAGAGAACCCAGTTTCAAAGAACCCAACTTCATCAATCAGGGTCCTACGCCTACTATCGGGAGACGTTACGAGAAACAAAACCCTATCTCCAAAATAACCCGGAAAGACAGTCGCCTCGTGTTTTAGCACGCGTTTCCCGTCAATAAAAAGCGTATAAGTGTTTGCAAACAACGTGTAAACGATGTGATGCCACTTATTGTCGGAAATGTTCTCATCTTGCGTTGGCAGGATCACAGATGTGTCGGTAGGATAAGTAACATGTGTACCTTTGATGTTTCCAGTCGGAGTAACACCAAGTATTATTTCGCTCACAACATTCTCACGGTCTTCTTCGTATTGACCAATCATAGAAAACACGAGACCCCCATTTTGTTGTGGACGTTTCACCCAGGCGACGATTGAGAATCCTACAGAGGCGAGGTGTGGGAAAAGCCTGGTTCCCGTCCCGAAGGTATCATCACCGACTAACGAAAGGCACTTTCCTGATTTACCGCGATTCGCGAGAGAGGCACCATTCAAAAGGGAGCCGGGCAGATTTTGAGGGCCACTGTCCTCAGTATATAACAAGCCCGCATCAGATTTCTTCGTAGATTCAAAATGATAGACGGCTATTACATGGTTGGCTATAGCATCAGTGTCCAAACCAGCGTTTACAGTATTAGCAAGGAAACTAAGGGTCAATAGCGTCAAAAACGTTAAGGTTTTCATTGAAAATTCTCCATAGTTATAGAAGATATATTAAGTTGGTCTGAATCACCTATTCCGAACACGCTCGAGGACAGGAGTTTCAGCAGGGAGGTCTTCATAGACCTCATCGTACTTAAAGAGGGTCAAGTTCAAAGGAACGAGCGGGCGGAAATCAATTGCGCGGTTGTTCCGAATCCTTAACTCTCGCAGATTTGTAAGTCCAGTAAGCGGCGAAAAATCCTCAATGTGATTATTTTCGAGATACAACCGCTGAAGTTTCATAAAGTCGGCAAGAATGCTTATATCCGAGATCCCGTACCCCTCAATAACGAGCTCTTCTAAGTTGGTAAGGTTTGCCAGTGGAAGGATGTCGAGATTCGTCGGGGGCGCATCTTCTGGTCGCCAAATACGCAGCTCGACGAGATTGATTAGATTGGCAATGGAACGCAGCCCTGTTATGTGATTGTTTCCATCGAGAGTAAGGGTCCTTAGATTCGTAGCAAACGCCAAACCGGTTAGGTTAAGAGTGTCGTTGTAATTGACTTCTATACGTTCCAGACGCAGCATATTCTCTTTTGTCAAGGGAACACCCGGTAACAGCCCCAGTTCACCCCGAACCGCTGTCCATAACGCAGCGTCGGGCATCCATGCCTTGGAAGGTTCCGTTTGCGCTGTCGTTAGCAATAAACCGTCGTATTTAAGGTCTGTGAGACGCAATCCTATGAGTGGACTCAAATCTGTTATCGGATTCTCCTTGATCCACAACGTTCGTAATTCAGTTAGCCCGGAAAGCGGATTGATATCCTCAATCTGATTACCTGTGAGATGCAAGAGGCGAAGTTGCTTGAATCCGGCAAGTAGACGAATATCCGAAATCCCGTTCCGTTCCAGAGAGAGTGCCTTTAAGTTGACGAGATTTGCCAGTGGACGGAGATCAAGGTCGGGCGTATTTGGAGAGAGACTCCAGATATGCAAACTTTCAAGCGTCGTTAAGTTGGCAAGTGGCTGTAAATCTGTTATCGGATTTTGACCGAGGTGTAACTCTGTGAGATTCGTTGCAAACGCTAAGCCAGTTATGTCGGTAATGCCTCTATTTTGTGCCTCAAGGTATGTAAGTTCCTGCATTTTCTCTTTGG
>JAJECD010000212.1 GCA_022822215.1 Candidatus Poribacteria bacterium | reverse complement strand
ACCAGCAAGGATAAAAAAATGTTAGACTTTCCGCCAAATTATTTTTTTTCACAACAGAAAATGAAAAATAAAACATCAACGAACCCTTACGGGGGCTGGGTTTTCTAACGTTACAAACCGAACACAAAATGTTACACCAGTGTAACATTTTTAACGAAAAACATACCGTTAAGTTAAAACCATATTCACGTGTGTTTTTTCTTTTAGAATCGGTTTATTTAAGGCCCCGAACCCGCATGAAATCGATCCTAAAAATCTCGATCCTGACAAACATCAACACGGTTGGAACACTGACCTCTAATCGCTATCTACAATCCTGCAAATCCTGATTCCGACAATATCCCTCTTGAAAACGGACACGAAACGCTGTATAATAGACGCAAATTTGTGTTGAGACAATATCCTCCAACACACCAGCAGGGGCGAGAATGGAAACCAACGGAAACGGGAATCCCAACCATGTTAAACAACCTGTTAAACCGCATATCCTACTGATTGGGTTGGCTCTCGTCGCCTTCAATAGCTACTGGTGCCTGATGGGAACGGAAGTCTGGCACTCTACGCAGCTGACGATCGCCTCACTGTTCTTCAATGCCGTTTTCACCCTCCTCGTCTTCGTACTTATCAACCTACTGTTCCAAAGATTTATGCCCCGTCTGGCGATGTCACAAGCCGACCTACAAACCATCTATGTCATGGTGGTGATGGTATCAACAATCAGCGGACACACCATGATGGGATACCTCATCCCCGTTCTCACGCATACATTTCAGTTCGCGAGTCCCGAAAATGAGTGGCTATCGCTCTTTGGAAACAGTATCCCCAGTTGGATTGCAGTCAAAAGTCCACGTATCTTAGAAGGGTTCTACAACGGCGATGCTACACTCTATAATTCCGCTACGCTAAACGCATGGATATCGCCGGTGCTGGCATGGTCGAGCTTCGTCATCGCGCTCTGGCTGACATTATTAGCCGTGACGATCTTTCTCCGCAAGCAGTGGACCGAAAACGAACGCCTGAACTATCCGATCGTTCAACTCCCTTTGGCACTAACCAGCAATCCGAAACGCTTCTTTACCTCACCTTGGATGTGGCTCGGATTCGCAATTGCAGGGAGTGCTGAACTCCTAAATGGACTGAGTTTCCTGTATCCAGAAATCCCTTCCTTACCGATTAGAAACAGAGTCCTTGGACAATTCAGTTCAAAGCCGTGGAGTGCAATGGGACCGATTCGGATATCCCTCTATCCGTTCAGTATCGGGTTGATGTTCTTCACGCCGCTGGATCTCTCGTTTTCCTGCTGGTTTTTCTGGTTACTGACCCGTCTTCAGATGGTTGTGACAGATATGCTCGGCGCACGCGATATCTATAGGTTTGAACAGCAGACAGGTGCGTGGCTTGCGTTCGGATGCATCCCGTTGTGGATGGGACGACGGCACTATGGACGCATTATCCGTAAAGTTTTCGGCATCGCACAACGCCACGGCGAACCACCCCCTGACGATTCAGAAGAACCGATGCGTTACCGCACGGCTGCAGGACTGTTCACCGTGGGATTACTGTTCCTTTTCTTTTTCTGTTTTCAGATGGGAATGACTTTCTGGGCGATTGGACTCTTTTTTCTCTTCTACTTTCCGATGATTATCGGTATCACCCGTATTCGCGCCGAAATCGGTCCACCACTTCACCAACTTATCCTTGTCGATCCGGGACGGACGATGGTCTTGGCATTAGGTACACGCCGCTTAGGCACAGGCAACTTGATGGGACTAACGTTCCTTTATCCATTTGTCCGCTGTTTCCGCGCACACCCGACACCGAGTAAACTGGAGGCGTTCCGTCTCGCAGAAAGGACGAGCATCGGGTATCGGCAACTCCTTATCGGGATGATCTTGGCGATTGTGTTCGGGATACTGATAACCTTTTGGGCATACCTACACGTTCTCCACGATATGGGGGCAGGCAGCAAAGCACGCGGCTGGATCGTCTATATGGGGTGGGAGACGTTTAATCGTCTGCAAACATGGCTTGTCAGTCCGCAGGAGACGGGCGTGCCGGAACTCAGCGTTATCGGCAGCAGTTTCCTGTTCACGATATTCTTGATGATTATGAAGATTCGGTTCCTGTGGTGGCCCCTGCATCCTGCGGGGTATGTGCTAATCAGTGGCTCCGGAATGGGGAGGTTGTGGTTCACGATCTTCTTGGGTTGGTTAGCAAAGGCAATCGTGCTAAAGATTGGAGGCGTGAAACTCTACCGACAAGCAATACCCTTCTTTTTCGGGCTAATCTTAGGGGATTATACGCTCGGATGTATCTGGAGCCTCATTGGGCTGGTCCTGGAGATACCAACCTATATTGTGTGGCATTGAGGCACGCCTCCGCTTGCAAACTTATGCAAAACACAGTATAATAGAAGGAAACTTGTGCTGAGGTGCTACTTAATTGACCGACGTTCCCAAAACACATCCCCGATACCTCTCATTGACATTAAGAGATACCATTGTTGCAGGTGTGGCGCAAGGGATAACCTCCGTCCACGGTCTCATTGCGCATGGACGTGGGGAGGCTTTCGATTACCTCATCGGAGAAACGACACAACCCTTCGCGATTGAGGCGATCCACGCTGCAGCAGCAATGCTGCGTTTGGCGAAACATCCGGTCATCTCCGTCAACGGGAATGTGGCAGCATTGGTGCCGGACGGGCTTATTGAGTTGGGACAAGTCCTGAACGCACCGTTAGAGGTGAACATCTTTCACACAGAGACAGGACGCGAACAGAGAATCCGAGAGCATCTACTGAAGCACAAGGCGAGGTCAGAAACCTCGCCAGCGAATGTGGGGGTGGAAGGCGCGCCAGATGTGCTGATGCCGACAACCGAGGCGCAACTCTCCTATATCGACTCCAATCGGAAGTTCGTGCATCCAGACGGAATCTTTAAAGCCGATGTCGTTTTCGTGCCACTTGAGGATGGCGACCGATGCGAAGCACTCCGAAAGATGGGCAAAGCGGTCGTGACGGTCGATCTGAATCCGATGTCCCGGACAGCACAACAAGCGAGTATCACAATCGTGGATAACGTCGTGCGGACACTCCCGCTATTGTGCAAAGAGATTCGGGAATTTAGTGATTCCACAGCAGCAGACACTGTATCACAATATAGTAACGAAGCAGTGTTGAAGAAGGCGTTACAGCACATCAGCAGGTGTGGGAATGGCTAATAGAAACGATAAACCCAAGCAGGTTAAACGACTCGTCAAACCTCATATCTTGCTGATTGGATTGGTGCTTGTTGCTTTCAACAGTTACTGGTGTCTGATGGGAACGGAGGTGTGGCACTCTACGCAGCTGACGATCGCCTCTCTGTTCTTCAATGCCGTTTTTACCCTCCTCGTCTTCGTACTTATCAACCTACTGTTCCAACGATTTGTACCCCGTCTGGCGATGTCGCAAGCCGATTTGCAAACCATCTACGTGATGGTCGTAATGCTAACGACAATCAGCGGACACACGATGATGGGCTATCTTATCCCCGTCCTTGCACACGCCTTCCAATTCGCAACACCAGAAAATGAGTGGATCCCGCTTTTTGGACACCACATCCCGACGTGGATCGCCGTTAAAAGTCCACGCGTCTTGGACGGCTTCTATAACGGTGATTCTACACTCTATACCTCTCCCAATTTAGATGCATGGATACCCCCCGTCCTGGCTTGGTCGAGTTTTGTTATCGCACTCTGGTTGACTTTGCTGGCGGTAACCGTCTTTCTCCGAAAGCAGTGGACCGAAAACGAACGCTTGAACTATCCAATCGTCCAACTCCCTTTGGCTCTGACCAGCAACCCAAAACGTTTCTTTACCTCGCCGTGGATGTGGCTCGGCTTCGCACTCGCAGGAAGCGCGGAATTACTGAATGGATTGAACTACCTATTCCCTGATATACCTTCACTGCCCATCAAAGGCAAAACGATTGGGCAATTCAGCTCAAAGCCGTGGAGTGCGATGGGACCCATCCGTATCTCCTTCTATCCATTTAGCATCGGGTTGATGTTCTTCACACCGTTGGATCTCTCGTTCTCCTGCTGGTTCTTCTGGCTTCTCACCCGTATTCAATTGATCGTAACGGACGCATTTGGAGCGCGGAACATCTATCATCTCGAACAACAGACAGGGGCATGGATCGCGTTTGGGTGTATTCCGTTGTGGATAGGACGGCGACACTACGGACGGATTCTGCGGAAAGTCTTCGGTATTGCACAACGCCGCGGTGAAACCGCGCCTGACGACTCCGGTGAACCGATGCGCTATCGGACTGCAGCAGGTCTGTTCACCGTTGGGATGCTGTTTCTCTTCTTCTTCTGCTATCAGATGGGGATGACATTCTGGGCGATAGGGCTATTCTTTCTGTTCTACTTCCCATTGGTTATCGGCATCACCCGTATCCGTGCCGAGATTGGGCCGCCGTTGCATCAGCTCATCTTTGTCGATCCGGGGCGGACAATGGTTCTCGCATTAGGCACGCGTCGCCTCGGTGCAGGTAATCTGACAGGACTAACGTTCCTCTATCCGTTTGTCCGTTGTTTCCGCGCACACCCGACACCGAGTGAACTGGAGGCGTTCCGTCTGGCAGAACGGAGTCGTATCGGGTATCGACAACTGCTCATCGGGATGATCTTGGCGATTGTATTCGGTATCCTGATAACGTTCTGGGCTTATCTACACGTCCTCTACGATATGGGAGCAGGCAGCAAAGCACGCGGCTGGATTGTTTATATGGGATGGGAAACGTTCAATCGCCTGCAAACGTGGCTGGTCAGTCCACGGGAGACGAGCGTCCCGGAACTTAGTGTTATCGGTAGCAGTTTCCTATTTACGATATTCCTGATGATTATGAAGATTCGGTTTCTCTGGTGGCCCCTGCATCCGGGAGGCTATGTGCTTGTGAGTGGAACAGGGATGGGCGGTCTGTGGTTTCCTATCTTCCTGAGTTGGCTGGCAAAAGCAGTTGTGCTGAAGATCGGGGGTGTGAAACTCTACCGACAGGCGGTGCCCTTCTTTTTAGGACTCATCTTAGGAGACTATACGCTTGGATGTGTGTGGAGTTTGATCGGATTGGTGTTGGAGATACCGACCTATATTGTGTGGCATTGATTCCCAGAATGCACCTTAACTCCCGTTTCTCTCCTGTCCTTTGTATTGCAACTGATACAACCGATGATAGATGCCCCCCTTTTGTAGCAACTCGTTGTGCGTGCCAATCTCCCGAATTTCCCCGCGGTGCATCACAATAATCCTATCTGCATTCTGGATCGTCGAGAGCCGATGTGCGATAACAACGGAGGTCCGATTTTCCATCAAACGCCTGAGCGCATCCTCAATCAGGATTTCGGTCTCGGTGTCAACGCTGGAGGTCGCCTCGTCAAGGATAAGGATACTCGGATCAGACGCTAAAGCACGTGCAAACGCAACCAGCTGCTTCTGTCCAACAGATAACCCACCACCGTCCTCTTTAATCTCAGTGCCGTAGACCTGAGGCATTCGCTGAATAAAGCGGTCTAAATGTACATCTTTCGCGGCGCGTTCGACCTGCTCGGAAGAGATTGATGGATTTCCCAGACTGATGTTCCGTTCAATTGAATCAGAAAAGAGGAAAATGTTCTGTTGCACAATGCTGATTGCCTCCCGCAGTTCCTCTACGTTCATCTCTCGGATGTCCACGCCGTCAATCAGGATTTGACCTTTGTTAATCTCGTAGAATCGGCAGAGTAGATTGATGATAGAGGTTTTCCCGGCTCCGGTATGCCCAACAAGCGCGACTTTTTCACCCGGCTTCACTTTGAACGACACATCCTGCAGAACATAGTCATCATCGTTGTAGGCGAACCAGACGTTCCGAAATTCAATCTCACCTTTCAGACCTTCGACACCGCTTTTTGGAACCGAAGAAGCGATAGTCGGCTGCGTATCAAGCAATTGGAAGATGCGTTCGGAGGATGCCATGGCGTTTTGGAAGATGGTATACTTTTCGCTGAGTTCTCGGATGGGCCAGAAGAAGCGTTCTGCGTAACTAATAAATGCTAAGAGTACACCGAAACTCAAGGCGTTCTGCACAACCTGTCCACCACCGTACCAGATAATCACGGCTATCGCAAGAGAAGCCGTCACTTCAATCAGTGGGTGAAAAATTGAAAAATAGAAGATACTCCGAAGGTTGGCAGCGAGGTACCGCCGATTGCGCTCGTTAAAACGGAGATGGCTTCGTCGTTCTTGTGCGAAAAGCTTCATCGTCGTCATACCGACGATGTTCTCCTGCAAAAAGGCGTTAATCCGTGCAAGCTGCTTACGCTGTTCCCGAAACGCACGGCGCGAATAGATTTGGTAAACAAGCGTTGCGCCGAAGATAATCGGTATGACCGTGAACGTCACAAGGGCAAGTTTCCAGTTATAAAGGAGCATTGCGACCATGATCCCTAAAATCTGGAGGAGATTCGCGAAGACAGTAATGACACCAGAAGCAAAGAGTTCATTGAGAACCTGAACATCTCCCATAACGCGGGTCATCAATCTACCAACCGGATTTTTATCAAAAAATTGAACATCCAAGCGTTGCAGATGTGAAAAGAGCGTTTGTCTCAGATCGTGCATCACGTGTTGCCCAATCATCTGCATCCGGTATTCCTCAAAGTAACTAAATACAAACTCGCCAATTAATGCCACTACGAAAACAATCGCGATCGTGCTTAATCCGTCTAATATCCCCGGGGTGATGTGCTCATCGATACCCCGCTGGAATAGATAGGGTCCAGCTAAACGTGAAAGTGTATTCCCGACCATGAGAATTCCGATGATAAGCAGCTGGAATTTGTAGGGTTTGAGGTACGCCAAGAGCCGTTTCATCAGCACCCGGTCATAGACTTTCCCAAGATCCTGCTCTTCTTCGCTATATTCGTATAGGTCGCCTCCCATGCCAAACACAGGCGGATTCCTCCTTTAAACTTTAAAGCTCCTCAAGTTCCTCTTGCAAGAGTTGTGTTTCGTAGATATTCGCGTAAATCCCATTTTGTTCAATCAGTTGTTCGTGGGTGCCAGTCTCAACAATGCTGCCGTCGTTGAGAACGATAATGTGGTCGGCATTTTTAACAGTAGAGATACGATGCGAAATGAGGATCGTCGTGCGGTTCCTCATAATTTCGTCAAGCCGACTGAGAATAGTGTCTTCGGTCTGGGTATCCACATTGGCAAATGCATCGTCAAGGATAAGAATTTTGGGTTTAATGATAATTGCGCGTGCGAGTGCGCTCCGTTGGCGTTGTCCACCTGAGATTGTTATCCCGCGTTCACCGAGGAAAGTCTCCAAGCCGTCGGGGAATTCTTCAATTTGATCAAGGAGATCCGCGGTATGTGCTGCATCTCTTATAGCCTCATCGTTTGCTATCTCAAGGCCGTAGGCGATGTTATTCCGCAGATAGTCCGAAAAGAGAAAGGGTTCTTGCTCGACGAATCCAATATTGGAACGGAGGACATTGAGCGGTATATCCTGAATATCAACCCCATCAACAAAGACCGTACCGCGTTCGGCTTGGCGGATGCGCGAAATGAGGTTAACAAGCGTGGATTTTCCGGACCCAGTGCCACCGACAATCGCAAGCGTTGTACCGCGTTTAACCCTGAGGTTGATGTCTTTGAGGACAGGTGTTCCATCCGGGTAACCGAAATTCAGGTTTCTAAATTCAATCTCACCTTCAATGTCTTTAATTCCCCATTTCACGTCTTCGCCATCAAAGATTTCTGGCTTTTCGTCAAGGATTGCTTGAATCCGATCCATAGATGCTGCGCCGCGCTCGAAGGTGTTGACGATGAAGCCGAGTGTAATCATGGGACGGACGAGCATCATGAGATACGCGTTGAATGCTACAAAATCGCCGAGTGTAATTTCTCCTTGAATCACAAGGAGTCCACCCATCCACAACAGAACGACACGACCGATGCCCGGCAGAAAGCGGAAAAGTGGAAAAAAGAAGGTCATCAACCGGATTTGGCGGTGGTTCCGGTCAACAAACGCTTGGTTTAATTCCTGGAAGTGCCCAATTTCACTCTCCTCAAGTGTATAGGCTTTGACAACGCGGACACCCGACAGATTCTCCTGGACCTTGGTATTCAGCGTTGAGAACGCCTCTTGGATACCCTCGTAGTGGGCATGCAATCGTTTGCCGAGGGAACGAATTAAAACGGCAAGGATTGGATAGGGGAGTAAAGCAACAACGGTCAAGGTTGCATCAATCTGGAGCATGATGACAAGTGCGAACCCAAAAAACACTATCGCATCGGCGGTATACATCACAGCACTGCTTAACACCATTCTGATGGCATTTAGATCGCTGGTCGCCCGTGTCATCAGATCACCCGTCCGAACGTTATCATAATACGCGGCGGAGAGTTTTTGGAGATGGAGAAAGAAATCGGCACGCAGGTGAAACTCCATCTGGCGTGCGACGCCTTGGATGATGCGCCGCTGGGCGAAGCGTAGGATACCGGCAAAGAGGGCGACCCCAAAAATGAGGAGAGCAAAAAAGAGAATTCGTCCCGGAGACACCGTAAAGTTTGCATCCCTGAGGGCACGCTCCAATTCATCAAAAACCATCTTAAGGATTCTTGGGCTGATGAGGAGCAGCACATTCGTCACAATCACGAGGCAGAAACTGATTATGATGGCGTATCTATATCGAATGATATACTTCTTGAGACCGAGTAGACTACGAATGGTGGGACTCCTTTCCGGCGAGTGTATCTTGCCGCGCGCTGTGTCTTTTATCTTTATATTTTGACGCAAATCTTGGCGATGTGTTTAATCAAGTTTTGAAGTTGGCGATTGGCAATTGGCAGTCAGTTGTCAGTTAAGAGGTTTGATGGAACAATTTACCATCTCCTGGAATACTCCAAGTTGGTGTTGATTGTTACTCCATGCTCTTAACCGACAACCGATAGCCGACAACCGATAACTATCCAAAAAATATATTGACACTATTTTGTCAGCGTTTTATGATATGCAAAATGGACTTTATCATAGGAGGAACACAAATTTGGCTGCAGATATTGGACTCATCGGATTAGCAGTGATGGGCGAAAACCTCGCACTGAATATGGAAAGTAAAGGCTTTGAAGTAGCGGTTTTCAACCGGACAGTTTCACGCGTTGACGCTTTCATAGCAGGTGCTGCAAATGGTAAAAATATCACAGGGGCGCACTCGGTTCCAGAACTCATTGAGAAACTGGAAAGCCCTCGAAAAATTATCCTAATGGTGAAAGCGGGGGAACCCGTTGACGCGTTTATTGCGCAATTAGTACCACACCTCTCAAAAGGCGATCTTATTATTGATGGTGGGAATTCAAACTTCAACGACACCGTCCGGCGGCACGCCGAGTTAGCCGAAAAAGAGATTCTGTTTATTGGGACAGGCATTTCGGGTGGAGAAGAAGGCGCGCTCAAGGGACCGGCGATGATGCCCGGCGGTTCAGCGGAGGCTTATGCACTCGTAGCACCGATCTTTACAAAGATCGCAGCGCAGGTAGACGGCACACCGTGTTGTTCTTACATCGGACCGGATGGGGCAGGGCATTACGTGAAGATGGTGCATAACGGTATCGAATACGGAGACATGCAGCTGATATGTGAAGCCTACTCGCTGATGAAAGGTGTCCTCGGCATGAATGCCAAAGAGATGCACGAGGTCTTCAGTGAATGGAACAGCGGTGAACTAAACTCTTACCTTATTGAGATTACGGCTGATATTTTCACACAACTCGATAGCAGCGGTACGCCTTTTGTTGATGTCGTCCTGGATCAAGCCGGACAAAAGGGAACGGGTAAATGGACGAGCATCTCGGCACTGGATCTCGGTATATCCGCACCGACGATCGCGGAGGCGGTCTTTGCGCGTTGTATCTCAGCGATCAAAAATGAACGCGTCGCAGCGGAACAGGTTATCCAAGGACCTTCCGGTACATACCCAGGCGATCGTGAGGAAACCCTAAAGGCGATTCACGACGCACTTTACGCCGCGAAAATCTGCTCCTATGCGCAAGGCTTCGCTCTAATGCGGGAAGCCAGCGCGGAGTTTGGATGGGATTTGGACCTCGGTAAGATTAGTCTCGGCTGGCGGGGTGGGTGTATCATTCGGGCAAAATTCCTACACCGGATTGCGGAGGCGTTTGAGCGGAATCCTGAGCTGCCGAACCTCTTGCTCGACTCGTACTTCCGAGGCGTGATTGAAGCAGCACAACCCAACTGGCGGCGTGTTATCAGTACAGCCACGGAGCTCGGTGTCCCTATTCCAGCGTTCAGCTCGGCTTTAGCATATTTTGATAGCTACCGCAATGGTAGACTCTCTGCGAATCTGATCCAAGCGATGCGCGACTACTTCGGGGCGCACACCTATCATAAATTAGATCCAGACGGCAACACGATCCTCGGAAAAGACGGGGAACCGACAGTCTTCCATACCGAATGGATGTTGGAGGGGCGCCCGGAAATCACTGTTGATTAAGGAGAATATATGAACCACGGACCACAACAGGCATTATACGATTTTCAACCGCAACACGAATTTTTTGTCGGCATTGATTCCGACGGTTGCGTCTTCAACAGCATGGAGGTTAAGCACAACGACTGTTTCAGTGTGAACCTCGTCAAGCACTTCGGCTTGGCATCGATTTCACGGCAAGTGCATCAGGCATGGGATTTTGTGAATCTCTATTCAACGACGCGCGGCACGAACCGATTTAAAGCAATTCTGCTGGTGTGCGATTTCTTACGCGAGATGCCGCTCGTGCAAAACATGGGTGTTGCGGTACCAGAACTCCCTTACTTAAGGGAGTGGTCTGAAACTGAAACGAAACTTGGCAACCCTGCCCTTCAAGCGGCAATCGATAACGCAACCGGTGAACGGCATGACGAACTGAATCAAGTTATGGAATGGAGTCTCGGTGTGAACGAAAGTGTCGCAGAGATTGTTTACAATCTACCACCGTTTCCTGGGGTACGCGAGACCCTACAACGCCTTCAGAATAAGGCGGATGTTATTGTTGTCTCCGCTACACCCGATGAGGCACTCCAACGGGAATGGGCGGAACACGAAATTGATACTTATGTCGCCGTGATTGCCGGACAGGAGATGGGAACAAAAACGGAACATCTGACGATAACCACGAAAGACAGATATGCGGAGAACCGTGTTCTGATGCTCGGCGATTCTCCGGGTGATCTGAAAGCGGCGCGAGATGTCGGAGCACTATTCTTTCCTGTCAATCCCGGTTCCGAGGACGCATCGTGGCAACTCTTCCTTGACGAAGCAATGGAAAAGTTTTTCAATGGCGAATATGCAGGTGCTTATGAGACTGCACTGATTGACAAATTTCAAGAATTGTTGCCAGAAACCCCGCCATGGCAGTAAAAAAGAAGGTAGGATGGAAGAAGGACGGAAGTCTGGAAGGAATCGTTCCCGTCCTCATCCCTTCCATTTTTCCACGTTTCCAACTACCTATTACCTATGTTACATTAATGAAAGGACTTAGTGTATGAAGATTCTACTTCAAAGAGGTCTTGAAGGTGCACTTCTTGAAAGATTAGAAGGCATCATTGGCGATGAACACACCTACGTTGTCCCGAGTTCAACAGAGGAACTTATCGCAGAGGGCAAAGATGTCGATATTTTTTACGGCTATTGCAGCGAGGATATTTTTCCCCACCTGCCGAATATCAAATGGATCCAATCCTCCAGTGCTGGTATGGATCGGCACATGTACCCGGCACTTCGTAACAGTGATGTCATTCTGACGAATGCTGCAGGATTGTACGCGACGCACGTTGCTGATCAGGCATTCGCACTCCTGCTTGGTTTGGCGCGCGGTATCCACGAATCTGTTCGGAATCAGGACAAACACCAATGGGGCGGCAGACGTAGCATGCCGATGATCGAGATTGACGGGTTCAAGATTGGTATCGTCGGCATGGGTGGTATCGGGATGCAGATGGCAAAACGCGCCAAAGGCTTCGATATGTACGTTATGGCTGTCGATGCCTACCGTACGGATAAACCCGATACGGTCGATGAACTACTCCCGATGGATCAACTCTCAAATATGATGAGTCAGGTGGATGTTGTTATGATTGCGTGTCCGTTGACGGAAGAGACGCGCGGTCTTATCAATAAGGACAATCTATCCGTGATGCAGCCGACAGCGTTCTTTATTAACGTTGCCCGCGGTCCGATTGTCAACGAGCCTGATTTGATTGAGATTCTACAAGCCGGTACAATCGCTGCAGCGGGCTTGGATGTCACTGAAGTCGAGCCGCTCCAGGAAGACAGTCCGTTGTGGGATTTTGACAACGTTATCATCTCACCGCACTCCGCGGGTGGCTCCCAGCACCGCATGCGTCGTATCACAGAGTTCTTCTTAGATAACTTGGAGCGGTATTTAGCAGGTGAGGAGCTGCGGAACGTCGTGAATAAGCAGCTTGGATTTTAGGCATCTGCATTTAGCACTGGATTTACAAACCTATGCGGGCGGAGGTCATTCAGATCCGCCCGTTTTTTTTATACTTTTCCTTATGTGATGAGAAAAAATAGATATGAGAAGGTTTGGTACACAGGGACCCGTGAACCCTGAACAGCATTATGTTGTCGCTCGGACTGGCGAACTCACTGAGTTCATCAAGCGCGTTAAAGAGGGACGCTATATCGTCATCTTCGCGCCACGGCAGACGGGCAAGACGATTTTCTTTCAACGCGCCGTTGCAGTACTTACCGCTGAAGACCTCACCTATTTTCCCATTCAGTTGAACTTTGAGATATATGTAGACTGCAGTCGCTCCGAATTTTACGTCTTTCTCACTAAACAGATTTGCAAGGAAATTGAACGCGTTTTCCAAAGCCGCGGAGAGGAACTTGACGAAGCCTTAAAACGTTTCCTTGAAAATGCCCAGATAACCAACCATTTATCAATGATGGAGTTCTTTGAGCAGCTTCAGCGTTTCCTGAAGGATGGGGAAAATTGGCAGAAAGTTGTACTCATTATCGACGAGTTTGATGGCATCCCTACAGCTGCCCTGAAGGGTTTTCTGCACGCCGACATACTTACGTCACTGACGCTACCTTTCAATGCCCACACAGTCTCGGCATTGTGGGTGTGAAGAGTATCGCGCAACTTGACTATGATCGCTCCGTTTCTCCGTTCAATATCCATGACGATTTTGCATTGCCCAACTTCACGTTTGCTCAGGTGCAAGAACTGTTCGGGCAATATACTGCTGAAGTTGGACAGGCTTTCGCTCCGGAAGTCATTGAATCCATTCACAAACAGACAGGTGGGCAACCTTTCCTTGTCAACCGATTCGCACAGATACTCACCGAAGAGATGGACATTCCGAAAGCTGCAACACTGACGATGACACATTTTTTAGACGCGCATATACAACTCTTGGATGAATGGAACACCAACTTAGCACACCTCACAACCAACATCCGCCGAAACCCCCGCTCTGAAAGCCTCCTGATGCGCATCATGTTGCATGATGAAGGAGTCCACTTCAATCTCCGCAATGAACTTATTAATGAGCTCACCACGTACGGAATACTCGTGAGAGGCACTGACAGAATGTGTAAAATTGCCAACCCAATTTACCTACATTGCATTCTACAAACCTTCAAACCGATAGTTAATGGGTTAGAGCGCGACTACTTCCCCGAAGATACTGATGAATTTCAGTATCTCACCGATACCGGCGTGAGGCCTCGGAACCGCGAACAGAGACAGAAACGATAAACGGATTGACGCTTCGGAATTATGTTATCAATCTTCCCGCTAAAACCCCATCCTTTAGGTTGGGGATGTAGGCGGGCATTGGTTTTGTGTCAAAAAATAAGTTTGACTTTTACCTAAAAATGTGGTATGATTAATGTATCAGGTTGGCAGACATACAACGCATTGTCGCTTGACAATGTGTCTGCCTCCCACGTTGTAGGGGATA
>JAJECD010000311.1 GCA_022822215.1 Candidatus Poribacteria bacterium | reverse complement strand
GCGAATTCGTCTGCAGGTGTCGGAGGCGGTGATTGGATGTTCATCAGCTTTATAAGTGTATTACCTGCCTTAAGACGTACCTGACGAAAGCCTGTCGGTGCAAGTCCGACATCGCGCGCAAGGGCATCTGGAATCTCCAGTTCCAAGACAATCTCCAGTCCCAACTTGTTGTGATAGAAGTCCAGTGATTCGGCAAAATTGCTACAAGTGATGGCGATGTCAATGGTCGGATGTGATAGGTTTAGCACGGAGTTTTAGCCTCCTGTGAGGACGAAGATTGCTTCTCGAAATTGACCAAGCGGACGGGCGTTATAAGTGAGGTCTACAGGGATGACAATTCTTCCCAATGCTTCACAGGACCGTGGAACCGGAATCGAAAAGTCGATGTCTCCATCTGCTTTCGGTGGGATAGTTGTGTGTGCAGGGTCAATTTCCACACCCCACGCCGACGGAAGAATCGGTTGCGCCGTTGCCGTCCGTGGTTCAGATGAGTGGTTTGTTATCTCCAGGCGTAGTTGTGCCGTTTCCCCGGGTGTAATTTCTTGTTCGTAAGGATAGCAGCGGACCCAATGCTCGTCCATACCGTAGTTGGCGTGGTCCCAAGGAAAGAGGTCCGTATAACATTTTTCACGTTCAGCGAGTGTGTCGAGCATGCATGCGATTTCAGCATCGGTAAAATCAAACGCCGGGTTGACATGGCAGTTGAAAATATGCGTGGGTTTGAGTTGCTGAATCAAGCGTAGGCATTTTTCATAACCGACATCCTTACCCAGCAGGTTCCGGTTGCCGGAACAGTAGTCGTCAATTCCCGACATTGTGAAAGAGTCGCCACCAAAGAACATCCTTGCCCCATGTCCCTCAACGAGTAGACCGGCGTGATAGTAGGTCTGTCCCGGAAAATGGTAGGCGGTCATTGTGAACTCGTTCCACTGCCAAGAATCGCCGTCGCGAGTGATGCGATCGACTCGCGTGACGGCAGGCGAAATACAAGGTAGACGAAAGCCTGTTGGATTTGTAATAATCCGTGCGACGACTGAATCTGTTATTGTTTCGCAAGGGAAAGTCGCCTGAAATTCAGGGATCGCGTCAACATGGTCGTCGTGGTAGTGCGTCACCCAGAACTGAGTGACCTCTGAAATTTCGTCATCCACTTGCAACTGCTGAATCTGTTTGATAACGTGCAGTGAACCGCAGTCCATCACGAATGCCTCACCGGTTTCGGAGATGATAAGCCACGTTGTGCCGAAGTGTCGTAAGAATTCGGGAGGCGGTTTGCCGTCTCGGATAGGCATGTGTCCGGCGCGTCCCTCAAACTCGGCAAAGAGTTGTGGAAAATAGTGCCGAAGTGCGGAGATTGCAACGTATCTATCGTAACAATCCGTTAATCGCTCAAAGAGTGCTTCAATTGCTTTGTTAGGATCTCTCATAACAACGCCGTGTGTCGGAATGAGTGCAGTCGGCGATGCGTCGCGGACCTTTTCAAGGCTCTCCTTCAGTTCGTCTCTCGCGCCGAGGAATCCGTGATAATCGCTCGTCTGCTGTCCCTTCTGTAGACTATAGAGTTCCCACAACTGACCTTCGTCATAGATAAGATCACCAGAGAAGGCGAAGCACTCACCGTCAACATTGATGAGATACGTAACACTTTCATCGGTGTGTCCCGGCGTTTCAAGAACTTTCAACGATGCTGGACCCCACTGAATCTCCGCCCCTGCTGTGTGTGTATCTTCTATACGGATGGAATCAGCGAGCATGAGATTGTGTGGACGGTAGTTGTAGAGGTGCCATCGGTATTTTGAGTCGTTCCAAAAAGTTTCGACCTCGCTAAACCATGCTGCCCCTTTCGACGGGACTCCGACGCGAACATTATCGGGTATCCGAAAGCCTGCTGTGTTATCGCGATGGTGATGGGTAAAGAGAACCTGCTCAACCTTAGTGATTCCCAATTTTGTGAGGGTAGTTTGAAGAGTTACCCCACTTGGATCGATGAGGAGTCCCCGATTTCCCTCGCGGAGAATGCCTGTGTTGACATGTCCGTGATAAACGTATAGATGTTCGCTGAGTTGGGAAAATTGGGGATCCATTGAAAATCCTTGCTTTTAGTTTGTTGTCGGAACAGTTGACGAAAACCTTAAAAAATGGTTGCTCCATGGGAATTCATACAAACACTGCAGGTGAAACCTGAAACATTTCTGCCAAAGTGTGAATGTGTGTGACTGTCAGATCACGCTTCCCGTTAAGGATTTCCAAAACGATGTCAGGTGGACCGAGTTCCGACAGATCTGATGATTCAAGCTGATGTTCTTCCATCAACAATTTAAGCACCTCAACGCCACTACACTCGCTGATTGGATGGTGTTTTTCCTCGTAAGCGTGTATGACTGTCCCCAGTGTATCAAGAAGTTCATAGAGGGGGTCTTGTTCGTCGTTACCCACTTCGTCAATCAAAGCGTTTAAGGTCACAATGGCTCTATCGTATTCATCTTCATCACGAATTGAAAATAACGGTTGAATAATACGCCAGTGTGTGAGAATATCTTCAGCTATAACGCTCATTTTCTCCATCCTCCTCTGTCATATTCTACATGTGTTAACACACGACGAACGTAAACTTTACCGCGATTGAAATGGATAGAGGCAACCAGCCTATATTTGTTACCACCGATATTAAACACTGTTAAATCATCTACAAGATCTGCGCTTGGAAATACTCCGCGCAATTCGGTGAAACTTCCGAACGAATTTTTGGTAACGAGTTTAAACCAACGCCTAAGCGGCATTTGGCTGTCAGGGTATCGTTTCCAGAATTCGCGCAGTGCCTTTCTGCTAATAACGTGCATTCTTTCTAAAAATTACGCCTCTGCGAATTGCGGTCTACCGAGGGCATCCGTTCTGCCTTGGCGTTTGTAGTGCGGTAAATGTCCATTCGCATCGGCTAAGATCCGCTCTTTTGCCAGTGCAATCCGGTCAGCACCTTGGTCTGCGATGTTATGCTGGCACGCTACATCTGCTTCAAGGTCAAATAGGCGGACATCGTCTTGGAAGTCAACACTGGAGAAATACCAGCTCTTCGCGTCTTTATACCAGACCGAATTGACGTAGCGACAGGTGAGATACTCACGCGATTCCCAGCCGCTTTTACCCTCTACGAGTGACAGTAGGTTTTGTCCCTGTATCTCGCCTGCGGGTTCAACCTCACTGGCTGCCATGACAGTCGCAGGCACATCGAGCGTGTAGACGAATTCATCGCAGGTCGTACCGGCATTGATACCTGACGGATGGCTAACCATCATCGGAATGTCCATCGTGCCTGGATACATGAAGTTAGCAGGTTTTCCTGTGGCTTTGTCTGGGTTTTCTGCGAAGTTTGTGCCGTGGTCTGCCAGGAAGATGATGAGTGTGTTCTCACGCAGTCCGAGGCGATCAATGGTATCCACCAGTTTTCCGAACCATGTATCTACGAGGGTTACTAAACCGGCGTAGTTGGCTTTAACGCTTGGGAGTCTATCCTCAAGTTCCTTATCGTTGAGTGAACCGTAGGGGAGGTTGAGGCAGATAGGTTCGCGGTCTTCGCGTTTGCCGTAAAGGTCATAGTAGTGGATCGGGGCTTCCCATGTCTCGTGCGGTGTGAAGCTATCTACATAGAGATAAAACGGCGTGTTCTTATGGTTGTGTTCAACGAATTCGATGGCGGAGCGGAATAACCGCGCTGCGTGCCACGTCTCCTCCGGACGTTCGGGTTGGACGTTCACAATATGGGCGCGAATGCGTTCCGGATTCCCACGGTAGCGAGAAATTAACGCAGGGTCGGCGTGTGCGGCACCGCGATACCTATCCTCGGCTTGACCCCGAACGAATTCCCACTGCCGGAAACCGCGTGTGAAATTCATACCCGGCACGAAATAGTGTGGGACATCAGCAAAGAAACCGGTGTGATACCCGTTTTGGACAAGTGATTCAGCGATTGCGGGTTCATCCGACGACATGGGTTGCCAGCCGGGGGTATAGACGTTATCCCACGGTACCGGTGTATAGGCACTGAAGGGATAGGCGCGTCTGCCGGTATGTAGCGTCCGGCGCGTCGGAATTGTCGGTAAACATTCCGGGTGCGCGTTTGTAAATCTGACGCTCTGTTCGGCAAACCGTGCCAAATTCGGTGTGTGAATCCAATCGTTGCCATAAGGACTAAGATACGCTGTTCGCAGTGTATCCGAAACTACTACTACTATGTTCCAACTCATTTTTTTATTTTTCCTTGCGGTTTGGTTAGGTGAGTTCTGGTTAATTAGTTCTTTTTCGTATATCCGCTTTCCTGATGCAAGCCTATAGAGGCTTGCAGGACAATGTTCCAAGCTGCCGCTTTAGTTGTTGGTAGGTGCGGAATAGTCGAAAACGAGAACATCCTCAACGAGCGGGCGAATATGCTCGCTTGCTATCTGACGGTGAAAAGGATGGGGTAGATAGGCATCACGTGCCGCTTCATCTGTAAAACGGACGATAAAACCGTACGCATACCCTTGGCTTTTCCCTTCAGGACTGTTGTTCGTACCGGCGGTTATGGATTCGATACCAGGGATTTCATCTGCCATTCCTAAGAGGGCATCAGACAAGGTCTCCAGCTGCGCTTCGGTAACCTCCGATTTTAACTTGAGTAGGACGATGTGTTCAACCATTATGATTTCCTTTGTTATGGCGAAAATTTGTTTTGGTAAATTAGACGAGATTATTGTATACTTAATAAGTATGACATAAATGTTGTTTTTTTTCAAGTTTTCCACAGGGTTCACAAACGAAATTACGGAGGAATGTCAAAGATGAGACGTGCTTATGTTTGTATAGCTGTTCTGTTTATCGCAACTTCCTTGCCTGTATTCGCACAACAAGTGGTAGTGACAGAGATAGAGGACAATAAAGGCGGGGTCTATAAAGCTGTTGAGTTGGAGGAAGGCGGTAAATTCTTTCACGATCGCGACTATACGATTACGCATATTCCGAAAGAATTTCTCGGATTCACTCAAGTGTCCACGTCAGCGGACTGCCCGGGCGGACAGGACTATAAGTTGACGTTTAACATCGACCGACCGGCGTACGTCTATCAAGCCTGGGATAGCCGGCACACACGTCCGGAAGACCGCGGTCAAGATCCGAAAGGCTGGTTTAAGGACGGGTATACCGATACAGGTGAGATACTGATGCTTGATGCTCCACACGCACCAACCGAGTACTTCATCTACAAATCCAATGAGCCGTACGACGGAACGGTCGAATTGCTCGGTATTGACGAGGTTATCGGGGATCCAGTCCTCATGTGGACTATTTTCCTTGAAGAGACGGTACTTCCTGTCGACCCAGAAGGGAATTTAACGACAACTTGGGGTGAAATTAAAGCAGATTAGAAGTTATCGGTTATTGGTTGTTAGTTAAGCTTCCTTGTGGATACGTAATGTTTACACGCCACAAAGGTGCTGTACCGATAACCATTAACCAACAACTATTAACCATTTAGAGATCGCTAATAGATAAGGCATGCCCCACCAGCACAAGCACTTCCTGCTTTCTGCGTTATATCACCCGCGACGCTGTCCGCCTCACCCGCCTCAAATTCAGCGATAAGAGATACCGTTTTCCCTGTTGGCTCTGATAGGCTCAGTTGAAGGGTGTCGTTTTGCGTGAAGGACACAGTGCATCCTGAAAACACGATAGCTGTGCAGAGAAAGCACAATAGTAAAGTCATGAAGACTTGTCTGTTTTTCATGTTAAACCTCAATGCTCTGAAGATCCGCTTGATCAAGTGTATTTGTGCCTAAACCGAGCGCACTGGCGTTGTTGATATGGTTGGAGAACTTAGACACAGAATCTAACTCCATTTCTTCGCGTTTTTGATTAATCGTCTGAAGCACCAGCACATCAAGAATGACAGGATCCGCACTCACAAAGAGGGTTCCATATTTCCACGTACTTTCAGCGTGGTATGTCGGTCCCTTGTCAAACGATGCGGTTAAGCCGTCAACGATGTTGAGAACCAGTTTCTCTTTGATGACCTTATGTTCCAGAATCTCACCGATAGCGGGATTGCAGTAAAGCGGTTTGCCGTGGAATCTGCGTGTGTTATCAACGCTCCCGAATGCCAGATTTTTTAAACATCCGCTCACACCTGCCATTTCATGGTGTTTCAGAACGGGAACGTTAATCAGCACATCTACCATCTGGGTGACGATTCGAGAATACCGAGAAAAAGTGCTGCCGTTTTCTCGGCGGGTGATACTGTCCTTTTCGCTTTCATAAAACACCTCATCGTCATATCCGATGCCTTCTGTGTCGGAAGCGAGGGTTCGGACCTCACTTTCATCTTTTCTGATTGGATAACCGGCGTTCAAGAGGTGTTCTTCAAACCGATCCCAGATAATGACCTGTTTGCGGAGAACGCCCGCACTGTATAATCCCTCAACGATTTTGTCAATGATGATCGCATGCGTGCTGAGTTCGGGACCACCGAGCGGGTTGATTTTTATACCGACAATATCGTCAGGGAGGACGATATCCCGCCACGCCTCTTTAGCAGAGGCGCGTCCGGTTAGTTTCATCATCGCCTGATCGACCAGTTCACTCGCTGCATCTTCATCAAGTTGGTCGTCTTTCCAGACCTCTTTACCGACTGCCTCAACGACGGGTGTGAGCGGGACTGTCTGTGTATTTTCAGGTTGTAATTGTCCACTGCGGGTCTGGGCCAGTACTGGGAGCGTACTGAGAGTACCAATGCTGCCAACGCCAGCAGCAAGCCTTAAGAACTGTCGGCGGTTAAGTTTGTCACGATCATGTTTCGCCTCTTGGCTGTCAGCGATGATGTTTGCTATAACTGGATCGTAAGGTTTCATCAAAGTTTACCTAATTCTTGGAGGATTTGTGCCATCGGTACTTTATCAGCCTTATTGTGAATGGACTTCCAAGTGATCGTCCCATCTTTCTTGAGAACGTAGTATGACGTACGTGCGATTCTCGGATTGAACAGATCGACGACGTTATAGTCAGAAATCGCTGCTACGTCTGGATCGGACAGGAGGGTGAACTTGAGTCCTTGGTTTTGAACGTTCTGCCGGGTTGCGGCTTCGCCATCAGAACTGATTCCGATGAGTTCTGCGCCAGCGGCTTGAATCGCTGCATAGTTCTTTTGCAACTCAACGAGTTGATCTCTGCAGAAGGGTCACCAGACACCGCGGAAGAAGCCGAGCACCACGTTTTTATTTCCGATATAATCGCCGAGCGTGTGCAGTTTGCCGTTGCCATCAGAGAGTTCAAAGTCGGGGGCTTGGCTCCCAATACTCAGACCTTGACCGGGGTCCAATTCTTCTACTGCTGGCAGCGGGATGAGTTTGAGGTTGAGTTCAAATGTGTTAGAGGCGGGTATCGGTTGCACCGCCACTTCGGTGTTTTCGTAAGCCGCGTGTTCAATTTTTAAGGCGAAGGCTTGTTCTATCGGTAGGTTTTCAAAAGTGAAAGCACCCGCTGCTGTTGTGAGTGCTTCGTAGGTTTTACCGGTTTTATCGGTGAGTTGGAGATGCACTTCGGAGATCGGTGCGCCGGTTGCTACATCGGTTAAAATTCCGCGTAGATGCGAGACCGGAGTCGCCAATGCAACAAGTGTTACCTTATCTACGGAAACGGTTTGTCCAGCGATGGCTGTGACATTAATCTCTGTGGTTTCATAGCCTTTCGCTGATATTTGCAAGGTATAATTCCCGGCTTCAAGCGATCCAAGTTCGTAGATTGCCTCGGTCTCGGTTTGCGTCAAGAGTTGTCCGTCTTTTAGTAAGCGTACCTGAATCAGGACACCCTCAACGGATTGCACCTCTCCATGTAGTGTACCTGTTGGTGTCTCGACTACGGAGATGTCTACTGTTTCCTCTGTAACCGGATTTTCAGTTCCACAATTCAGTCCCGCGAATAGCAGGAGTGCTAAAGCGAGACATACGTGTATCTGCTTCATTGTTTTTCCTTTATTGCCGTTTAATTCTACCCCACGTCGTCGCCAATTTGTTCACAGGATCAACTGCGGCAGCGGTTTCAACGCCGTTGTTCATGATCTCTTCCATATCTTCTTCTGATAAAGCGACGTTAAAGAGGGCGACATCGTCGATGATGCCAGCAGTAAATCTTTCATAGTGCCGTCCGATATGGAACACACCATCACTCGTGCCGTAACCGTCTTTTTCGTTGAAATCTGCTTCGGCTTCCATTTCGCCATCTATCCATATTGAGGATTTACCCGTGTCGGCATCGGCTCTACCAACGATGAAGTGCCATTTGTCATCGCCAATAACGGTTGTGCCATCTGCTCGGAAACTGGTTGACGCACTATCACGCAGATAGAGCGTTACCTTGTTGGAAGAACCGTCGTCCCAGAGTAAGTACCACGGGAGTGCTTGTGATGTGTCCTCATAGTTCTTTCCGACGAGTGCACCGCCGACTTTCGTGCCTTTGTAATGGAGGGTGATTGTGAATGAGACCCCCGCTTTGAAACCGACGGTTTGTGAATGCTGCACCTCAACCCAATTATCAACACCATCAAATTCGAGGGCTTTGCCGAATTTTCCGTCTACCCATTTTGCGCCGTGAATTTCGCCATCGTTTCCTTGATCTGACGAATCGACGGCAACTCCGCCCTTTCCTTCGTCAAAAAGCCACATCCCCATAATATTTTCCGGGTCAATCTTGGCGAGGGTCGGTAGTGCTATCAGCAAAAAGACTGTCATAAAACTTGCGAGCGTTACGCGGACACTGTTAAATAAAAACATTACGGTTTCTCCTGAAAATAAAGCAATTTCTATGCCATCCGTTTTTCTGTCTCAAATGTGAGATTTTGCACGAAATCGAACAATTCTCGTTCCAGTTCGCACGAAAAGGGGCAGTTGCGAGTGGTTGAAATATCGAATGCACATTTTTTATTTTATAGTATACCATTCATAGTGAGCGCGTGTCAAATCGAAAAATCATGGGTTGATCAAGGGCATTCAGTTTTCAGTTGACTGAATGTGTGCAGATTGACAATGCCATTATCTTGTGGTAAAGTAGAAACTACTTTACCAATACCTAAAATCCCTGGAGACAGACATACGAAAAATACGGGTCGCGCTTCTTATTCTGTTATTGTACTTTGCCGAAGCCTTCTGTTCACACTAATTTTTCTGCTGATCGGAACGGCTAACGCTGCGTTTGAAAATATTGAACTCATGGCAGGACCAATGGGGATAGGGGGGGCTTATGCAGCGGCGACAGATGATACCAGCGCACTGATATGGAATCCAGCGGGGCTGGCACGACTGCCTAACTCGGAGGTTGGTATCGGCTACCTTGACCTGTACAGTCTGCTCAATTATAGTTTCATAGGTGTAGCGCATCCCCTTCAGATAGGACAGACCGTCGGCGCAGCAATCCTCAGTTCCAGCGATACAGAAGGACTCTCATACGAACGGATTGTGTTGCTGTCGGCCGCGACTCGTCTGTGGAAAGCGTTGAACGTCGGTATGAGTGCCAAATATTTTTCCACCTCGGTGAATCTCGAAAGGATGCCTTTAGGACAGGGAAATGGGTGGGGCGTGGATTTCGGTATCCAGTATGCTTTTATGAGGGAAAGGGTTAGCATTGGCGTAATGTTTCCGAACTTGCTCTCGAATTTGTCTTATCGTCGACTTGAGGGGGTAGCCTATAACGAGTCGCTTTTGCGTGAATGGCGTATTGGGACTGCTATAGAGATTGACGTACCAAACAGAGAAGCGGATACTGTATTGGTGGCTTTTGAGATTGCTAACGCGGTGCCCCTTATCGGAGGCGAATACCGCTACGGTACAAGAAACGGCGAGTTTGCCGTTCGGTTGGGTTGGCGGTTTACGCATGGACCCACTGCGGGGTTCGGTTACCAACGCGGCAATATTGGGTTAGATTACGCCTTCGTGAATGGGAGGAACGTAGGTTCGCAGTCTTCGCTATTTTCAGTTCGGGTTTTCTATTGATTTTGTGATACAGTTGATGTTAAAATGTCTATATAGTAAGAAATATACGCATGCTTGGACCAAAAAGGAGGCAATACTATGGAAAATTTAAAGCAGAAACTTTTGGAACAGATAGAAAAACTCACGCCTTTGCAACAAAAGCAGGTTTTGGATTTTACCCTGGGACTTTCGGGCGAACTGTCAAAACGCTACCCTGGAGAAAAACTTCTGAAACTTGTAGGGACAATTTCAAAGGAAGACTTGGAAATCATGAAACGGACAATTGAAGAAGGGTGTGATCAGATTGATGAATCAGAGTGGTAGATATTTGCTTGATACAAACATTACCATTGCGTTTTTTGCTGGCGATCCAGTGGTCCAAGAAAAAGTGAGAACTGCCGAGTATATAGCCGTAGCTCCCCCTATCATTGGTGAGCTCTGCTTTGGCGCACAGAAATCTAATAAAGTTACAGAAAATCTCCGTAAAATAGACATATTAGTTCAACAAAGCCTTGTTTTTTCTTCTGATTTGGAGACGGCGCAATGGTATGGGGTTATCAAAAATCAATTGCAAAAAAAAGGCCGCCCTATTCCGAACAACGACATCTGGATTGCCGCAGTTGCCATACAACACGAACTAATTCTCGTCACGCGAGACGCACATTTTGACGAGGTTGAATCCCTACAAACGGAACGTTGGTAACACTATACCAACAAAAGATACGGATCTTGAATATAGCCAGCAACCGTTTGCAAGAACTGTGCTGCAGGCGCACCGTCTATTACACGGTGATCGAACGTCAGGCTTAGCGTTAACATACTCCGAATAGCGATCTCATCGTTGTGAACGACCGGCTTCTTCAGAATCCTTCCCACCCCGAGAATAGCACTTTCCGGTGGATTGATGATAGGCGTAAACGCATCAATCCCGAAGTTTCCAAGATTTGTAATCGTAAAAGTCCCACCCTGAAGTTCTCCGGGTGTTAGTTGATTATGCCGTGCCCGTTCAGCGAAACCTCTCACCTGCGCGGAAATTTCTGATAATCTTTCTTTATCGGCGTTTTGAACTACTGGCACTACCAGACCGTCTTCGAGAGCGACTGCGACCCCAATATTAATCTCCGATAATAGGTGAATCCCATCATCTGTGAGTGTTGCATTGAGTCGCCGGTGTTCTCCCAAAGCGTTTGCCACGACTTTCACGAGTAGATCTGTATAGGTGAGGCTTACCTCTCTCGCTTGCAGTTTATCGTTGAGCATTCCACGTAATTCGACAAAGTTTGTTGCGTCAACCTCCGTATGGAGCGTAACGCTGGCATTCGTCTGGACGCTCAAGGTCATCCGTTCTGCGATGATTTCACGGATACCGCTCATAGAGATAACTTCCGTTGCCTGCTGCGGTGCCGTTGTCTCTACAACAGGCGCGGTCGGAGTAGGCACTGCACTCGCGGCTTGCAACACATCATCTCGGACAATTCTGCCGTCGGGACCAGAACCGATAATTGAACTGAGGTCGAGTCCGTGTTCTTTCGCTAAGCGGCGTGCGATCGGAGATGCCTTGAGGCGTGCGGTTTCGGCAACGGGTGCCTCGCCCCTTAAGTCGATATACCGCTGGACGTCGCTTTCAAGAATACGTCCACCGGGTCCAGAGGCTTTGACCTCTGTGAGGTTGATGGCGAGTTTTTCAGCGAGTTGACGCGCTGCTGGTGAGGCTTTTAGCGCAGAGGCGGGGGCTTCCTGCCTTTCCTGTGTTGTTGATGGCGTTGCCTTCGGTTGTTCAGGTTGTGTTGGTGTTGGTTGTTCTGGGGAGGCACCTACTTCAACGCGTGCCACCTCTTCACCCGGTGCTCCGATAATTGCTAAGATGGCGTTAACGGGGACATTGGTACCCTCTTCAGCAAGCAGCTGGGCGATAACACCGTCGGTGGGGGATTCTTGTTCGTGGACGACCTTATCGGTTTCAATTTCAAGTATGGGTTGTCCCTGCGTGACGGTGTCACCTTCCTTGACGAGCCATTTACCGATTTTTCCCTTCGTCATCGTCTGATCCATCTGAAGCATTCGCAATTCAATTGCCATACTTTTAACTTTCCTTGCGGTTCGATAAGGCTGGTTTTACAGAAGAGATCATCTCCGTGTATCCAGCCCGGCGCGATGCTTTGGCTTACGCGCGCTATCTGACTTTTGTTTTTAACTTTCCTTAGCAATCGTTAAAAAATCACGGATGTGTCTCAATCAATTCAATCAGCAGCTCGACATTCGCATCCTTTTCGAGGATAAGTGCGAATTTCTGGTATTCGTCTCCTTTGAAGATTGCCTGAATAAAAGGGCTGAATCCGATCAGAAGTTGACTGCCCAAGAAGTTAAGCGGTTTGCCGGTCTCTAAGAAGAGAATTGCGGGTGTTGTCAAACCGCGCCGAACAATCCAGGTCGCTACCTTCTCAAGGAGGGCGCGCTGTTCAGATTCAGGAATATCCTCAAGGACGACGGGTATCTCGTTGTTTGGGCTGAGCATGATTTATGTCTGTCAAGGCACAATCTGATTGCGTGCCTTAAAGTGCCAAATCGCCGAGATACTCAGCAATCTGTTTCGGCTGTCCATCAAGGGTTGTTTCCATTGCAGCGATGACCAAAACGAAACTTTTGATGTTATCCTCAATCCGTGTGTCGGAGGGTTCACCGCCGTCAAGCCAATTCAGGAATTCGTCAAACAGATGCTGATGTGCTTGATAAGGGATTGCGGGTGCTTCGTAGACTTCCGTTTCGCCGCCGACGCGGTGGATCGTCATCTGATTTCCACCGGCGATTTCAACGGCACCCTCTTCAAACTCAGCGCGATAGTGTTCATGGTTCCAGCAGTTGACGATGCCTGCTGATGAACTATTGCCTTCGTAAGAGGTGTGTACACCGTTGTCCATCCGCATCATATAGAAACCGCTGGAGTAGTGTTGAAAGCTTGACCATTCGGGGTTCCATCCGAACCCTATGAGGGTTTCACAGTCGCCGCCAGAGAGAAATCGAAGCATGTCTAAGTGGTGGACAGAGCCTTCAAACAGGAGCCCGAAGTCCATGTCGTGTCGCCATGCTTTACCCCACGAGAGATAGCGGCGGTAGTCGCAGGCGTATCTGCCTACAATATGCTGAAGCCGTCCCAATCTACCTTCGTCCCGGATGCGAATCAATTCCTGTTTGTTGTCGGCGTAGCGATAGTTTTGGATGATGGCGCAGGGCAATCCGGTTTTCTGCGAGGTGCGCACCATCGCTTTCGCTGCGTCCAATGTATCGGCGATCGGCTTTTCGCAGATAACAGGCATCCCGTTTTCCATAGCCGCAATCGCGGCAGGGCTGTGGAATTGCGGTGGCACGGCGATACCACAGAAGTCGGCTTTCACACTCGCACACGCTTCATTGAAGTCTGTGAAAAGTTGTGACTTGTCGAGTCCTAATGTCTCGCCTTGTGCTGCAAGTACGTCTGTATTCACGTCTGCTAAGCCGACGATTTCGATTCGGTCGCTGAAATTACTGGTGAAATTGTGGATCCAGCCACCTGCCATACCACTGCCACCAATCATTAAACACGTTCGTTTTGCCATATTTTTAACTTTCCTTGCGGTTCGATAAGGCTGATTTTGCAGGAGTAATCTTCTCCGTATATTCAACCCGGCGCGATGCTTGGGTTTTCGCGCGCTGATTAACTTCTAATGTGAGGAATGTTCTTGCGGGGTAGATTTTTGCATGAGGCTCCCACGGAGAACATAATCGTCTTTCCCACGTCGAACGCGTTCAAGTTCGGCTTCTGTGACCTCACGTCGCACTTTTGCAGGGACTCCCATTGCGATGGTTCCGGGTGGGATTTCTTGCCCTTCGCGTACAAGCGTACCGGCAGCGATAATGGCACGTTCGCCAATGACCGAACCTGTTAAGAGAATCGCACCCATACCAATAAGTGCCTCGTTACCGATGGTGCAGCTATGGAGAATCGCACCATGCCCGATTGTGACATCATCACCGATAAGGCACGGAATCTCTTTGTCCATGTGTATCACCGCACCGTCTTGAACGTTGGTACGGCACCCGATTCGGATTGGCTCTAAATCGCCACGGAGGGTCGTGTTGAACCAGATACTTGATGCTTCACCAATTGTCACATCGCCGATAATCATCGCCCCCGGCGCGACAAAGACAGATGGATGTACATTCGGTGTTATGCCTTCATATTCTATTAACATTTTATCTACTTTCTGTTGTATAGATTGACTATTGCGCGACTAACAACTTGCCAAGATTACTGATTCCCCGCTTGTAAGACAGTACAAAAGTGCTCGCGAGGAGGAGTATCAGGGCAATAAGCACGATTAGATTTTGTGTATACCACGCTATTATGGGTACCATGATGAGTATTATATCAACAATGAGTGTTACAGTGAAGGTTAAAATTCGCAAAAACGGTTTCGGCGGTTGTGTCAGTTCTGCCATCCATGAGAATGTGCCAATCATTGTATTCACTGCGCAACCTGCTGGCAGCGTTATAATAGGAATAAGTAGCACCGGTATCCAACTGTCCCGTGGAATTCGGAGCAGATAAATAACGATTAGAGACCAGAATTCCGCATAGACCAAGGCACAGAGCAGCGCAGTCAGGAATTTACTTGTGAATACCAGTCTCGGTGTGACAGGCGCGGATTTCAGCATCCACCATGTTTTTGCTTCGTCCCGAAGTCCGTTGCAACTGATCCCAAAAGTGATAAGAATGCTATAAAGAACGATCTGAACGGTAAGAATCTCGGCTGTATTTGTTTCTGCCCCACCGCCACGCGCAAATAAGATGCCGATGTGAACGACCAAATAGAGCGTAAGCATCGCGATAGCAATCAGTCGTCCACTATGCCTGGTGAAGATGAGAAAATCTTTTAGCATCATGGCGCGTATCTTGCCGCGCCCAAGGATTAGTGCTGTCCCTTTTAAATTCGAGGTTGTAGTATCCGAATCACTGCGTGCGGGTTTGCGCTTGGCTTTCAGTTGCCGGATATTTTCCCAGCCGCGCTGATAAATCCGTTGTGCAATGAGCGTTGCGAATCCCATAGAGGCGAGACTCACTGCGCTGCCACCCAGTACCCATCGCAATCGGGTTCCGACTGTAGTTTCAGGGGTCCAACTCAATAAGAGTCTCCCCATCCATTCGTGTGGATACCCTATAGCCGTCGTGTCGGTTGTTCCAGCAGAAGCCCAGTTGAGCAAAAATTGCTTGGTTGGTATTGACTCAAGTCCAGTAAACAATACTAACGATATGAGGAAACCCATCGTCACGCCTATTGCGGTCCCGAGTGCCTTGAGTGTTGTGATCAAGCCGCCTGATGAAAAGAAGCGTGCGATCACCATCATGCTAATCGTAACGTAACTGGCGATGATTGTCAGAAGACACAAACATGCTGGCAAGAGTCCTATGTAAAAGTGCCACGGGAGCCCGAATATCACACCAAACGCAACCCATGGCGGTCCTAAGAAGCAGAGGATACTCAGGAAGCGCGTGATGATGAGGTAAATGAACTTGTACCCGAAAATTGTGATCGGTTGAATCGGCGCGGCGTGTAAGAGTGCTGTTTCCGGTGCTTCATACAAGATCTTTAACGAACTTTCCATCAACTCCTTTGCGACGATGATAACGCCGAAGGTCATAAATCCGTTAATTACGCCCAACATAAGCGTAGGCTCAGCCTCGGTCAACCGTAGATGTCTGAAAAGCGAACTACCCAGCACCGATAACGCGACGACGAGGACAAGATAGCCGATGCCTTTCAAAATGCCCTTACGCCATGCCTCTCGGCTGTATTTAAGGCTATTCAACCACCCCTGCCAATCGGCTTTTAGGAGGATTTTAATATTTTTTAACATTTGAATTCAGATTTAATCCTTAGAAAAATCTGATGTGAGATCAAGAAAAATATCCTCGAGTGTCTCGGTTTGGTGCTGATTTGTATCTGTCGGTTGTGCGCGTAGTTCCCGTTGCTTTTGCTGTAATTCTGCGAGCGTTCCGACAGCAATAAGCTGCCCTTTACTAATAATACCGACCCGATCGCAGATACGTTCAGCGATTTCGAGGATATGTGTCGTCATAAAGACAGTACATCCCTGTTCACAGCGTTCTCGTAAAATTTCTCTGACGGTGCGAGCGCTTCTGGGATCTAAACCGCTGGTGGGTTCATCAAGAAAAAGGATTTGTGGGTGATGCACGAGGAGTGAAATGAGCAGAATTTTCTTCTGCATACCGTAGGAATAAGCCTTGATCTGATCATCAGCAGCATCAGCAAGTTCAAGTTGTTCGAGCAGGAACGCCATTTCACTTTCGGCTTTTTTCGGTGGCACTTCATATAGATCGGCGACCATACGGACGAACTGCTTGCCTGTCAGAGTTTCGTAAAGTTGGGGTGTATCGGGCATTAATCCGAGAATTGCTTTTGCTTGTAAACTCTGTTTCTGAATGTCGTACCCACTGAGCATGGCTGTCCCCGATGTAGGACGGAGCAAACCTGTGAGCATGTTGATAGTTGTTGTCTTCCCTGCCCCATTGGGTCCCAGAAACCCAAATATTTCACCAGAATTTACCTGTAATGTGAGGGCATCTACGGCGCACAATTTGCCGAAATATTTCGTCAGGTTCGAGGTCTCAATCATTTTTTTTGCTATCCAAGATGTCTTCTTTGAGTTTCGCGAGTGCCTCGTCCAAATTAAATGCCGCGCCGTGTGTTTCCGATGCGATTTCGGTTCGGGGGTTCCGTTTTTCCCACAGTTCTGCTGCTGCTTCGGTTTTTTTTATTTTTTCTTCAGCCTGTTTGGAGGTGTTCGACAGATAGGGTTCTATTTCTCCAAGCAATTTATGGAGTTCAAGGCGCGTTTCTGCCTGTTTTTGATGGTGGTGTAGCGTTTCAGCCCGCTGGACAGTGTTTTGGAACTGTTGGTAGAAATCGTTCAGCGCAGTTTTGAGGGAGGTGATGACGGCGTGTTGGGTCTGGATTTGGCGTTCATAGTCGTCTGCGCGTTGCAATTGTTGTTGTTTGCGTTGCCGTGCTTCTCGCGCCGCTGCGATGTCTCCATCTTGCAAAGCAGCATCTGCCTTTTTAGCCCACACCTCGGCAGCATCAATTGCCTCCTGATGGGTTCGCTGAAGTCTTTGTTTTTCGGCGATTGCTCCGGCGACAAGTTCTTTTGCTACGACAATCCGCTTTTTCATATCGACAACGGTTTTATTGAGGTCAGATTCGGCACCGTTAGCCTCTTCTACGAATTGCGTGATGCTGTCTCGAATCTGTTCTGAAATTTCCTTAAGTTTTTTCATTTTACATCCCTCCGCATGTCTATTATACACGGTTTTTCGGTGGGAATCAAGTCAACCGTTTGTCCGTTTGGTGTTTTCTTTACGACCTACCGCTGCGATGTGGCACTCATTCTTATAGAGACACTTCTTCTTGTAAAAGATAGCGAAGAAACATCATTCTGATTTTTTCTAATAAAGGAAATTGAATATTTCTACAGAGTCTCGCAATTAGCATTGACGAGTTCGATGCCATAAAGTGCTAATCTATCCATGATGTGTTTGATTGCGGAGGTATTGTTATCGATTGAGATTGACGAACGGTTGTGTAGTGCTGCGGCTTCCCCGAAAGTTCCGCTGCCAGCAAAAAAGTCTAAAAGTGTATCTTTTGGTGATGAATGGACCTTGACAATGCGGTTTAGAATTCCGAGTGGCTTTTGTGTCGGATAACCCGTTTTTTCACTACTATTTGTGCTAACAATGGTGTGCCACCAAACATCTGTCGGTGTTTTGCCACGCGCTGCCTTCTCTTTGCTGACTAAACCTGGTGCCATGTAGGGAATCCTATCCATTTCATCGAAGTTGAAGGTATAGTGTTTTGGTGTTTTGGCGTACCATAAGATGTTATCGTGTTTAGCCGACCACCGCGATTTTGATCGACCTCCGTAATCGTAAGCCCAGATAATCTCGTTCATAAACGATTCTCGTCCGAAAATCTCATCAAGCATCACCTTACAATAGTGCACCTCTCGGTAGTCAATATGGAGAAAGAAGCTCCCGTGTGGATGCAGCACCCGATACGCCTCCTCGAAACGAGGACGTAAAAACTGCAAATAGGCATCTGAACTTTCAAATTTATCGGCATAGTGCGTGGTTTTGCCTTTATGGGTTCGGTATGTTATACCTTTGAAACCGACTCGGTCACCTTGCGCATCAGGTTCAACGTGGATCTCT
>JAJECD010000370.1 GCA_022822215.1 Candidatus Poribacteria bacterium | reverse complement strand
AAATGTGGTGATGGTGATGAGTGGTGGGAATCTGGACACAGAGACGCTTAAGTCAGTACTCGGTACATGCTGAATCGGCGAGGTTAGAAACCTCGCCTACCACTGAGGGATATTAAATCTACCAATTATGAATCACATAAACAGGTGCAGAGTTGTCAACCAGCTTGAGGGTTGCCCACTCCGCGCCTTCTCTAAACTCGTTGCGGAGGGCGTTTGTTAAGTCGGGATGGATGTGTAACGATGCTAAATTCCAGCGCAGATTCTCGCTCGTTTCTACGACGGCGTTCGGAACATCTGCGATGAGTGAAACCCGTTGCAATCCACTGTTTTTTCGAGAGAGTTGTATCCCCGATAAAACATAATGGATCGTTTGTCTCGGATCCCGCATCTCGGCTCTGTAGGGTTCATCTGTAGAGAGCCGATGATGTCCAAAACGCATCAGTTTTAGGTTTCCAAGAAACTGGTCGGTTTCATATTCATCTGGACGCGGCAAGCCACCGTAGATGATAATATGTCGGCAGCCGTATTTTTCCAGTGCGTAATCCACAGCGAGCTGTCCATCTGTCCAATCCTTGTCCGTCTGCCCAACCCACTTCCGAACAGTCTGTTTTGCTTGTGAGAGGGGTTCGGAACCCCGATGTGAAACCGAGTCCATATCCCCTATGTGTACGTCCGGGACAAGCAGCACCTCTGAACGGCGATTTAATTCGTCAAAGATACGGATGCCGCCGTCAGCACAGATAAGCGGAAAACGGTTTTCTATTGCGCTTTCAATCTCGGAACGGTAAAAATCGAGATAGCGTAGGTCGTAATAGCCGTTGAGAAAAATAAGTGCTGCTTCCATACCTCTCACTCTTTAGTGCAGAACGGTTTGCGAACTCACAATATTATACGATGGCATCAGTCGAGTCGGGTGATAAGAGTGTTTGACGCGCCTCAGGTTTTCTAACCCAGAATCGTCCATAGCATTAATCCACTTATAAGTTCCCATCAACTCACGACAGAATTCGCGATAGATGAATTGCGCCAATCCCTTTATGTAGAGATCCGTGACTTCAAACAAGACACAGAATGTATCAGCGTTTAGCGGATAACCGAAGGTATATCCGCTGATTTCGCCGTTGATACGAACAACCCTACCCATAAGCCCAAGGGTGTCTGCGTATGTGATAGCAGTTCGGTGTGCAGTACGCGAATCATCAAGCATGGCACAATAGACCGCATCTTCAGATTGTGATGCCCGGTCGGTTCGCCAGGTATCATAGCGCGCGAAACAGGCATCGCGGTCGGTAGAACAATAAGGTGTAAGTGTTACTGATGGGTGCTGTGCAACAAACGCGTTATAGGCACTCCGTTTGCTCTTGTAACGATTCCCGCGTAACCGGCTCAGCACCTCCGTTTCATAGAGATATTCCGTCTCCTTCAAAGTCGCAGAAAATCCATTTTCTTTAAAGAAAGGGAGCATCTCCTTCGGAACATTTTCGATTCGGACAATGTACGGGTTTCGACTCGATGCCAACATAAATTGATACGCCTGACGCACCACATTCAAATAACCGCAACTCCCAACTCGGTATGGTATCGGCAAAATTGGCATGAAATAGTCGTCGTTCTGTTTTGCGAAAACACACAGGTACTCTGCCAACTGCCCCCAATAAAATGTGAAATGGTCCCGCCATATATACAGCGGCGCAAACGCATAACTTGACAAGCGCGTGTGTTGGCGATGTTTCCCAACCTCGCTCTGTGCATATAAGTCAAACATTGGCTTATCATTGAGGGTCAGCGGTTGCAGTTGCATCTCTCAGTTGGTCTGAAGCATAGCAATCAGGGAATCACTGTTACGAAGCCTGTGGACAATCTTCACGGTATCTTGATAATCGCCGATGATACGCCAGTTCGCGGCGATCTGCGCCGTAACCTCTTCGGATTCAATATAATTGATGACATCGCGGATGTGTCGCTGGAAGGCTTCTGTTTCGAGATGTTCTTCACCAAACGGACAGAGGGTATCCACGCCGAGAACAACCTCGCTTCCGTTCTCACTGCGCATCAGGGCAAACGGATAGAGCTGGCAATCGAGTGGGCGGATTGGATAGATAGTGCAGTGGCTTGTTTCTGGGTCAAAAAAGGGGCATAAGTAGAAATCTGTGTGGGGTTTTAGTTGAATCTGCGCGCTTTTTCCATCGGCTTGTGGATGGAACAGTGCGGGATCCGCACCAGCTGCTATAACCTTTTCCGTTTCCGCCTCTGTAAAGATGGGTGCGAGTGGACTGTCTGCCTCCAAAAATCGACAACAGACATCACACGAGAAACAGACCTCAGCGGGGATAATTTGGGAGAGTGTGGTGTTTGCGGCGTTAGACGTTTCCATCTTTTGTCTGAATCACAGATTTTCGCGGATTTATCAGATTTCGCGAATTTCAGAGGACCCTGTTTATCCCACAATTTTCCCTATCTCATCAATTACAATATGAATCTCCTCTTCGGTTAATCCGGGATGGAGAGGGAGACTCACGACGCGTTCAAATGCGGCTTCAGCACACGGGAAATCACCTATGCGATAGTCGTATTGCTCCTGATAAAACTCGAAGAGATGTAAGGGGATATAGTGGACGCTGCATTCAATGTTTGCCTCACGTAAGGCGCCGATAAACCCTTCGCGTTCACCGGGCGGGAGTTGGATAATATAAAGGTGCCACGAATGCTCGTTGGGATTATCTGGGACTACGGGTGTACTGATTTGAGAAAAATCCGCGAGTTCCTTTTGATAGATATGGGCGAGATCTCGGCGGCGTTCATGCTGCTTGTTGAGCTTCATGAGTTGACACAATCCCATCGCCGCTTGAATATCGGTCATATTGTATTTATATCCCTCAGTGGCAATATCATACCGCCAGATGTCGCGCTCGGATTGACGCGCCCAAGCGTCTTTGTCGATCCCGTGGAGTCGCATTGTACGAAGCGGTTTGGCGAATGCGTCGTTGTTGGTGGTAATCATACCTCCTTCGCCTGTCGTGAGGTTCTTATTCGCATAGAAGCTAAAAGCAGATAGGTCGCCGATGTTGCCGATGTATTGTCCTTTGTATTCAGTCGGAATGGCGTGGGCAGCGTCGTCGATGAGTGTGAGATTGTGGCTTTGGCAGATGTCCTGTAGGGCATCCATATCACACGGAAATCCAGCGAAATGGACGGGCATTATTGCCTTCGTCCGCGGTGTTATCGCCGCTTCAATTCGGGTTACGTCGATGTTCAAGGTATCGGGCTGAATGTCTACAAAGACAGGCTTCGCGCCGACATAACGGATCGCTTCGGCGGTTGCGGTGAAGGTATAGGGTGTCGTGATGACCTCGTCGCCGCTACCGACATCGGCTACAACGAGACTCAGATGTAACGCTGCGGTGCAGGAACTGACAGCGATTGCGTGCTTGACACCGAGATATTCGGCAAAGGCACGCTCAAACTCGCGCGTTCTGGTGCCGGTGCTAATCCATTTGGAGGCGAGCACTTGACTCACGGCTTCGATTTCGGTGTCATCAATCCAAGGACGACTAAACGGTATGAACGGATTTTTTGCCATTTTTTAATTTTCCTGAGTTTGTTGCAAAATCTGGATCATTGCCTCAAGGGCGAGGGTATAACTATGGGTTCCGAAACCGCCAATGACCCCAACAGCAACCGCCGATATATAAGAATGATGCCGAAATGCTTCGCGGGCATAGATGTTAGAGAGATGAATCTCAATAACGGGAAGTGCGACGGTAGAGAGGGCATCTCGGATGGCGACACTGGTATGCGTATAGGCAGCGGGATTGATTAGAATACCGTCTGCCCAGTCGATGTGGTCTCCGATAATAGAGACGAGTTCGCCTTCGTGGTTAGACTGGAAGATTTTGAGTATAACCTCATGCGGTGATGCTGCAGCGTGCCGATCGAGTGTGGTGTTGATGTCTGATAGTGTTTGGTGTCCATAGATCTCGGGTTGGCGTTTCCCTAAGAGATGTAGGTTTGGTCCGTGAAGGACGAGGATGTTCACAAGTTCAAAGCTCCTTTTTTTTCGATAGTATACAATTAACAATCAGAATTTTCAAGATTTTTCTATTTCCCTTAAGGAAATTTACTGAAGTTTGGACAATTCATGTTGCGTGTGAGCTGTATTTCTAAGGAGTTGGACATTTTTCTGCAAGTTCCTCACATAAACCCAACTCAGGAAAAAAAACTCGAA
>JAJECD010000033.1 GCA_022822215.1 Candidatus Poribacteria bacterium | reverse complement strand
ATGTTTATCGCAGCGTTGATGTCTCGGTCGTGGTGAGAACCACATTCGGGACACGTCCACTGCCTCTCTGAAAGAGAAAGATTTTCGTTGCGGTAGCCACAATCACTGCACGGTTTAGTTGTCGCAGTCCACTGTCCAACTTGACGAAACTCACGCTTATGTTTGAAACACTTGAATGCCAATATCTCAACAAATTGCCCAAAGGCAAGGTCAGAGACTTTACGTCCCCAGAGCCGTTTCATGCCCGCAAGGTTCAGCGTTTCGGTCGCGATCATATCAAACCGATCGCACAAGTCGGCCGCCAACTTCCAATGCCAATCGCGCCGTTGGTTGGCAACTTTACGATAAAGCCGTGTCAACTCATAGACCGCATGCCACCAGTTGCCAGAACCTTTGACTTTACGGCTCAGTGCTTTATTGACTTTGCGGAGTTCTTTCAAGGACTGTTTCAAGAATTGTGGCGATTGTATCTTCTCGCTATTGCTGAGTGTGAGAAACGCGTCTTTCATGCCAAAGTCTGCCCCAACGCTCTCACCTGTTGTTGGCAGTCTTTCCATGTCTGTGTAGTTTGTGATGAGGCAAAGCCAAGAGTCGCCGCAGTTATCACGCTTAATTGTAACACGCCTAATGCTTCCATGCCACTGGCGGTGTTTGAAAAAAGTATAAGGCACGCGATCATAGCGCCATTTACCTTTTTCCCATTTACGAAAATTCAGTGTAATACGATTGTTTTTCAGTTCCCAACCCGCTTGACCCGGAAACGTAATAGACTTAAACTTATGACGGCGTTTAATATGCGGTCTACCCCCAAGTTTGTTGAAAAACCTTTCATACGCATTATCAATCCGTCTCAGTTCTTCTTGAATCGCTTGAGACGGCAACGCCTTCCAATGGGGGTGTGTCGTCCGTTTCAACGTGGTAAGATGAGAGGACATCGCATGATAGTTCGCATAGGGCAATCCGTCTTTATAGCGTTGCCGCTGCCACTTATGGAAGTATTCATGCACTTGCCACATATCATCAAGCAAGTTACCAATGCGAATACAATTCGATTGATCACGGAACTTGTATTTATAGGTTTTCATGGTATATCAGGTATCAGGTGTTTATCCCCGTTTCAGTGGGAGGCAGACACATTGTCAAGCGACAATGCTGAAACTGTCTGCCAACCTGACACTTTAGATTATACCACAATTTCAGGGCATTTGTCAAGTTTTTTTGAAACACAAACCTTACGCCCGTCTACATCCCCAACCTAAAGGATGGGGTTTTGACGGGAAGATTGATAAGTGATAGTCGTTCCCCACCGGTCCGGAATTCTTGCACGACCATAATGACTTAGAAAACTGTTTTTTGAAAGGATTTCTTCAACACGTGAGGGAATATGAATTAAATTAACCTCATTCAGTCTTGTTCGCAAGCTATGGAGAATCGCGCCAAACACTGCGCACATATCGGCATCAAACCAATGCGTTGCTCTCATGTCTATTTCAACATCATCAAAGACCATCTCTTTAGTTTGTGCGTAAAGACTTGACAGTGCTTCAAAGCTCCGATAGTCGTGGCGAATTCGTGGTAGAGAAAATTTCACGTTGAAACCTCTACAATCGTCCCTGTATCATTTTTGATACATCTCTTTGAGATTGTTCAGCATTATGTACAAAATTAGCACTGCTGCCCCAGACCGCTGCTAACCCTACTAATTTGGTATTACAAAAATCACGTGACTGCCTATGTTTTTGATTCATTTTATAATATTATACCACAAAAAATCGTGAAATTCAAAGAAATAAGCGAGAAAAACTTTATTAATATTAAGTGTACATCTGGTATTAACTACTTCAAGGTTTATTCATATTCAGCCCTATCATTGATCGAAGATTCAACAGCGGAGTCATCACACCACCCGCAGCAGGGAGGACAACGCCAGTGTCGTAAAGTTTCATCGCAGAAATAGTAGCATGTGCGACATCTTCAGGGGCACCCGCTCGGACCATAAAGATGTAACCTTTCTCCGCTGCTTCTTCATAATCCGGGATGCGGACGCGCGAGAGGTCGGTATCAATGACACCGGCGGCGATGCCGTTCACTTTAATGCCGTGTGCTGCCAACCGTCCAGCGTAGGCGCGCATGCTCATCTCTAATCCTGCTTTTGAAATACAGTAGGCGGTTCGGTTGTCGGATGCCATTGTGTCGGAAATTGAGAGGGTGTAGATGATGCAGCCGCGTATCTCATTTGCCACCATGTAGTTTGCGACGCGTTGTGTGAGAAAATGGGTCGCTTTGAGGTTGGTGTTGATAATAAAATCAAACTGTTCTGGTGTCTCCTCAAGGATGTCAGCGATCCGCGTGATACCGGCGTTGTTGATGAGAATGTCTACCTTCCCGAATGCATCGTGTGCGGTATTGAGGAGTTTTTCGTGTGCATCGAGGTCGCTGATGTCGGCTTGAATAATAACCGCTTTCCTACCGAGTGCTTCCACTTCACGTTGTACGGATTCAGCGGCATCCCGGTTTTGGTTGTAGTTAATCAGGACATCGGCACCTTGACGGGCGAGTTCAATTGCGATTGCGCGTCCGATGCCGCGGCTGGAGCCGGTTACGATTGCGGATTTGTCTGTGAATGAAACGTCTGTTGCGAAGAATCCAAGGTCTGTGTGTGTTGACATTTATGTTTCCTTTTTTGTAGGAATTCGCGTATCGCTTACCGCGTATCGCGTATCGCGTATCGTCCACCGCGGTTCGCTATTCACGGTTTTCGTATTTCGTATTTCGGTCTGCGTATTGCGGTTCGCGGTTCGCGAATTACTAATCCGAATACGGATCTGCTGCGTCGCGGAGGGCATCTCCTAAGAAGTTAAAGGCGATCACAACAACGAGGACGGGTACGGCTGGAAAAATGAGCCATGGATAGTGGAGCAGAACGGTGACGCGCTGTGCCTCTTCGAGCAGCACACCCCAACTGGTCATCGGGGGTCGGATACCCAAGCCTAAGAAGCTCAACGCCGTTTCCCCCAAAATCATGCCCGGAATAGCGAGCGTGGCAATGACGATGATATGACTGTAGCAGCCAGGCAGTAGGTGTTTCGTGATAATGTGCCATTGTCCTGCGCCAGCAGCACGCGCCGCCATCACGAAATCGCTTTCCCGATATGCCAAGACCTTTCCACGCACCTGTCGTGCCAATCCGCCCCATCGGATAATTGATAAGATAATCGTAATCCCGAAATAGATTTGGATGCTCGACCAGCCTGGGGGTAGTGCGGCACCGAGTGCCATCCACAAGGGGATGTCCGGGAACGCTGAAAGGATTTCGATAATCCGTTGGATCAGATTGTCTATCCAACCGCCGTAGTAGCCGGAGATAGTACCGAGAATAGAACCGAGAATAATGCTCAAAAAGACACCGACTAAACCGAGTGTCATTGAGACACGCGCGCCGTACATGATTCGCGAAAGCAGGTCGCGCCCCATCCGGTCGGTACCTAACAGGAACATAGGACCCGCGGAACTGAAGAGATGTCGCCTGCCCTCTGCATCTTTAAAGAAGAATTCAGCAGGGACCTTTTGGGACATATCTCTGGTGAATTCTAATTCGAGACTGTCTGGATTGCGAACCGATTTTAGGGCGTGGACATAGAATCCATCTTGGAGTGAGAAATGGAGACGTTGGGGCGGGACGTGGCGGAGCCGCATGTTGATTTCGCTGTAGTGATACGGCGCGAAAAAATCTGCACCGATGGCGAGGAGGTAGAAGATGATTAGGATGACCCCCGCGATGATCCCCATCCGATTTTTGCGAAACCGCCGCCATATCAACTGACGGTAGCTCAATTGACCCCCATCTGTATAAAGGTCGCCTGCACCTTCAATCTCTTCTGCTGTCTCAATTGTAGCTTTCATATATTCATCCAAACTATGTAGCCCGTAATGTAATGGAGGGCGGATATACGGAACAGAACGTGAAATTACCAACCCATCTGAACGAACCGCAAGGAAAAATTAAAAATCATTCATAGCGTATCCTCGGATCTACCCAAGCAAGGGCTATATCTGCGATCAAGTTACCGATAATCAGCAGGAGGCTCAGCATCATAAGGAGCGTCCCCGCGAGGTAGATGTCCTCGTTCAGTAGACTTCGTAAGAGAATCGGACCGACCGTCGGCAAACCGAGCACGATAGAGACGATTGCTGAACCGGAGAGAATGCCCGGTAGACTCATCCCTAAAATGCTAATGAGCGGATTAATCGCAATCCGCACCGCATGCTTGCTCACCACGACGATTTCCTTAAGTCCCTTCGCGCGTGCGGTTTGGACGAAAGGTTGTCCGAGAACATCAAGGAGGTTGCCCCGCATGATACGCATCAAACTGGCGGTCCCGTTAATCCCAACGACGATGACAGGAATCCAGAGGTGGGTCAGCAGGTCACCCAACTTACCCCAAGTCCACGGCGCGCCTTCATAGTAAGCCGAAAATAGCCCGAATAGCGGAACACCGAAGATGTCAAACGCGAATACCATCAGCGATAGGGCTAAGAGGAAAGCCGGTATTGACATCCCGACGAAGCTGAGGAAGGTCAGAAAATGGTCTGACCATTGGTATTGGTGCGTTGCGGAATAGACACCGAGTGGGATAGCGAGGAGGTATGTGAAGATAAGTGATCCGACGGAGATAATCAACGTGAAGGCGATTCTATCCCATATCAGTTCGTGGACTTCTCGTTTATACTCAAACGACTCACCGAAGTCGCCACGGACAAAGCCGCTTATCCAGATAAGGTAGCGTTTCCAGAGCGGGTCGTTCAACCCATAGCGTTCCCGCAGTTCCTCGACCTGTGCCAGCGAGCTGCTGTCGCCGAATTCCTCTTCTAACCGTTGAATTTCGCGGTCGAGGTAGTCGCCTTGTGGGAGCTGGATAATGATAAAAGAGATGATAGAAATCGCCAAGAGCGTCGGAATTGCGATCAAACATCGGCGAATAATATAGGTAATTATCGGTCTATCTCCTTTGGCGATTCGCGATTCGCGATTCGCGGTCCCCCATCCAACACTGTTCCGGATAACTCGTTGCGGGTGTAACAATTGCCCAGGGACCCAGAATACCGTCGTTTGGAACGTTGTGAAAATGGTTTGCTACGACTAAAAGCGATGGCGAACGTGCAGCGGAACCGAGGTGAAACGGTCCCTCATCGATGTGAATCCTAACGGCATCTCGGACGTATTGGTGCCGTTGTTTTGCGTCGGGTTCCCGTTTAATTTCGTCGTATAGGTCAAGCAGTTTCTTTAGGGGGCCCGTGGGGGGTTCACCCTTTTCACCGCCCGTTTCGTACCACTTTCCGACTTTAGGATGCCAGTACTTAGGGAGCGTAGGGAAGACCCAATCGGGATAGGTAAAGAGGTCCATTTCTGCTTCACCGTGCATACTGATCGTGAATTTTCCGAGCGTGCGGCGTAGACTTAATTCGGCACCGGGGGGTGTGTAGAGCAGCGTTTTTAAGCCGAGCTGCTCCCATCCCTCCTGAATGATTAGCCCGATGTCGTTTTCCTGACTGTTAAGATTAGAACTTGGGACATCCATGAGTATCTCAATCTGTTCGCCATCTGGACGTAGCCGATAACCGTCTTTATCGCGTTCCGTAAGTCCCATTTCATCGAGAAGGCGGTTTCCTGCAGTAAGGTCGAAGTCGGCATCGGCACGTTTCCATTCCTCAAAGAGGGCTTGCCCGTCTTCATCGGCGAAGTGCCAACCCTCTTGGCTCACGGTTGCTGCTTGCGGTTCTAACAAACCGCGCCATGCGATCTCGTTACACTTCACGCGATCGATGCCGTAAGCGAGTGCCTTTCGGAACCGTTGATCCCGAATAAGTTTTCTTAATTCAGGGTCGGGTGCTGTCCAGTTAATCAGAATCGCGGGTTGCGCGCCAGCCGTGCTTTTCCAACGCCGCACCTTATAGCCGCCCTTCTCCTGTCCTTTTAGATAGAGTGCGAGATCCCGAAGTTCCATCCCGCGATATTGGCAGTCGATCTCTCCGGCAAGAATTTTAAGGACACGCACTTGCGGTTCAGGGACCAAACTCGTCTTGACCCTATCAATGTAAGGCAATTGCCTTCCGAGTGTATCAACGACGTAGTAATAAGGGTTGCGTTCCAACTCGACGCGGAACCCCCCTTTTTCATACTTTATGACGCGCCAGGGCCACAACGTCGGACGTTCCGGGTTTTGGTGCGGGATGTCTTCCTTCTCGAATCGGATGAAATCCTTATATTCCGGGTTGCTATCCGGGTGAAACTGCTTCATGTGGTGCTCAGGGATGTTATATTGATTGCACCACCAAAATCCTGTTGCCAACCAAAGCGGCACGAGCCAATTGGGACCTGCGAATTTCATCACGATTGTGTGGTCGTCAGGGGTCTCAACTTCCATTGGGATGCCGTTTACTTTGCACCAAACCGGCGGACTGTATTTATACCGCTCATCAAGGCAGAGATCATACCAGAAAGCGAACGATGCTGAAGTGTAGGGGTGACCGTCTGACCATTTAACGCCTTTGCGGAGATGCAAGGTCAGGATGCTGCCGTCCGCATTAAACTCCCACGTTTCGGCAAGACCGGGTTCCAGACCAGAGGCATCGAATTTCCAGCGGATGAGTGGGGCATAACCCGCTGTCATCTTCCACGTTCCTAAATCTGGATGCGTGTGGAACCGGTGCCACGTTCCGCCATAGTGACCGGGTTGTTCATACCCGTCGAAATCCGTTTTAGCGACAAGCGGGTTTTCTGGGAGTCGTTCCGAAAGTGGCGGAAGTTTGCCCGCAGCGACCTGTTTTGCCCACATCGGTGCCTCTTTCGCTTCAAGCCCACGCGGAAGGTCAGAGGTATCTTCTAACTGGCTACCTGAACATCCTACGATGAAAATTAGGAAGATGAGGAATGGTCTAATGGAATAGGAGTTCCTAACCCCCCTTGCCCCCCTT
>JAJECD010000237.1 GCA_022822215.1 Candidatus Poribacteria bacterium | reverse complement strand
CTGGATAACGTTATTGTTACACCGCACAGCATCTGCTGGACGGATGAATGTTTTGACGGCAATGCTAAGAGTGCGTGTGGAAGTATCATCAACGTGGCTTCCGGGCAAATCCCCTCGTATGTTGTCAATCGGGATGTTATAGATAGCCCAAAACTACAGCAGAAGTTAGCGAGATAAAATGTGGAGGCACGTCATGCTCACAGCACAGCAAATCAAACAGTTTCACACCTTGGGATTTCTGATTTTTCGGCAGGTGTTCAGCAAAGACGAACTGAACACGATACACACGGAGTTTGAAGCAGCGATGGAGGCAGCGTATCGTCATGCCCCGTTCGATGGGACACACCGACATTGGTTGCCGATGATGGCACCTGAAACGCCGTTCTTCGCGAATTTGCCCGAAGATCCCCGGTTTAGTGAAGTCGCAGCGCAACTGTACGGCGACGATGTGTTTTTTGTGGTCTCGGATGCGAATCGTTACGTCGGCAATACCGGTTGGCACCCTGACCATAATGCCGATCCAGCTAAAGATTGCTATGGGGTGAAATTTGCGTACTATCTCGAACCTGTTGATGCTGAAACTGGAGCGTTGCGCTTAATTCCGGGTTCTCACAAGCGTTCGCTGCACGACGATCTACGCGATAATTTGAATGAATTAGGACTGGAGATTTGTGATGTTCCGGGTTATGTTTGCAAATCGGAGCCGGGGGATGTAGTCGCTTTCGATATGCGGTGCTGGCACGCAAGTTGGGGTGGCAGTGATGATCGTCGGATGTGCACAATAGTTTATTACAATAACCCAAAGACCCCTGAAGAAGATGCTGCCACACGCAATCGCGCGCGAAGCAATGCGAAGAGTCCTGAACACTTTAACCGACCAGGTGCCTCACTCTACGATCCACGCTGGGTTGCGAATCCAACTGGCAGTGAAACGCGGCAACGTTGGATTGATCGGCTTCGCGAATTGGGATTCCTGGATCCCGTTTAAACTTAGGGCATTTCAGCTCCTTCTTTGTTGTGGGTAGTTTGGATTTGTTGGGTTAATCTATGGAGCACCTGCTCGGTTTCTTTAACGATCATTTCCTTTTGCTACCACAACGATCCCTTCTCTTTTTCAAAAACCCATTGATACTGCGTTCCGTTGCACTGGAGACGCCCTAATGCTCTGGACAATCGTTAGAAGAGAGATCACAGCAAATATCTTGAGTTTCAGATTCCTCATGGGATTGCTCATCTATTTCTCCTTGATTGTGACAAATCTCTTCGTTTTGACCAGAGGCTATGAGGATAGACTGCAAAGTTACCGAACCGCCATTCGAGAAAATGAAGACAAGATAAGTCAAGTCCAGAGATATTCCCAATTCGGACTCACTCATCTGCTAAAGTGTGATAGGAGCCCGAAACTACTTAGCATCTTCAACGAAGGCGTAGAGAAAAGAAATGGAAACACGGTAACAGTGGCACACGGATATGTCCCTGCCGTTGCGGAACAACACGGTTCTGATAACCCGTATCTGAACATCTTCTCTTCTATCGACTTCACAGTCATCTGTCAAGTGGTGATGAGCCTGTTGGCACTACTTTTCGCTTATGACGCGATATCGCGAGAGAAGGAAGCAGGGACCTTGAGATTAGCACTCTCAGGCGCAGTTTCAAGACCGACGCTGCTCTTGGGAAAATACATCGCTGGGATGGTGTCTATTTCTCTTCCGCTTATTGCAAGTTTTGTTGCAGGCTTATTGGTGATACAATTCTCCCCTTACGTCTCTTTCAGCAGTTCGGATTGGGGACGGATACTGCTAATCTTCCTCGTATCAATGCTTTATGTCTCCCTTTTTTTTCTTATCGGACTTTTTCTTTCCACTCGAACCGACCGACCTTCTATCACGCTGATGTTTTCAATGTGTGTCTGGGTACTTCTCGTGCTTATCGTTCCGAATCTAACAGTTTTGTTAGTAGAACATACAAGTCCCATACGATCAGAGGAATCCTATAAAGAACAGGCACGTGACCAGTGGAAGCAATATGAAGCCGAAGTTAAAGACTATTTTGAAAAACGAGGTGTTGAGAAATCACTGGATCGCGCCAGTTTTGGTGGTGTTGGTGTTAATTCTGGGGTCAACGACTACGACAGTGGAGAGACAGTGAGTGTAAGCGGTTTTCGCGGTGAAGAAGGTGTGCCTTTTGCCCAAGAATGTTACGGATTCAAAGAAAATCTGCGTGCCCAATACGCCGATCGGATATGGCAGATACGCAAAACATATCTCGACAAAAACCCAAACCGACAATCCCTATTGGCACTCAACATATCCCGTATATCTCCGGCAGCGGTTTATTACAATGCCGCTGCAATTCTGGCAGAAACAGACCTCGGAAGTTTCTGGCGGTTTATGGAACAGACGCAACAATATCGCCGTGAATGGCTTGACTATATGAGAGACGAAGAAATATTTTCTGCACGCAGATGGTTCACGACTGAATTCGAGGAACCTTTTGACTTGAGCAAAATTCCGAGATTTGAAGAACAGAGCGAAGGCATTGGGAGTAGTCTGCAACGCGCAACATTAGACATTATGATACTCGCGGTCCTAAACGTCCTATTCTTCATGGGTGCGTTCATCTCATTCCTGCGTTATGATGTTGTGTAGTGGTGGTTAAGGAGTTAAAATGATCTGGCACATAGCAAAACGG
>JAJECD010000213.1 GCA_022822215.1 Candidatus Poribacteria bacterium | reverse complement strand
TCTGCGTAAAAATGAGTCCAGCGGTAATTACCCTTTTTCCGTAACGGTCATTAAGACGAGGACAATAGAGATCGAATATTTCGTCTTCATAAAGTTTTATCTGGTTGACAGGACTTCGGGTTGTCCAATTATATTTGATTGAACATTGGAGGGTATTTAAACTCCAATCCTTAATCTCAAATACAGCTATTCCAGCGTAAGGATTGAGGAGTACGAGGTCAGGTCTCAACCCGTTGAGGTGAGGCTGTATGTACATTTCCCATTCAAGAGGGAGTTTAGCATCAAACAAGTTATAGACTTTGTTTTCGCCGAACGTAAGTGGTGTTGGTAGTCGATGCCATTGGTCTTTAGGTGGATCTATAATACGTTGTTGCATGGAAGTCTCTTGATAGATGATGTCAGACATTACCATCTCCATAGTGCTACAGAAAATTGTTTGACGGAAAAGTAATCTTTTTACTGTTAGTTCTCTTATAGCCTAAATCTCTTTATCCAAGGCTTTCTGACGCGAACTTTGAACTGCTACTACCACACCACATGCCTTAGAAAACCAAATACTAAAAAGCTACAGTCCTTCATCAAGAAGGCTTTATGTCTCGGAAGTACTTTATTACCATTTCGTCGGGATTGGGTAATAACTTTATAGAATCGTCGGAGTCCAACATGAATTCCTGTATTTGTTGTCTGGAATAATGAACGTGAGGGATCACTAAATCATAGTTTCTGTTATCAATTTCAACCGATTCGGTCATACATTCAATCCAGACTTCCTTTACGTAACCTCCCTTACTGATTCCACCAGGCGGGATTATTGCACAATGAAGTTGGCAGTGGTGATCATCAGTAATCCGAAACTTACATTTGATGGGGTAGGCTTTAGATTTCCTAAGCTTGCGCCCGTTTTCCAATAACGGCTTTAAGTACTCTTTGTCAAGGTTCAATATAATCCTCGGGTATGGATCCTTTAGAATTTTTAGTATGGATCGCCGACATAAATCCTGAGCCCTCTTGATAAATTCTGATGGTGTAAAGGATTCCTTTCCAACCCTAACATCTGCTGTGAGAAGTTTGCCATCATGAACAGCCTTAGAACGCCAATTATATATTTCTCTGAACGTTTCCTTTAAATCTTCCTGCTCCTTTTGGTCTTCTGCCAAATACTCAGAAGCACGATTACGCAGATCCAGAGCTAAATTACTACTACCTAACAAATAGAGAGATTCAAAGGCTATTCCCAAATCGATCATTTTATCAACGTCACGCGTTGTTAGTGAACCAGGAATGTCTTTGGGTGAGATTTCTGGATCAATCACTTGATCAGACATAGCACCCTGTTCGGCATGAGATTTAATCCATCTATTTATCGGTATGTGCAACTTCCGCCGAACGTCAAAAGGGAGTCCGCCCAAAAGTTTATATAAGCATTTAGCTTCATCTATATCAGCATCTTTAGCAGGATCCCTCGGTAAGTAAGAGTGAGTCGGCCCGGTGTAGGGAACCAGCTTAAAAGGCTCCTCGTCCTTTTTCACTGAGACAATAGTAGCAATTTGAACTGCAGAATTGCCAGCTAAAGACAATGCTTGGAAAAATCGATCACCGTTAAATTCAGATGATTCAGAAAAATCAATTATGAGTTGTGTTTTATCAAAAAAAGACTGGATACCGCCTGCTGCAGGAGCCCACTCAGATATATAGCGAGGAATTTCCTTTCCTCTCTTTCCTAATGACGGTGGGAACGGAACAAGGCGTATCCCTGGAAAGACTTCTATCTCAGTCTCAAGTACTATTCCATTAATCAAAGCAATTTGCTGAAAACGCTTACGACTCTTCTCAGCCATTTCTATCGCACGGTTGATTGCATCATCTGTCAACAGAATATTTTGGCAATCGGGTTGGTTTTGTGTGATCATTTGTTTTTTCTCCGAGAAAGGAATTTACTTTGAAGTTAATGATAACACATTTTACCAAAGAACATTAACTGAATTTGACAAAAGATTTAAGGCGTTACAGGCTTCACACAACGGAATCCACGGGCATTGCTCGTGATCCGAGGTGTGAACCTTGTCCGATCAGAGACTCGCACAAACTTGGCGTTACTTACCCAAGAGCCGCCGCGTAACACACGGACGGTTTTAACGTTTGCCCAATCGGATACGATATTATCCATAGTTCCACCGGCAAGTGGATTATGACTTGGAGAAATCGCGTAAAAGTCGGGATTGTATTCATCAAGGCACCATTCCCAGACGTTGCCTGCCATATCGTATAAGCCGCTTGCGCCCGGAGGATACGTTCCGACGGGTGTCGTATCGCCGACATTCTCACCATAGTTTGCTGTGTCGGCATTCATGGCACCCCAATGCCAAGAACCGCGTGCTGCGCACTCCCATTCTGCTTCTGTCGGCAGGCGTTTCCCGCGCCACTCTGCATAAGCCATTGCTGCGTACCAACTGACATAAACAATGGGGTGGTTGCCTTTGTCGGGTGGGTAATCATTTCCATTCCAATGCTTGAGATAATCTCCGTCGTGGTATTTTTTTGGGATACGACTTTTCTGCCACTGTGGGTTGGCATCAATAAATTCCTTGTATTGTGCGTTTGTGGTTTCGTATTTGTCTATATAGAACGCATCAAGAAAGACGACGTGGTGTGGCTTCTCATCAGTTTCGGCATCTTTTTCCCAACTTCCCATCGTAAAAAAGCTGCCTGCCCTAAAGAACACCCTATCAGGTGGGATCGGACTTAGCGGATCTGCCACATCTCGAAGTTTACCATCTATCATTCTAAGATGTGCTTTGATTGCTTTATCGATGGAATCTGTAAAGTTACCGCGCCAATCCTCTTCTCTTACATAAGTAATAGAGATAGTGTCCGTGGATGGATCGGCTACAGTAAGTCCCCAGATACCTGATCGATCCCCTAACGCGATTGCCTCAACAGTTCTGAGCGTTTTTTTGTCAACCGCGTGGAGACTCCGAAAGATTCCCGAACCCCCACCCCAGTCGTCTAAAGGGACAAAAATGTACCGATTCGTTTCAACAGCATACTTAGATAGGATTCTATAATAACTATCGGTCCTCCCATCTTTATCGTTATCGGAGGGGAGTTCTATGTAATCAGGGGTGCGGATTATGTTCTCACCTTGAAAATTTACTTCAGTACTTCCGTCTCCGCTTAACCACTCAACGACAAACGTAGTTTGGGTCAGTGCTTCCTCCAAAGGCATCTCTAATTTAACAAAATCCTCAGCCAGTTCCTCTTTAACTTGTGGTTGTTGGGCAGACACAATTTGCTGGCTCAAGGTTAATATCAGTAGGCAAGTGACTAAAAAGGTTCCCATAATTCCTCCACTGCGTTAAATGATGGCTAACGGCGCACGAAGCGTGCCTGATCCGGATTACAAATCCATTCTACAATTAATTCCAGCCAACCGATTGCAAGTACAAACGCCAGAGACTATCTCCCCATAAAAGTACAAGCACGGCAGCACCGGCGAGAAAGGGACCATACGGGATAGGACTTTGACGATCTTTTATGCCAGAGATAATAAGGGCAGTCCCTACAATCGCACCACCAAAGGCAGAGAAAGCAATCACCATCGCTAGTTCGGGCCACGCGCCGAGGAACAATCCGTTGAGTGCCATCAACTTAATATCGCCGCCGCCCATCGCTGTTTTACGTAAGATTGCACTTCCAATCACGGCAATCAGCCATAACGCCATCCCACCAGCAACGGCACCAATCAGTCGTATGAGCAGATACCAGACATCGCTGCGCTGATATGCAATCCCAGAGACGATGCCAAAACCGAGAATCAACCCTGTTACGATAAGGACGTTTGGGATAATATAGTGCTGTGCGTCTATGACGGAGATCGGGACGAGCAGTGAAACAAAAACGAGTGCCAGTAGACCTTCGAGGGTTAACCCGAAGCGATAATACATTACAAGAAATAGGAGTGCTGTTGCGAGTTCAACGCACGGATATAACACCGAAATTCTTGCTTCGCAGTGCCGGCACCGTCGGCGTAAAAATAGGTAACTTAAAAGTGGGATGGTGTCAAAGGTTCTTATTGTCTTTTGACATACTGGACAGAAGGAGCGACGCGGCGAATGAACCGATATGCCGTCGCGCGGGATGCGATAGATACAGACATTGAGAAAACTACCGATGACCAAACCCAGGAGAAAAATAAAGACCCACATATTTTAAACTATTAAATCTGGTCACTGCTCCACTACGTTTCGCAGTGTTTTCTGGTAAAATTAGCAACCTCTCATAACCTAAAGTAGGGCCTCGACTTAGGCAAAAACCAGCGTGTAACTGACCATATTTAATCGTTAGAAAACCAATACTTCTCACCGAGACGCGCATCCGCATGATAGACTCTACTGATTTCTGCGACACCACCGACGCGATACTTTTCTGGCACGCGGGGGTGGTCCCTCGCTATTCCAACCTTATAGGTGTCTTGAAGCAGCACGTAGCTGCCTCCCCAAGGTGTTTCAGGAATAGACTCCAAGTAATTTCCACGCCAGCCTTCAAGACCAGGGTCCGTCATCAATGCGTCCAAACTCGTCGGATAATGTTCCGTGTGTCTAAAATACTTTTTTATAGCAACAGCAATGGTTTCGACATCTATATCCGCTGTGCCTACCTTACGATATTCTAACCATGGTGGAAAAGAGAGGACCCCAATCACAACGACCATTACAACAAGAATAAGGAATTGGAGACGAGTCATTCCACTGTTTTCGCTGATGTGTTTCCGTAGCATCGTCAGTCTAAACACCCCATAAGTTTAATTCGCATTCCAGCCTTAATCAACGGACGCAGCGGCTCAGATTTAATCGTTAGAAATATTTGGACGGGAAATGCCGTATTTGTTCATCTTTTTGTACAAGTTACTCCGCTCAACCTCTAACACTTCCGAAGTGCGCCGGATGTTCCACTTATTTTCTTCCAAAGCCGCAAGAATACATTGCGCTTCGGCATCATCCACCATCTGACTCAGTGCCATTCCCGGTTTGTAGAGGGGCACACCGATAGGAGTCTCTAAGGAGGGTGCGGTTGCCGGGTATAGTGGAGAGGGCTGAGGGGTCAAAGACAACGCTTCAGCGACATCAGGTGCCATCACGACATCGCGATTTACCATAATGAGGAGACGTTCAACAATATTCTTCAACTCTCGGATGTTCCCGGGCCAATGGTAACTCTGAAATACAACGTAAGCTGCTGGATCAATGACTTTGGGCGTGGATCCCATATCGAGCTGCAAACGTTCAGCAAAATATTTGACTAACAACGGGATATCTTCCATCCGTTCGCGCAGTGGCGGCACTTGAATAGGCACGACGTTAAGTCGATAGAAGAGATCCCGTCGGAATCGTCCGTTCTCAATCTCTTCGGGCAGCCGCTTGTTAGTTGCGGCAATAATTCGGACATCAACCGTCCGAATCTGGTTCCCACCGAGGCGTTCAACTTCGCCGGTCTCAATGACGCGGAGCACCTTGGCTTGTGCCTTTAGGCTCATATCGCCGATTTCATCAAGAAAGAGGGTGCCGCCGTGTGCGAGTTCAAAGCGTCCCTTTCTTTGGGAATCTGCACCCGTAAATGCGCCTCGCTCATGTCCAAAGAGTTCACTCTCAACGAGTTCATCGGGAAGGGCGGCACAGTTGAGTGGGATAAAGGTTTTCCCAGCGCGTCTGCTCTGTTGATGAATGGCGTTAGCAACAAGCTGCTTACCTGTGCCATTCTCCCCAGAAATCAGAACTCCGAGCTTGCTACCAGCAACCCGTTTAATTTGTGAACGGAGATACGAAATAGCGGCACTCTCACCCACCATCTCGTCAACTATCGTGATTTGCGATTTCAGAATCTCGTTTTCTTGCGATAAGCGCGATATTTCCAAAAATGGTTGGACATTGGATAAAATTTTATCAATACTGATGGGTTTGGTGATGTACCGCTTTGCACCGAGTTCCATCGTCTTAACAGCGATCTCAATATCCTGTTGCGCCGACATCATCACAACGTTCAGCGTGGGATAGAGTTCCCGGAGTTTTACAAGCGTCTCAACCCCGTCCATACCGTTTTCCATTCGGATATCTAAGAGGACAAGATTGACATCAGACTTGGCGCACTGTTGCAATGCCTGTTCACCACTGGCAGCCGTCAAGGCTTGATACCCTCGCATCTTGAGACCCTGGGACAACATCTTAAGCGTATTTTTTTCATCGTCTACAATCAGAATAGTTTCCATTTTACTTATCCTAATCAAAATCTCCAAAGCGCGGATCCCCTTAGGTCTGAGGGTCTATCGTCTGTTCTTCGGTTTCGGGTGTTGTTAATTCTTCCGGTTCCTCGGTGATGGACACGGACACCGATGCTGCGGCTAAGTCTTCAGAAGGCGTACTGGGGTCATAAGGAAACCGGATACGGACTGTCGTCCCGACGTTCTCAGCACTTTGACAGTCCATCTCGGCACTGTGCTCTGTAACAATCCGCTTAACAATCGGCATCCCCAAACCTGTTCCATTTGTTCCCACCTTCGTCGTGTAGTAGGGAACGAAAAGATTTGCCATCGTTTCTTCAGACATACCGCGACCGGTATCTTGGATTTCAAGCGAAACTGTCCCTTTAATGGCTTTCGGTTCTCGGCTTTTAGCGTCCGGTAGTTGCGTGTTACCTTCTGCGACAGACGCCGCTTGCTGACTGCTATTCCCGTGACTGCCATTCGGTGTGAAATAGGTTTTTACCTTCAGCCTCCCCCCATCAGGCATCGCTTCAATTGCGTTCTTGAACAGATTGCCGAGGGCTTGGGCAATCTGTTCGGGATCAAGCGAAAGCTGCGGTAGCGGTGCTAACTCGGTTTCAACCTTAATCTTGGAAACATTTTCAAGCCAAAACTTGTCCATAGAATTCTGTAGCGCAGTATCTTTGGGCATTATATCAGTCCCTGCAGCTTCGGCATCCTGATCGAGGTCCGGTATCTGTCTACCCGTGTATAAGTTTAAAACGGATCGGACAATGCTATTGAGTTGGCTCGGTTTCTTTTGTAGTTTCGGCATCCGAGCGAATTGATGGAATTCATCTATTAACTTTCCAATCCGATCGACTTCTTCAATGACAGTGTCGGTACATTCCCCAAATATTTGCTCAAAGACCTCTGGGTTCGATTTCGCCTGCTGGAGATTCTCAACGGAGAGCCGGATAGGGAACAGCGGATTTTTGATTTCGTGTGCGACCTGCCTCGCGACATCTCGCCACGTCGCTGCGCGTTCCGCCGCCATCCGCTCCTCTAAACTCCGTTTTAACTCTTGTGCCATGTGGTTAAAACCTTCAGCAAGCTGCCCTATCTCATTGAGAGATTGGATTTTAACGCGATGATCCAGATCACCAGCAGCAATATGACTGACCCCTTCTCGGAGCATCTCAACAGGACGGGTAACGAGGCGACTGATAATATAACTGATGAGATAAACCAGTACAAGCCCACCCAGCCCACTCAAAAGTAGCGTGAGCGTCAGGCGTTGCTGCCATGCCATTTGACGCTTATGGGAATACGCGACAATCAGATCAACAGGAGTCGCTTCACGTGCTATGGCAAACGGTGAGTTAAAAGGTGTGATCCGAAAAGCGGTATATGTACTCCCCCCATTTTCTTCGGTTTCCTGTAAAAACACCTCGCGCGCGGATTGCGAATCAGCAAATGCTTCAGACCACCCATCTCTGCGTGTCTCCCGGGACGCATTATTTAGCGGGAGCCAATTTTCTACGTCCATTTCCGGTTCGGAACTAAAGGACGCTGAATTTGGTATTTGCGGCTTCTCGACAAGAAAGATCGGGTGTTCGTCGGACTGGATATTCGTCTGGGCTTCTAACCACGTCTGTAATCGGTCTCCACCGGTAACAAAGCCCCATTCTCCGGCTTCGGTTGCTTGGACCACAAACTGTAGACCTACATCACCTTGCTGTGGAATATTTCTGAGTTGTATATGTCCGTCTCGGTTTTCCAGCGGATTATATGTACGTGTGACTCTCCTCACTCCGAAGTCGGGATACAGCAGTTTTCCATCTGAGGTCCCATACGCTAAGAGATCAAATTCTGTTGCCGGTAAATAAGGAGAAGAAGACTGCCTCTCTATAGCACGATGCAGTCTTACATCAGTGGCTGCGGCGTGTACTTTCTTCTCAACGGTTTCAACGAAAGCCCGGTACTTATTTGAAACTTGTGCCTGCAGGGTTTCAACATAATTATCAATTTCCCTTTTAAAAGCGAGTCGAATCAGGAAATTGGTGCTACCAAAAATAACGCCAAACATCACGAGGAAGACAAAACCGTAGGCGATAAATATTTTATCCTGAAGCCGTAAAGCGGAGAATTTATTCCTCATTTTTTGGTTGTCAGTTGTCAGTTATCTGTGGTCAGTTAACGCTTGTGCCAGCTGCGCAATACTTGAATTCTACAACTAACTCTTGCGTGAAAACCGAATGCCGAGAGTGAGCAAAGCAAACACCCCCGAGTGCTAACAGCCTCTATAAAAAAGATCGGAAATTCTGCTTATAACCTTCAACCCCATCTTGAAGATATGTTAGTTCGTTGCCACCCTTATTGTCAAGGTGTAAGTCTTGGAGCCTGCCCTTCACGGCGATAGTGTCCATCAAGATACGCATGAGTTGACAAACAGACTGGATGTCTCGTTTTGGAAGGGTTAGCGTCGCGTTAGACACACCGTTGTTACTGAAATCCAAGGCTGTGCCGCGATAGGAGGCTGTCTGCATGTGCGTCATAGACATCCCTTCAAACGCAATCAGTTTGCTGTCCACTCCGGTATTTGTTGGAAGGACTAAATCCGTTCCGAATTCCTCCCAGTGAAGAAAAAGAACGATTTTATCTTTCGGACCGGCGATGATCCCGTTGAGGATCGAGTGGTTGCTCGTGGGTCCCTTCGCCGGTATGACATTAGCACCGCCGCCGCGTTCCTGAATAGATTCTGTATAAAGTTGGACAAACCACTCACCAAGGCAGATATTATCGGCATAATTGTAGAAAATAATAGTGCCTTTCCCGTCCGCCTCCTCAGCGAGATGAATCCAACGTGCAAGTTGATAAGCAATGTTGTCTTGATGTCCACGGGGCAATTTGAAGTCGTCATGTGCTTGTCCAACACCGTTTAATGCCGAGCGGATTCGGGTATCAGGGGTCTCCCCCTTTCCAGCTGTCGCGGCAAGAAAGAACAGACCGACCGGGGAAAAGGCAGAAAACCGTCCGCCGACACCATCAGGAACAGGCAGTAGCGTCTCACCATAGAAAGGCAATTGTTCGTGCATTCGGAAGAGGACACTGTCAGGTGTCAATCCGGTAGTCGCAAGCACCTGTCGCTGCCAGTCTACGCTGTCAAGTGCGCCGCGGATAATCATCAGCGTAGCCATTGTCTCAGTGGTTGTGCCGGACTTGCTGATAACGTTGAAAAGCACTTTGTGGAGAAGGTTTCTGGCTTTGAGCATCTCAAGCAAGCCAGCGAGTTTGCGAGGGTCGAATGTATCACCGGTAAAATAGACTTCCGGGGCACCGCCGCGTTCTTCAGGCGACAGTAAATTGTGATACGGATGGTTAAAGGAATCGTGAAAGACCCGCGCACTTAGGTCAGAACCGCCTATACCGACGATGACGAGCACCGAAAATTCTTCACGGGCACGCGCTGCTAAGGTGGTGACCTTGGCAATATCTTCGTTCTGGAGATGGCTCCGAGTCCAAGCACGAAGTTCGTCTTCCAACGCCGAAAGCGGTGCTGACATCTCTTCTTGAAATAAGGCGTGAATCTTTTGTAAGGCGATGTCAACCTCTCGCTCTGCCGATTGCTTGTCCGTAACCGATGAGGACTCCCCAAGCGAAAGATAAATTCTTCTATCCAACAAAATCTCCTCTGGATTAAGCCCTTCCATACTTGTCCGAAAGGCGAACGATGTCTTCTTCATCAAAGTGTCCGAACGCAATTTCGAGGATCCGGTAATCCTTAGATTCACCGATGAGTTGGTGCTTCGCGCCTTGCGGAATGAAGACGGGTTCCATGGGTTCGGGACGCTGAATCGTGCCGTCCAACTTCACGCAAGCCCCCGCATCAAGCGGAATCCACAACTCGCTCCGATGGTGGTGATACTGATAACTTACTTGCTCACCCGCCCGAATCTCTAAGATTTTGACCGTAACGGGTTGATTGAGTACATACTGTATGAAACCACCCCAAGGCTTTTTAGTTGTTACTATATCCTGAATTTCTTTTGGCAGTAACGCCATAATCTACACTCCGAGCTGCCAGACACACGCATTGGACAACTAAAAAATACTTAAAAAAATATAATAGGTAGTGTATCATATATGTAGTTCAGCAGTCAACTAAAAACTATTGCTTATAGGGTCATTAGCCCTGTATTGCTTGCCTGAGGTTGAAGACCTCGTTACCGTGGAGAAAGATTAACTATTGTTAAAAGAATCAATTTCGAGACTTATTGAAAATAGCATTGCAGAGAAGGTTTTTCCTGGTGCTGTTGCCCATATTCTCATGGATAACAGAGTGCTTTACCACAAAGCATTCGGCTTCCGGTGCGTAAAGCCGAAACGGCTTCCGATGCTTCAGACGACGCTGTTTGATTTGGCATCGCTAACGAAACCGATTGTTGTTGGCACGCTTTGCATGCAGTTAGTTGAAAGCGGTGCCCTCTCCCTTAATACACCCGCGGCGAAATACCTGCCGGCGTTTAAACACGCAAACGTAACGCTTGCCCACCTACTGACACACACCTCAGGACTCCCTGCTTGGCTACCGCTTTATTTGCGAGCCCCCTCGCGTGAGAGTATAATTGCCTACCTCTCCGAGGTTGCTTTGGAATCTCAGCCGGGTGAGAAGGCGGTATATAGTTGTTTGGGATATATCGTGCTGGGGAAACTCTTGGAAAGGGTAACTGGGCAATCCTTAGATACATTGGCGCAGCGGCGTATCTTCGCGCCCCTCGGCATGGCCTCGACACGGTTCAATCCACCGCAGGCTTGGCGTGAGGATTGCGCGGCAACGGAAGATTCCAATAGTTTTGAACGCAGGATGGTCCATTACGAACGCTACGATTGGCGAGAAGGCGTAATTATTGGGCAAGTCCACGACGAGAACGCGCATTTCTTGGGTGGCGTTTCGGGCAATGCTGGCCTCTTTTCTACATCAACAGATCTCGGCAAATTTTGCAGCGCACTGATGGATAACGGTGGTGCCGTGCTACGTCCAGAGAGCCTTCAGACCCTGCGACAGGTCGCTTCAGCAGCAGGGGAACGCCGATGCATCGGATGGGCGGTAACGGACGATGGAAGTCTCTACCACACAGGTTTCACAGGCACGTCAATACGGATATGCCTAAAAAGAAAGCTCGCAGCGATCCTGCTGACGAATCGGGTACACCCCGACGCTGACCGCCGCGGTATTATCGAATTTCGGAAAATGTTCCACAGTCTGATATTTTAATGGTTGTCAGTTGTCAGTTATCGGATGCATTTGTAGCATAGACTGTTAGTCTGTGCATCTTGTAGATGAGTGTAGCATAAACTGTTAGTCTGTGCATCTTGCAGACAGATTGGGAAACCAGATGTCTTTTACAGAACGATCCCACAAAGTTGAATTAGGATTAACCGTCTTACTCACGGAGAAACGCGACTGGATTCGAGGGAAATCCATAGGACTTATTACGAATCAGACAGGCGTTGATGCTACCCTACAGAGCAACTATCGGCTTCTCACAGAAGATGCCGACTGTCAACTTGCTGCGATTTTCTCGCCGGAACACGGACTCTGGGGTGCAGTACAGGACGGTATTGCTGTCGATAGCGCGCTAACTTCACCCGAAATCTGCAAGGACAACGGACGCAGTAGCTCAAAAGCAATCGTTAAAAAAGTTTTCAGTCTGTATGGGCAATCCATGCGTCCGACACCGGAACAACTTGATGGTATAGATCTGCTTATCTACGATATGCAGGATGTCGGTGTACGCTACTATACCTACATCTCGACGCTGCTCTACGCAATGGAAGCCGCAAGCGACCACGGCGTTGAATTTATCGTTGCTGACCGACCGAATCCGATTGGTTGCACGACTATAGAGGGTCCTGTGTTAGCAAACGAATTTGAATCGTTCGTTGGGATACACGCGATACCGATCCGCTACGGTTTGACAATTGGGGAACTGGCGATGCTCTTGAAAGCAGAACGTGTGCCGTCTTGTCGGTTAAAGGTGGCGTGGATGCAGGGATACGAGCGTTGGATGTGGTACAACGATACAAGTCTGCCATGGGTGCCGCCATCACCGAATATGCCAACGCTCACGACAGCGACGCTCTATCCGGGTTTATGTCTATTTGAAGGGACAAATATGAGCGAAGGACGGGGCACGACGCAGCCGTTTGAATACATCGGTGCCCCTTGGTGCAACGGCGAAAGATGGGCAGAAACACTGAATGGATTGCGGCTCCCCGGTGTCCGATTCCGATCTGTTGTTTTTACACCGGCTCCCGCCACTGAAAGCACAAAACACGCAAAACAGACTTGCGGTGGGGTCGCGATTCACGTTACGGATAGGGAACATTTCCGTCCCATAGAAACGACTCTTCACATGTTATCTATTCTTACATCCGAATACAGCGATCACTTTGTGTTCCGAACCTCGCACTTTGACAGATTAGCAGGAAATAGCTGGCTCCGAAACGCCTTGCTCAGTGGAAAATCCGTGAACGAAATGCAAGAGCAGTGGAATGCGGAACTCCAGTCTTGGACTGATAACGCAAAACAGTATCACGCATATTAGTTGTCAGTCGTCGGTTGTCGGTTGTCAGTTAAATCTTCTGGCAATTGCGTAGTACTTGAATTTCACAAAGTTTCTGTCCTGATAACTGATGACTGAAAGGGTTACGTAGCAACCCGTACCGAAAACCTTAAAAAATGACAGAATTTTACAAACTCCTCAACAAAGATAAAAAGTCCATTATCGGTTTAATGTCTGGCACTTCCGTTGATGGCATTGATGCAGCCATCGTCGAAGTTAGTGGACACGGATTGGAAACTGCGGTAAACCTTATTGCTTTTGATACCTTCCCTTTCCCGCCCGGTGTGCCGCAACGCATCCTTGACCTCTGTCACCCGGATACCGGTCGCGTTGACGACATCTGTGAGATGAATTTCTACATCGGACATCTCTTCGCAGAGGCTGCTAAACATATCCTTCAAAAGAGCGGAATGTCCACTAACGACATTGCCCTTATCGGCTCACACGGTCAAACGATCCACCATCTTCCTAAAGACACTATGTCTGACAGCAATACTTCTCATTATGCCTCAACATTGCAGATTGGTGAGCCTGCGGTCATCGCACACGAAACGGGAATTCCAACCATCGCTGATTTTCGGGTAGCAGATATGGCGGCGGGTGGACAAGGCGCGCCTTTGGTTTCATATCCGGACTATTTGCTCTTTCGTAATAGCACTAAAACCGTAGGTCTTTTGAACATCGGAGGTATAGCAAATCTCACAGTGCTGCCGGCAGACTGCTCGCCTGATGCGGTCTTGGCTTCGGATACAGGTCCTGGGAACATGTGTATCGATGCAGTCATCGGGGAGATCACGGCAGGAAGGGAACGCTATGATAAATCAGGTGAACGCGCCTCACAAGGTACACCTTATCAATGGCTTGTCAATGAATGGTTAAAGCACCCGTTTTTTCAATTGCAGCCACCGAAGACGACCGGACGCGAGATGTTTGGGAACACCTTCGCAATGGAATGTTTGGAGGCGTGTCGCTCGCACCGGCTTACTGATAACGACTCTATCGCGACGCTCACTGAATTGACTGTTCGGACGATTACAGACTACATTGCGCAATTTGTAGGGGAACAGAACCCGATAGACGTGCTTTACGTGAGCGGTGGCGGTGTCCACAATCGAACGATCATGCGGAGACTCAGCGAGTTATTAACAGATACGGCAGTTGAGTGTGTGGATGAGTCGGGTATCTCCTCGGATGCTAAGGAAGCGATTGCATTTGCAATTTTGGCGAATGAAGCACTTCATGGACAGACTGCAAATCTTCCGTCTGCGACTGGGGCATCCGTTCGGAAAATTCTGGGGAAGTTTGTGTGTCCTTGATTTATAGTAAATGGGAGTGTGAGGCTAAAATAGGGTATCATAACCTTGGTTGAGACAGTGGACCAAATTTCTGATGATGATAGATTCTGGCATAGTATATTTTTTTTCTTCTTATTCCAATGCTCTTTCACTGGATTTCAGTTTTTCGAGGGCCCGTTGTATTTCAGATGTAAACACCTCTTTGAATTTCAGTAGATTCTCAACGTGCCATGCTCTAATGGATTCCAACACATTTGCATCAGCAGTAATGTCACCAGCCCGTGAAAAGCCAATTACGCATTTTAATAATCCGTCTTTCCGGTCCCAGCATATGGGCACATCGAATTTAGCATTGATTTCGGATTCCCTTTCCTTGAGAATATCAAAGAGGTTTTTGTTCTTTTTAATGTAGAGTCCGATATACACTTGCTCTTGTCTCGCAAATTTGGCAAGATAACTAACGCCTGAACAGCCTGAGTTAAAGAGGTAGTAATTTTGACTTTTTATGGGACGACGTGCATTGGTAAAGTTATGCTGTTCCCGCATCTCATCAATCAGTGTCTGAAAATAGGAGGTATACTTCTCGCCCCTGGATAAACTCGAATTTGAGACAGCAGTAGGTGATATACTGCTTGGTCGCGGGTCCGGCAACGGTGGAGGCACATCATTCTGGAATGTCTGCGTTTCATTCTTTAAGATGTCGTTCAGAAAGTCAAAGATCTGTTCATGGGCAGGGCTACTGCCACACAAACGTTGGATCTCAGATTTTACAACCTCTATTAAAAACTCTGAATCTTCCGATACGCCGGATACCAAATTTTCCCATGCTTTTGGTAAATGCCTTAGAGCCTCTCTCTGCTGAGACACTTTCTGGTAATCTTCAGCGACGGCTTGTCCTGCTCTCCCTGTTTGTACAGACTCGTAGTTTAGGTATCTATTTAAGCAGACAGCAATCACCTCACCATCGTTGGCAATGAGATCTAACTCCTGTACCAGACGTTCTGTGTAGTCCCCTGATCCCGATGGGTGAAAAAAACGCCACTTCTGTCCATCTGTAAGGATAAGGATAGGTACTCCTTCGTGAAAAGCATATTCAAAGAGTTGCCTCTCTGCTGTCTCAATGTTTCCAACCCGCTTCACTTCGATAAAGACGATCGGTTTTTCTGCTGGATGACACAGTGCGTAGTCCACTCTACCCCCATTAACGGGGTATTCAGGAAAAACGATCTCTGTATCGAACGTTGGCCACCCCAAGGAAATGAGTAGCCTATCCACAATGCCTTGACGCACTGCGGTTTCATTCCTAAATTGTTCTCGTTCTAATCTTGAGCGTATATCATCAATGTGTGCCTTAATTTCCATGAATCCTATCCTTCTTTCTCTTGGACTTCCCAGCCCCAACCCTTTCATTTCCCTGCTACGGTAGGAGAGTGGCAGAAACCGAATGGGTCCTGGTCGGCAGTTCACAGTCAGCAGTACTAAGGGTTATTGGGAACTTCCTCCATTTAGGGGTTTCGCCGGATTTTCTCCCAATTTCTTCGCTTTGCTTTTCAACAAGTGGAAGTGTGCGGGACCGATTCGCCCGGTCATACGGAGCCGAACACCAATCTCTCGACCTCGCTTAAAATAAAACCACGCTTCTAAGCAGAACGCGCACCGTCTTATTTCAAACATTGGGAAACGCGCTTTTTCTGGCCGCCGTGTTTGGAATTGAATATCCTCTTGCTGCGTGTAGTCACACAGCTCACTCCAGTATTTTCTCGCCAATTCGCTAGTTATAAAAAGATTTCTCCTTTGTCATAATTCTTTTTACTTTCGTCCGTCAACGTCCTAATAAACCCAAACCGTTATCATTCATCGTTCACAACTGAACTTTTACAATTTACCACTTATTAAAAGCTGGATAAAATGCTAAGGGGCTGTCGGAACTTGGTACTTACTGTTTTCCTGGGCACGTCGGGGAGCAGGAGATGGACAAATATATCGAAAATCACAAGCAACACAAGTATCTTCGTCCCCCGACGGAACCCACTGCTTTAAAATATTTCCGGCTACAACTTCTTGATTAACACAACTCTCAATACCCATAACTACTTCATCAAAGCGTTTTGCTGCTTCTTCTGCACTTTTTGAATCTACCGGAACGACTCGGATCGCGCGGGCAAAATGATAATCGAGAGAAAAATCAGGGATTCTATTTCCTGGCTTCCACATGTTTAGCAAAGACTCATCCTGACTGCCCGGTTTTGGTACAACATCAGTCTTTCCATTCCTCATTGCCTTTTTAAGATCTACAAGTTCTCGAATGGATGGAGCAAGTTCGTTTATATACAAAAGCACACCAGCAGCAACAGGTAAGGAATCTGGTCGGTTAGTCCGTAGCCATGCGTATGTTTTTACTTGCCACTCCCCTTGTTGCCAATATTCATGATCTGTGGTTGGACGATGCGAGCCTTTGTAATCAATAATGACTTCAAAATCGCCTGTAAGGTTCGGGCACGCCTTTTGAATTGCTTGACGAATGACGTTAGTGTTTGGAACTTCTGTGAGACTGACGTTTGTAACAACATCAATTATTCCGTGAAGTTCATATTTTTGAGCACGTATTGGGGTTGAGTGGTCTGCTAGCACAGGAACATCTCGAGTTCCAATAACTTTTTCCTCTGCCAGTCGAATTAGAGGAAATAGGTGCTGCCCTAAATTGTTGACTGCTTGCTCCGCCCGTTCATAAGCAGATCCACGCGTTTCCGTACTACGCGGATTTTTACCTCCGGCTCTTAAGGTGTTTTCTACCATCTCACCGATAGTCCCTATATCGTGAAGTTCTCGGTCTGCTGGAGGGTCTCCTCGATATGGTGTTGGATGTGAAGGCCAAGGAAAAGGCGGAGAATTAGATTTCCAAATTCTATAGGCGTTCTCCATAATGCCGTGAATAAATTCACCAAACCAGAGTTGAACAGGACGCGATGGTGGAAGGGAGCTCTGGTTATGGTACCGGTACTGTAGTCCGCACCTTAAGAACGAGATGAGATCTCCAGTTAAACTGTAGGAAGGAATGATAGGATTTTCGGCCTTTCGCGCAAGTTCCATGTAACTTACTCCCAAATCAGATGAATAGGTACATTATTTGCCTGTACCGGATTGCTCCCACTAACTGGAGTTTTCCAACTCCATTCGCTGTTGGATTTCCATCCCATAGCTACATGTTTTATAGTGGTGTTGTAACCGAGGCAAGAGTCCAATCCGACCAACAATAATATAGATTGTGGACGACTATACGCCACGTAATAAAGTCGAATAAGGTCATCGAACGTTCGTGCTAACCCTCCACGGTTCATACGCAATCGACCGACTTCGCAGTAAGGTGCCAAGTTGTCTTCCAAGTTCTGCACAGCAGATGCTCTTTCTGGAAAACGTCGAAATCGTTGTGCAGGATGGTTGGTTTTATAATCGGAAGCTACATCAACAATGACTAATGGATATTCTAATCCTTTGGCTTGATGAACTGTCATAAAAGGAAAATGGCTCCGAGGCACATGAGGCATGATGTCTTCATCAACTTCAACACTCCCTTCAGCTATTGGCACAAAAATATCAGAGATTGCTCTTTGAATGCTTCGTTCTTCATGTTCCGACTGGTCAAAAAAGATTTTAGAACGGTAGGACGAGAAGACAGCAGCATTTGAAATGCAACGAGCAACGGCTTCCATGTAGACCTGCCCCTCTGGATCATCGTACAGTTCAGGAATCCAAGTGATAATCGCGAAACACAGTTCTAAAAGAGGCCACTCACTTGGCCATCCATTTAGACGCTGTGTTTTTCTGAGTTTCCAATTTTGAACATAGTGAGAAAGTCCCGTCGGTTGGTTCGGGA
>JAJECD010000039.1 GCA_022822215.1 Candidatus Poribacteria bacterium | reverse complement strand
TGGAGTCATTTTTCATCGCTTCTGGGGATGCCCAAACTTGTTTGGGCCCGTGCGTCCGCTCCCGAACAAGTCGGGCATCCAAGTGTTGGGATATTACCGAACTAAATTCCTTAAACTTCATAAAACCAAGACCACACCTACAATTTATGGTGGATCCCGGAATTATTTACACACTCTGCATCGGCGAGGTTGGGAAACCTCGCCTACAACGGGGCGGAAGTGTGACTTTATTTTTAGGATTCGCCATAAAGGACATTTTAAACAACCGGTTTTCGGTTTGCGACGTAAGGCGGTTCGAGCATCAATTTCTGGTCCTCGTCTGCCATCAGATTGCGGAGTTCATCGTCGTATCTGCCTTGTCCCCATGAGGCGTGCCCTGGTGAGTACTTGAACAGAATCGAGCGTCTTTCATGCGAAGCAGTCCAGGGGAGGGTGCCGTGCGTCAATGCCTCTGTGAAGATGACGACATCTCCTGCCTTCTGATGCACGGGTGCCATACAGATTTGATTCTCCTCGACGGGGCGGAAATGGTCAGGACACCGATAGTTGCTCTTGTGGCTGCCCGGAATACAGCAGAAACCGCCGTGTTCTGGCAGCATATCGGTCAATGCCCATGAGACAACGGTTAAACCGTTGTACATCCGGTCGTTTCGGAAGACGTAATACTGGGCTGGATCGTAAGGTGTTCCGCCGCCGTGAAGCCTTCCGCCTGGATTTCCCTCTATCATCAAGATGCCGTAGACGTGGTCGAGCCGGAATTTTGGACCGACGATCTCTGCCAAAAACGGCATGACACGCGGGTGACTGAGAAGTTTTCGGAATGCGTCGTTCTCCCAACTCAAGAATCCACCGAATCTCTGTGAATAAACATCATCGTCGACTGGATCGGGGTACTCTTGTGCGTCGATAAGGGCATTCAGTTCAGCGAGTTCGTCTGTTCCCAGGGCGTTTTCGATGTTGATATAGCCCCAAAGATCAAAGAGGTATTTTTCTTCAGGTCCCATCAAATCACCTCCGTTTTGGAATTTTAAGGGGATAGGCGAGGAGACCTCGCCCCTACGAATTTGTGGTACTATTGATGTGCTGAGCGAGAAGTGGGTTCGAGCCGTGTGACAAGGATCTGTTCTCTATCGATGAGTTCACCGACGCGGGGTGAGATTTCATTTACCCACCTGTCATCCTCATAGACGGCTGCGTAGAGTTGTTCGCGCTGTTCTTCACTCTCGAATCGCCGAATCCAGACGTAAAGATCGTCCTCTTCTTCGCCGATGAAACTGCCAATTACAACCATTCCTTTAGAAATTTGAAATGGTAAGACGGTTTCTTCCATATATTTCACCCAATTCTCGCGTTGACCGGGTTGCGTTCTATATTGCCGTAGTTCAAAAAAAGCCATAAAATTCTCCTTATATGCGGTTATAGCCGTAACCTTCACCTGTAATTTCAAAGAGTGCGACTGCCGCTTGGAAGTGGATTTCTGCGTCTTGATCTTGGAGGATCAATTCTAAGAGCGGGATTGCCTTCGCGTTCTTAGCGTCTGCGAGTGCCTTGATGGCATCCAGACGGAGGCCTCTTGTAATTTGGGCTTCATGCAATGCTCGTAGTTTTTCGACCAAAGCATTTACCGCTTTGTCGTTTCCAATTTTGCCCAATGCTCTTGAAGCATCGCGTCGAATTTCGACGTGGTTATCATCGTTGTTCATGACTTGGATAAGGATATCGACTGTTGTTTCGTCTGCGATTTCACCGAGTCCTTGTGTGGCAGCACGCCGGACATCCTTGTTGACTTCGGTTTCACCTGTCATTATTTGGATGAGGTCCGGCATGAGTTCCCGGATTCCAGCTTGACCAATGGCGAGTGCCGCAGCTTTTCGGATATCGACAACCGGATCGGCTAAGCGTTCTTTAAACTTGGAAGTATCCGTAACAGTGCCAGACTTACCCAAGGCAACCATTGCGGCGTTCCTGACCTGATGATTTTCCCACGTATCCGCTGTACGCGCAGCCATTTTAGCGGCAACGAATTCTGGTAAGTCGAGTTTTTTGGCAGCGTTGACAAAAACTTCCCAACTCCAGTTGCGTTTTAGGTCGTCTGCGCCGATGGCTTTTCTGTTTGCTGCGTCCTCAAGTGCGACGATATATTCGGTATTGTCAATGAGGCGTTTGCCGAGGGCTTCAGCGGCGCGGGTTCCGCCAATTTCGCCGAGGGCTATTGCTGCTTTCGTCCGGGCAGAAGCATTCGCTAATGCATTTGTACTGGTGTCCAGTGGGATCCGTTTATCCTCAAGGATAGCGATGAGTTTTGGGATAGCTGCTTCGCTTTCGAGTTTACCGAGCGCAATGATAGCATTTTTCGAGATATCTCCGATGCGAATGTCTAAGGCGCGAATCAGAACGGATTCGGCTGTTTTATCGGCGATGTTACCCAGAGCGGTTGCAGCGGCGGCACGGATGTCATCTGGTTCTAACGGATTCTCAAGAATTTCGCTGAGTTTCGCGACGGCTTTTGCATCCTTAAGGTTGCCTAAACCTGTGATGGCTTTCAATCGGATTTCAGCGTTTTCATCGGTGAGTGCGTTCAGGAATGCTGTTGCGGCGCGTTCATCTTTGAGTCCAGCGAGCGAATTGGCGGCACCGGCGCGTATGGATTTCATCTCATCGGTGTTTTCGAGAACAGCGATTAATGAATCGACAACGCTCCGTTCTTTGAAACCGCCGAGCGTTTCTGTCACCCGTTTACGGACAACGTAGCTCGGATGATTCAGTTCTGGGACCATTGCATCAAGTGCGGGTTTTTTACTCAGTGTGCCGATAACATGTACAAGTGCCCATCGCGTCCACTCATCATCGGCAGACCTTAATGCCTCGACTGCGAATTCGGAAGTCGCCAGATTCCCATCTTTGATTAATGCGGCGATGACTTCGTCTTGTACAGATTGGACTTCATATCCGTCATCAAAGTTTCCTAACCCCTTTTTGACGACATCAACGAGTCCTTTATCCCCGGCTTGAATTTCTCGGAGTGCCTTTGCGGCTTGAAAGCGTGTCGTTTCATACTTATCATTTTTCAGCGCATCGACAAGCGGATCGACAACTTTTTGTCCTTTGATTTTTCCAAGTGCAATGGCTGCTTCTTGCCGGACGACTCCTTGCTTGTCCTTTTTGAGTGCGGTAACAAGCGGTGCGATTGTCGGATCGCCTTTGACTTCACCGAGTGCCCATGCTGCGCTCTGTCGCACCGTGGCGCGTCCGTCGTCTTCAAGTGCGCGAGCTAAGGGTTCTATAACGGTTTCTTCTTTGATAACACCGAGTGCACGGGCGACTTCACTACGCACCAGGCTGGGAATCGGTTTAAGTTCACCCCATGTACGGTAGTTTGTTTGTGGGTAGTCGGCGGTCCACTGGATCTGGAAGGTGTCGACTTGGGTTTGCAGTGCGTCAAGCGTTTTATACTCGCGTTTCATGTGCCTCTGGAAATCGGAAATTTCATCGAATCGTGTAGAGAGCATCCATATCAAGACAGGCACGGTTTCGGGTGCTTTTATACGACTCAAAACTTTGACGGCACTGGCACGGAGGACAGGACTGGTTTCGTCGCTGAACGTGATAAGGAGCATTGATTGAACTGCTTTTTCCGGTTTGAGTCGCCAGAGTGCGGTAAGTGCTGCAGAACGCAAGGTTTCACGCATCTGTTTATCGAGCGCGATGATAATCAGTTTTTGAACGGTGTCTTCTGTAGCGACGCTAATTTTTCCGAGTGCCTCTGCTGCGTTAGTGGCAGTGGTATCGTCGTAGGAGAGTGCGTTGGTGAGTGCGGTGACTGCGGTGTTATTTTCCCCGCGTGCATACATATTGCCGAGTCCTATTGCTGCAAATGCTTTCACTTCTTTATATGGGTCTGTATTCAGTGTTTCAATAAGTGGGACTATTGCGCGCCGGTCCCCGATTTGTCCAAGCGCGTTTGCGACCTGTACGCGAATTTCATCAGATGCATTTTTGAGGGCATCAATCAGGCGTGGGACAGCAACGTTGCGCATTGCGACGAGTGCTGCTAAGGCATCTGCTTTTAATTCTTCATTTGCTAACTCATTGATGAGTGGCTGGACACCGGCTTCTGTCTGAAGCAGTCCGAGTGCTTTGATTGCAGCGGATTGTGTGCCGATTCGATATTTTTTCATCCATAGGTCGTCGATGTAAGCACTGGCGATGTATTGGTATTCTCTGCTGAAACCGGTGTCTTCGTCGGGGATGAGGTTGTGTGCGTTTGTATTGAGGACTTCAAGGAGTGGCGCAATCGCGGGTTCGCCGATGCGGTTAAGGGCATCTATGGCTGTATCTTTGACATAAGTATTCGGATCTGCGAGCAGCCTGATCAGGTCGGGAACAGCGGTTTGGGCTTGGATGGTGCCGATGAGTTTTGCGGCGTGCATCCGAACTTGAGCGTTGTTATTCTTCAGTGCGAGTCGTAGGCCGGGCACAATGGCGATACTATCGGGGAGTACCCCTTTCAGTTGTTCAAGAGCGACGATTGCTCTGTACGCGACCTCTGGTGAACTATCGGTTTTGGCAAAAGCGTCTTCAAAGACCGGTATAAAGTCGGGTTTACGCATAGCACCGAGATAGCGGATTGCTTCTTTTTGTATGGCTGTGTCTGAATGGTGCGTTGCTTGTTGAAGTAATTCAGCAACGCGTTCTCTATCTCCAAGTTTGGTGATGAGTTGTCTGGCAGCTGCACGGGCATTAGGTTGATAACACTTTTCCGCGGCTAACAGTGCTATGATGACACCGGCATCCGCGGGTACGATAAGTTCGGATAACAGTTCTGCGCGTTGTTCGGCCGCCTCAGCGAGTGACAGGGCAAAAAGTCCAGAGATAGCGTTCTGTGATCGGGTGAGTCTTTCTTGTCGATCGAGTTCGTCGGAGTCAGGATCTTCCTGTAATGAGATCGTGCGGATGTCGGCGGTCAATGTTTCCAGATACGCGTTTGATGCTGCGATGGCTTGCTGCCACCTGTTTGTGTCGGCGTGTGTCCGATTTTGCAAGAAGGCGCGTAAATGTATTGCTTCTTGATTTCCGGCATCTGTCCTTTCAACGGCGGCTTGTGCGGCAGTGTAATCCCCGCGAACAATGGCGGCTCGCGCTTCGATAATGTTCCTATTCTCCTTCTCACCACACCCCATCAGAAAGGCGGTCGCAGCGATACATAAGAGAATGAGGCGTGTCTGCCACGGTAGATGTTCAAAGCGTCGTTTCATGTTTTTCCTCTCGTTTCATGTGTATCAGTTGATCACTATTTTTTATTTTCCAGCGATGACGAGTTTTGTAAGATCTGCGATAGCATAAATGCTTCGTCCGATTCGGTTCAACAACGCCAATCGGTTTGCCCGCAGTGCTGGTTCTTTCGCCATGACCAGTACTTCATCAAAGAATGTGTCGATTGCTGGTTGTAAAACGGCGAGTTGCGTCAAGAGTTTGGCGTAGTTGCGTTCCGTGATACTTTGCTTGAAGTTGGGTTCTGCCTCAGTGATGCAGTTGAACAATTGCTTCTCGGCGTTGTCGTGCAAGAGCGTAGCATCTACAGTTTCTGCGGCATCCTCTGGTAAAATCCTCAGCACTCGATTGAGTGCATTATATACTTCCTCAAAATTTGGTGTCAAGCGAAATTCGGCAAGTGCGCTGGCGCGATTGAGAATATCGACGATATCAACATCACCCACCGCCAAGACGGCGTCGGCGAGATCGGGAGCGTATTGCTGTGTTTGTAGCAATATGACGCGGAGGCGTTCTTTAATGAAGTTAAGGACACTTATCTGTGTGTCATCGGCTAACGCGACTTTGTACAAGCCGAGTGCCTTTTGAACGACAGCATCTAAAGAAAGGGTGAGTTTCCTGTCTTGGAGGATCCGGATTGTGCCGAGGGCGTGTCGCCTTAGCGAGTACGGGTCTTGTGAGCCTGTGGGTCGTTCTTCTATCCCGAAATATCCGACGATAGTGTCAATTTTATCGGCAATAGCGACGATTGCACCGGCTTCAGTTTCCGGTAGTGGCGTGTCTGCCCCAAGTGGCTGATAGTGTTCTGCGATGGCGGTGGCGACGGGTGCAGCTTCACGAGAGTTTTGGGCGTAATATTTTCCTGTAATGCCTTGCAGTGACGGGAATTCGATAACCATTTGGGTCGTTAAATCTGCCTTAGAGAGCCAAGCGGCGCGTTCTGTGTGCTGGACAGTCGTTTCTCCGAGCTGCAGTTGTATACTGATAAACGCAGCGAGTGCTTTAAGCCGTTCTGCTTTCTCCAGGAGTGAACCGAGTTTGGCGTGAAAAACAACGGCACCTAAACGTTCGACCTTATTGGCAAGACTAATTTTCTGATCTTCTTTGTAGAAGAACTCGGCATCGTTGAGTCTGGCGTGAAGCACGCGTTCGTTTCCGTGTTGAACGCCATCAATGTTTCCATCTGTCCCATTAGAAATGGTGATGAATTTCGCGGCAAGCGTGGTGTCGTCTTTCCACATTGGAAAATAGCGTTGATGCGTCTTCATGGCGGTAATTAGCACTTCAGACGGTATTTCCAGATGTGACTCACTGAAGTTGCCGACGATGGGTTGTGGGTTCTCTACGAGATAGTTTACTGTGTCGAGGAGTTCATCGTCGAGTTTTGGTAGGCACCCCTCTGTTTTTAAAATGGTTGTTACCTGTTTTTTGATTGTTTCGCGTCGCTCATTCGGACAGACGATCACTCCTGCAGCACGGAGTTTTTCACTATAAGTATCTAAATTCGCCGATGCCAAAGTTATGGGTTCAGGATGCAAGGCTCTGTGTCCATAGGTGACGCGTCCTGCGTCCAGACCGCCGTAGGCGCAATTGACGACTTCGTCTCCGAGTAGTGCGACGATCCATCGGATGGGACGGGCGAAACGGGCGAACGCCTGCTGTCCTTCAGACTGTGTTTCCCATCGCATGGTTTTCGGAAAGCGCAGTGCCTCAGCCCATTCGGGTAGGAGTCTTTGCAGCACCTCTTGTGTCGGTTCACCTGTTTCGTGCTTGGAGGCGGCGACGTATTCTCCACGTTCGGTTTCAACGATGCGGAGTGCTGAGAGTTCCACGCCTTGCGTCTTTGCGAACCCGATGGCGGCTTTTGTCGGTTCGCCGTTTTCATCGTAGGCGACGCGTTTTGGGGGACCTACCACTTCTGTTTCTTGGCTGTCTTGAAGCGTCTTTAGGTCCTTGACACTCAGTGTGATACGCCTTGGTGTACCGAGGGCTTCAATTTCGCCGAATAGGATTCTGTGGTTCGTCAGGGAGTCGGTTGCGATTTTGCGAAGCTGCTCAAGAACGGGCGGGACATAACTTGCAGGTATCTCTTCGGTGCCAATTTCAAAGAGGAAGTCAGCGGTTTTTTGTGTAGTGGGGTCGGGATTGGAAATCCCTCCTACAGAGGATGTGTCGGGATTGGAAATCCCTCCTACAGATTTCCATTTTTCGAGTAGGGGATGTTCCATCTCTTCGCGCTGCGTGCAGTATGCGCGTGCGATCCGTTGTGCGAGTCGCCGCACGCGTTCGATGTAACTTACCCGCTCTGTGACGCTAATAACGCCGCGGGCATCGAGCATATTGAAGGTGTGGGAGCATTTCAGGACATGATCGGTCGCTGGTAGGACTAACCCGGCATCTAAGCAGGCGTGGGTCTCCTTCTCGTAGGTGCTGAACAGGTCGAAAAGCATCTCTACATTTGCCTGCTCGAAGTTGTAAGTCGAATATTCGATTTCGCTTTGTCGATGGACATCGCCGTAATTAACGTGTTCGTTCCAGCGGATGTCGAAGAAGTCGTCCACGTCCTGCAAGTAAAGTGCGATGCGTTCAAGTCCGTAGGTAATCTCAGCACATATCGGGTCGAGGTCGATGCTTCCCATCTGTTGGAAGTAGGTGAATTGTGTGACTTCTGCGCCGTTCCACCAGACCTCCCAGCCGAGCCCGGAGGCACCGAGGGTCGGAGACTCCCAGTCGTCTTCGACGAATCGGATATCATTCTTGCGGGGGGAGATACCGAGACTGTATAGGCTCTCAAGGTAGAGCGGTAGTACGTTCTCGGGTGCGGGTTTGAGGATTACCTGATATTGATAGTATGCCCCAACGCGGAATGGGTTTTCGGCGTATCTGCCATCGGTCGGACGGCGGACGGGCTCTACATAAGCGACTTTCCACGGTTCTGGTCCGAGGCATCGCAAAAACGTGGCGGGGTTAAATGTGCCCGCGCCGACTTCTATATCGCAGGGTTGTTGGATGATGCAGCCTTGGTCTGCCCAAAATTTCTCTAACGCTAAAATTATTTCTTGAAGTGTCATATCTGTTTTTACTTGGCACGCTCCATTTGGTGGTGATTGATGCACATTTATTGTAGCATAATAGATTTCTTTAAGCAAAGGATTTTCAAATGGCTATTGGTTGTCGGCGGTCAGCAGATATTTGTCAGAATTGGGATTTGCGGGATTGCGGAGGGGAGGACGGCGTTTATGGGTTTCTCGTTACCTTGTAAATAGTCCTGAAGTTAGACATCTTCGTATTTCTCATAAAAGTTGACCCCAATGCGTTGAATTTGCTCAACCATAACGGGGTTGTCAATCTGATCAAAAATGGACAAGTCAATTGTATAGGGTAGGAGAAGATCGTCGAGTTCAGTATCGATTCGGGAGAGTATGCTGTGTGTTAAGGCATCGCCATAAAGCGTAAGGTCGATATCTGAACCGTTTCGGTAGGTTCCTGTGGCGCGGGACCCGTACAAAATAGCTCTTTCAACTTGAGGATAATGGCTTAAAACGCTCTGGATCTTTTGAAGGGTGCGATTTGATAACCCGTATTTCATAGTGTATTCCATGCCAATTCATGTGTATATTCAAAACCCTGTATCAGTCCTTGTGCTTCCAAGTCTGACAGTTCGCGTTGTCGTGCCAAATCCACCCCTTGTTTCAATCGCGAAAATGCTCTACGAAAACTATTGGCTCTTTGTATCCAACGACTTTCTTGATAGTTCATTATATGTTCCTTTCTTAGCCAAAAGTTCATCTTAGCAGGGACCAGTCGGGTTCGTCTTCTGGGTTGCCGAGGGGACCGTGGGCGTTGTGGACGATGCGGCGTTGGATGTCATACCAATCTGTGTAACTCGTGGCGGGTTGGAGTGTGTCGTTGCGAGCGTCCATCAGATTTGAAAGGGTGGTTTCCATCTCGTCTGCCAGCGGTTTGGCTTCAGGGGTGTTGATGAGATTGTTCATTTGCAAAGGGTCTGCTTCTACATCGTATAGCATCCGTTTGCCATCGAGCCACCGTGCGTAACTGTGCGTTTTTGTGCGGACACCGCGCCACTCGTTACCATCAATGAGGTAATCGTAGGTTGAACCGAAGTTCATTGTTAAGACGGCTTCCTGTTCAAAGGTATCGGTTTCACCGCGCCAAGACGCCGACAAATCGTAGCCTTCGACGGTTCGAGGAGGTTGGATGCCACATAAACCGCAGAGCGATGGAAACAGATCGACGGGGGAGGTGAGCGTGTCACAGGTACGGTTGCCCTCAAAAATGCCGGGGAGCCGCATAATGAGCGGGACTTTAATGGATTCTTCGTAAGGTTCCCGTTTCGCCCAGAAATTGATGCCTTGTGCGCCGCCTTGTGTGCCGTGGTCGGATCCGAAGACGAGGAGCGTGTTTTCAACGCGTCCGGTTCTTTCGAGATATGCCATCAATTCACCGAGCATATCGTCTACGGTTAGCGTCATGGCGAGATAGTGTCGATAGATTCTTAGCGATTCTGCTTTAACCGAGTCAGGGACGTTCTCTGGTAATTGGAGTTCGGCGGGCAGCCTGTCGTAGTATTCCTGTGGGGCAAACTCGTAAGGTGTGGAGTGTGCTTGATGTGGAGAGATAAACAGACAAAACGGATTATCGTCCCCTACCGCATCCATGAACTGAAAGGCGTATCGGTTGAGGGCATCGGTTTCGTAGCCGTCCCAAGTTTCGTTTCGCCAGTCTGCGTCAAGGTTCACGGTTCCGTTGAAATAGTCGGTGTGGAAGTTATAGCCGCGCCAGTGTTGGAAGCCGAGGCGGTCACGCCCTTCGGGGACGTAATCGCGTCCGCCGATTTCAGGGAACGAACCCGTGTGGAGATGCCATTTACCGACCCATGCTGTCCGGTAACCGTTTCTGCTGAAAACGTCGCCGAGTCCGATTTCGTCATGCCGGGTTTTGACGAAGTTTATGAGATGACCCGTCGTCTGCGGGTGTCGTCCGGTGAGTAGCATGGAGCGATACGGGGTACAGACAGGGGCGGTGGCGATTGCGTTTGAAAAAACGGTGCCTTCTTGTGCGAGACGGTCGATATTCGGTGTTTCGATCTGTGTATCGCCATATACCGGTAGTGAACACGCACGGATCTGATCGGCGAGGAGATAAACGATGTTGGGTTTGTTTGTCATATTTAGTGTCCTCTAAAACTGTAGTCCCATACTCACGCGGTGTGTCTGTTGCAGGCGGCCAAAGTCGGCGTAAGCGTAATCGAGGGACAGGACTCTTTTGCCGAGGTTTAGGTGGATGCCTAAGCCGAGTGTGAGTCCTTCTTCGTCGTCTGTGCGGTCTTCTCCCAATCGGAACTTATAACCGCCACGAATTGCTGCCATCTTCCTGTACCAGTACTCCATGCCGATGTTCAACCGCTCGCTGTTGTCGTTGGGGTGGTTCCCATCGAGCGCAAGCGTAAGCAGATTGTCGCCGGTATCAATAATATCGTAGGCGATACCGAGCCTGAAGTTGGAGGGCAGTGGAAACTCGTTCGTCTCTAATGCTGCTTTCCGCGCCGGATTTGTTGTGTCCGGAAACGGACGGTAGTCAGCAATCCGTGGGTCGCCTGCGACTTCGGCACCGCTTTGTAGATCGGGACCGCTGAAGCGCATCTCCGGTCCAAAGTTCGAGAAACACATCCCAATACGTAGACTCCGCCAGCCGGTGTGGTATAGCGTGCCGACATCAATGGCGACCCCTCTGGCACTTTCCCGATGGATCTGTTGGTGGATGTATTTGGCGTTGATACCGACAGAGAGTTTGACCCCGGATTCCGTTTGGTAGAGTTGTCGAGCGAACGCCAGTGAAACGGCGGTGTCATAAGCGGCGTACCAGAGACCCGTACCATCGGGTTTTGCCAGCGTCGTGATTTCCGTCTCAGGAACATTGAGGAATGTAACGCTTGCGCCCAAGGTCCCGATATTTTTTATCGGTGTGGCGAAGGCGAGATAGTTGTAGCGGAGGTCGGCGAGCCAGATCGTATGCGTGTCCGAGAAGCTGATTTTGTCGAGTTGGCTGATGCCGGCTGGGTTCCAGTAGATGCTGGTTACGTCGTCAGCAAGTCCACCGAAGGCACCGCCGAGACTGTCTACCCGTGCGCCGGGGCCGATTTTTAAAAACTGTGCACCGGCTGTGCCGACATTGGTTGTGGCATCGCTGGGGACAACCCATAGAAAAAGAAGTGTGAATAAGAGCGTATAAATTATGTATCGCATTGCGTTCTCCGTTTATCGAATGATAGCAAATCTGCCGATTTTGTTCCCGACGACCGTGTCAGTTTCGTCTCGGGCTTCAACATGGTAAATATAAACACCGCTTGCGAGTGCTTGATTGTAGCGATTGAGGAGTTCAAAGGATGCTGTTCCCCCTTTGTCTCCTTGTGCCAAGCGTTCATCTGGATTAAAGGGGGCAATGCTTTCATGCTCAATCTCTCGTACCAATTCGCCTACCAATGTGTAGATCCGAATCGTACACCGCGGGGGCAGGTGTGTAAAGAAAATCTTGTCCGTTCCTTCCGAGAGGACCGCCCTGTTCGTGACGAAGTAGGGATTGGGGACGACCCGAATTTTACCGAGATCCGCCTCAATGTCTTCAGGCGAGAGCGTTTCCCCTTTTGTGTTTAGCAGAGATTGGTCGCCGTCCCGTGGTGCGCTGACACCGCCCATTTCGACAGTGAAGACATCTCCCTCAGAGATTTCAGCATTGGGATCTTTAATGTAGACGTACGCCCCGCGGATGAAGATTCGGAAGAAGCCGGGGGTCTCCGCTGGGTTGTATGTATCACGCCAACCCGTACCCGTTAGAATGGCGTATCCATCGGCGCGCTCATCGTTGAATTGAATCTCTTCGCCGGTGTCTTCGTCGACTACCTTGACGTGTGTGTTGTCGATAAACGTAATGGAATAGGTGTGTGGCCGATAGTACGTTGCCCAAAAGACGTTCGTCCAGGTGTTCTCACCGACCCCTGGGGATTGAATGTTGACCTCCCACCCCGTCACGGTGCCTGCTGTCAATTTGACATCGTTAATCGGATTTTCGGCGGGATGTCCGTAGGACACGTCAACACCTGTTATTTTCAAGACGACCCCGTCGAACATAGGGGAAAGGATTTCAACGGCTTCTTGATGGAGCGGGTCGTACCAGTCAAAGGATTGTTTCTCGACGACGGTTTGATTTGTCGTTGTGTTGATAATCTCATAGGCAGGGGGTTGATAACCGGGGCCGGTAATGTATGCGCCGGGACCTGTCTGTTTCGCGCCGTACCAGACGATTTTATATTGGTCTCCTGTGATTTTATTCGGTGCGAGGACCATCGGTTCAACGGTAACACTACCTTGCCCTTGCTGTTCTATATCAGCCGTCGGTTCTCGGTATCCAGCAGGTTGGGCGCGCGGCACAACATGGACCATCGTCTCAATCTGGCTGCTCTCCATCGCGATGAGTCCTGATTTAGGATTGCCTGTGTCGTAAGACGTGACGGCGTAGGTATATTCGAGTCCGTTCGTTAAGCCTGCGTCGGTGTAGAAGTTTTTTATGCCTGCGTCTTCACCGAGTGCTTGTGAGGGTGTGGAAACGACGCGGAAGATATCGCCAGCGACAGGCGGTCCTGAGGGTCCGTCAGTGATTGTTACGTAAAGCCCGCCAAAATATATCAAGGCACCCGACTGATACGTTCCATCTGGATACGGTGCAAACGTGCTTGGATCTTGGATAATGGCATACCCGTCGCCGTTTCCTGGGAAGGCTGGATTGTACGCCATAACTTCCCAAAGCGTCGTGTTAATGATTTCAAAACTGGTGCTGGAGTTGAATTTGATCATGTAAACCGCACTTTTGAAGAAATCGGCGAAGAAGGGTTCATCGCCCATATTTTCGATAGTGGCATCGGATTGCTTACCGACGTGCGAGACCGTAAAGAAATTTCCGGTGGCACTCGGTTTATCAAACTCCATCAACATTGTCCAATCTTCGACAGGGTTCCCCGTGGCTTCATCGTAAGAGACGTCCCGTCTATAGACGCGGTACCCTTCAAAAATTTTCTCGGGGTCGGTTACGTCAACATATTCTTCAATCCTTTTGCCGACACCTTGGTCGACCCAGCGTCCTTCGCTGTCCCAGACGAGGGTTACCTGTCCATCGGCGGGATAAGCACTGACCAGTGGTGAAGGGGGCGGTGCGGGTGCGACATAGCCGTCATCATAGAGTTTCTGTGCCCAGTCGGCAGAGGCTTGCAAACCGGCGAGTCCTTCACCGATCGCTACGGCGATGATGATGTTGAAGGAGTCCCCGGGGGCAAACGATTCAACGGGTCCATAGGATTGGATGAAGCGTTGATCGTCGTAGTTTGCAGGGAGGGGTTCAACACCCGGAACACTAATAAGGGCATATTTCTCCGCATCGGTTGTAGGGTCTGTGGAGATGGTAATCCGTTTGTGTGCGGCAAAAGGGATTTTTATCCCGGGATCCTTTGGGTGCTCTCCCACATAAGCGTCCAAAACACGCAAGCCGATGTAGCCGGGTGCGGAGGCGTTGGAGAATCCGTAAGAGAGATAACGGTTGGGATGGTCTACTGGGTTCAGAGCGTCTGGGGTTTGGTCCAAGGCGACAAAGTCATCAGCGGAGTAGCTTGCTGTCCCTGTTTCGTTACTGGAGATGTCCACGTCGTATCGGAACGCCATGAATAGGTCTTCGAGGGGGTCGCTACCGACGTTTGTGACCTTATACTCAAGAATAAAAAAGTCGTAGAGCGGTGCATAACTCCATTGGAACCCGTTGACTTCAAGTTCTAATCCGAGAATCGTGCCTTTATTTGCATCGGGATTCGTGTCAGAGCATTTGAAAAAAATAGATTGACTTGTTGGGGTCCCTTTTGTTGTTGTCCCGGGCTTGTCTGAAATGACTTCCGAAGCATCATCGGTGGGCCAAAGTTCGCTTTGTCTGCCATCTGCTTCAGAAACGGCGACTTCACCGCCCTTTTTGGCACCGATCCAGATGTCGCCTTCAAAGATGTAGGAATCGTTTGTTCCTGCGGGCCACCAACCTGAAGGGTTTGCTGTTGGATTGCTCGGATATCCAACGACCCCGGTGTTAAAGATAGCAGACGATAGATTGCCTACATCGAGTGCTTTCCAATCCACTTGGGCACTTGCTGATAGTGTGGCGAGCGCGAGAATTGTGGAGAGGAGTAGTTTGTATCGCAATAATTTCATAATTTAGATTCACCTCGTAATATATGCCAATCTTGATAGTAAGTAAATTGCTATCAAAGAAAGATAGAGTCGAAAAATGATTCCGATGAAACCATAAATGGACATAAAAACCGCTTACGATTTTTCAGAGGCCCTTTCTGGCGGCGGAATGGGATAATGTTTTTCTTCATAAGCATCCACCATGGTAACAAGTGCATCAAGTTTATCGCCCTCTGGCGAGCCGTAACTTGATCCCCAAAGTTGTTCTATCTCTTTTAGTGCATCTTCATAGTCTGCTTCAGTTTTGATTGGTTTAATTTTCATAATTATTGAGTTTCCGTAATTTCATAAACCCTGTATTCTCGTGTTTTTCCGTTTCCAATGTCCACTTCACCTTCGATGAACAGTGGATAATCATACATTATATCTTTGACAGAAAAGAGATATGGAATCGCGCCTGCTTCACGGGCTTTCTTGGCTTGGCTTTTGAAATCGCGGGGCTTTTTCATGTGTTTATTATAAATCTGGTACGTTGACCGGTCGGCGTAATACATTAAGTCGAAATGCGCCCCGACGCGTTCATCGTCAAGAAAAAAACAGGCGTTCTTTGGCATCTCTTGTTGAAGGCGTTGACCGCTCGTTTCGTATAAAGGTGCCTTGTAATTTCGTTCTGTGACCTTGTATGCGGCATGCACATAACGCCCCGCATAGAACAGCGCGATGATCAGAGCGACTGTGCGAAGCCCAAGCCATATCCATCTTTGTGAATTCTGATGTCGGATCAGGACATACACACCGGCGAAAACTGCCAATAGCACGCCAAATCCAATCAGCTGCTCAACGATCCAGAAATTTGTCTCGATAAAGGGCGCGATTTTTTTGAGTCCATCGAATTGGTCTCGCCCCTTGACTAAGGTTCGTCCACCGGAGATAATCGTAATTGCAAGCATTCCGGCGCACCAAATTGCGGTATAAATCCAATCCCTTCGTTGCCATGCGCGACTGATGACCGCCGCCAAGCAGATGAGTAACGGTGTTACCGCGATCATCGTTGCCGAGGGTGTTTTCGTCTCTGCGAGCGTGTGTGGAACGATGACCCCGATGCCCCAGGCTAACACGAACAGTTCCGCTAAACGCCAGCGTCTGAACATAACCACTAATAGACATAGAACTGCAGCGACGAGTGCGGCGTAAAACAGCGGGTAGAACAGGGGCATATAGTCAAACAGCGGTCGATCCCAGCTGGCGCCCCAACTTTCGACATCGGTGTTCAGGTGATCGAGGACGCGTTTGTGTTCCCATAAGAATTCTTTGCGATAGTAAATTAGACAATAAGTAACCCACGGTGCCACTGTCGCGATTGCTGCCAAGAGTTGCACGCCGATGTCTCTGAGATGAATCTTTTCGTTTATCGTTTCGCTCTTGTTACGGCACAACGGCGTGTGCCTACTACTTTTATTTTCATAGAACTGTTTCCCGCGTGCGACACACCAGACGACAAGGGCGATGCCGAAAGTGATGAGCGCGAGGTAGCTTTTAGATAAGTAGGCGATGCCCATCGTAACGCCTGATAAAATATAATTCCTCCGTTTTCCGGTCCGAATGGCCCGGAGTAAGAACCAACACGAAACCTGTACCCAGAGTAGCAGCGCGATATCAATATGATCCGAATAGCGATAGCCGTGAACGGACTCAAAGAGAAACGGGTTGAAACCGATAAGGAACGCGGCAATGAGTCCCGTCCGTTTATCAAAGAGATCCGCAGCGATTCGGAATGTCAGCCAGGTCGTTATAACTAAACTGATTGCAGACGGTAACCGAAGCGCGAATGTGTTGATACCGAAAAAGAGGTGCGAGAGCCAGATGGTCCACATGGCGACAGGCGGTTTGTGTAGCCAGATGTGGTTCTCACCCCACCCTTTGTAGTCGTAAGGGAGCCACGGTT
>JAJECD010000110.1 GCA_022822215.1 Candidatus Poribacteria bacterium | reverse complement strand
CACAGCTGCATCATATAAGACAACACCCGAAACCCCATCGTTGGGTCTACTGTGGATTGATGTTCAATGAGAATATAGATAATCAGCTCTTCGGCACCCGAAACCCCCTGAAAAGGGACTTGATAGACGATGTCTGACTCTCGTTCTCGGAGTTCCTCAGAGATAAACGTTCTGTTGAGTGCCGTGAGCTGGTCAAAGTCTATAGCAGCAGCGAGTTCAGGTGCGATGATTCTGATTAAGCCTTCGACGTTTTCGCGAAATTGGAATAACCATCGCGTGCTTCTGTCGGGGAAGTGTGCGATGGAGAGGGCTTCGCGCCTGTAGGTATCCGTATTTGATCGCACGGTGCCTCCTAAATTATGCAAGTAACATTTATATATAAGGATAGCACATTTCCAAGGCGATGTCAAAAGCTTTAGATTTCCACTGATTGTTGCTGATTCCAAAAAGCAGATACGCTTGTCTGTTTAGACAAAATGAGCCGCAACCCCTCCTGAAAATCCTTCAATCCTGAAAATCCTGATTCTGACAGGAAGCAAAAACTTTACCCCCTTCAAAACCCGTCAGTAGCAACTTGGGGTAACTTATAACCCAATTGTCGCGTTTTTCCCATAAAACATTAAAAAATCGCAAAAAAGCAATATTTTTTGTAAAAATCGCAAAAAATCGCAAAAATCTATTGAATTTATTGAGTTTTTTATTAATTTATTAAGTTTTTTTGCTTTTTTTTGTAATTTTTATTGATTTTTATCGTATTATAGTGTATAATTAATACGTGTGAGGTTGTCAAGTTCAACTTTCCAGAGTCATAGAGAGCGCGTTGCGACGGATAAAAAAGTGAGGAAACGACAATTTCAACACACGGCTGAGGCGGCTGCCTCGGCATAAGGTTAGGTTCAAACGGAAGAATTCGTATACGAATCCCTGGATACGTATTCTTATTTTTGATGTGATAAAAGAAAAAGAAAGAGTTTATTTTATTTAGGAGGAAAATTACGAATGTTGTCAAAATTGACATTTTCCTTAGTTTTCGTTTTAATGTTAGCCCTCGTAGCAGGTCCGGCATTCGCACAGACGATGACCCTCAGTGGTGAGCTCAACGTTAATACTGGTGATGCTGACAGTAACTTTGAGGCGAAGCATTTCGTTGTCGCAGGTACCACTACAGGAGATGCTGCTGATTCAGGTGATTCTACTCGTCGAGCCAACGGGCTAGTCGTTGCGAATGCTACTACTGCTGCTGTTCTCACGATAAACTTAGCAGATCTTTTCACTTTCGGTGGAACGATTGAGTTGGTGAGTACCAACGCGGATGCAGATCTCCGCATCACTGAAATCATGTGGGGACTTGAGACGGGTGCAAATGCTGACAATCTCCAGTGGATTGAAATCTACAACGCAGGTGCTGACGACTTAGATGAGGCTGAGACATCAGATCCCTTTGCCAATAACGTTCGTCTTCTGTTCACCTCAAACCAGCGGAAGGAACGCCCTGAAGTGATCCTTTCAAGTGCGACTGCTGGAGTGGTGACTGAGGTTGAGGCGGGTACGGCAAGTGCTGTATCCTTTACAGTCCTTGACCGTGTCAGCGTGGTTAACCGTTTTGGTGCGAGATGGGCACCGAAAGGTCAGAGTGGTCGGATTACAAGCATAGACGCTGATAATCCTGCCGCCAATCTGGTCTCCATGTATCGTAAGCGTAGCACGAACGATGCGAAAGATGCGTACAAGTACAAAGCCAATGGCGATCCTGATGGCGACAAGTTCGGTGATGGCACAGACGGTGGTCAGTGGATTGCGTCTGTTGGACGTTTGAACATGTCTGGTCCTTTCATCGGTACGCCGGGTGCTGTTCAGCAAGATGATGGCGGTATTGCAACGCAAAGTAAAGACCCGGCATCGCTCCCCGTTGGCACTGTGATTATCAACGAGATTTTCAACTCAGAAGGTTTGCAGTGGATTGAACTTCACAACACCGGCACTGCCGAAGCGAACGTGAAAAAGTATGAATTGGAAGCGGTGCCTCACGATCAGGATACCACCAAAGCACCGCGTCGGGTGTTTGCGATTCCTGACAAGGATGCGAAGATTCCTGCGGGTGGGTTCCTCGTTATCACGAACCGTGATCCTGCCGATAGCATCTTGGCAGGGGGTGTGGATGTCCACGATGACACCGACAAGTTCCCTGCGGGTGCGAGCCATCGGTATCTCGTGATTACGGAGTCCGGCGATAACAAGTGGATGCCAGCGAGCAACTTCTTGCTCGTTCTCAGAAGCGAAAATAAAGACAACCACGAGAAAATTGTTGACATCGCCGGTAACGCTTTCGCTAAAAAGCCCAACTTCTCGGATGTCTGGCCCCTGAAAGGGTGGACGGAACCGGGTGATATTGATCCCGCTGACTGGGGCGGAAAAGATAAGAGCCTCATGCAGAACACTGGCAAAACGTATGCCCGTATTGAGCAGAAGAGTGGTGGCAACCGTCTGCATAAAGACCACTGGCGCATGGACGGCATCGTAGGCGGTCTGGGTTATGATCCGGGTGTGGATATGGCAATCGCGCCGGGAACACCGGGGTATGCCAATAACGCTCAGAAAGATAAACCCGCGAACATCATGGGTGAAGTGGTTATCAGTGAGATTATGTATGATGCGGGTGCCGGCAATCTCGTGCAGTGGATTGAACTCTACAACTCCTCGATGACCGAATCCGCGACCCTGAATGGTTGGGAATTTGAGATTCGTAATATAGATACGGATGTCGAGTCCTACGTCGATTCAAAGTTCAAGTTTGATGGCGATGCGGTGATTCTGCCGAACCAGACGCTGTTGTTGGTCTCCGACCGTAGCAGTGCGAGTGATGTGCCGAGCAATCGGGTGTATAACCTGTATCAGAAGCATCGTAACGCTATCGGTCTCTCCGCACGTAAGAGTATTCTGTTGAGCAGTGTCGGTTTCTATCTCCGGCTTGATGATAAAGACGGCAACATGGTAGATGAAGCCGGTAACGTCATGCTGGATGGTCCGCGTCGTAGCGTGGAATGGGCATTGCCTGAGACGGGTGGCGATATGCGGTATTCGATCCTGCGTGGTTTCGGGACGCGTGCGATGTATGACGGCACACCGGATGACGCGGACGATGGCACGATGGAGTCGTCATGGCACATGGCGCAAAGCGTCGGTAGCTACTACGGACACCGTGATGATGTCGGTTCTCCGGGACATCGTGAAGGTTCTCCGTTGCCGGTTAGCCTCTCAAGTTTCCGTCCTGTCCGTGACAAAGCGACTGGTGAAGTTGTGATTCGATGGGTCACTGAGTCTGAGTTGAACAACGCTGGCTTCAATATCCTGCGGAGTGAGACGAAAGATGGTGCGTTCAAAGTCATCAACGTCAAAGGTATCATCGCCGGACACGGCACAACATCTGAAAAGCATGTGTATACGTACACAGATACAACTGCGAAACCCAACATTGTTTACTACTATCAGATCGAGGATGTCTCGCTGAATGGCGAACGGACAACCTTGCGCACGACCCACCTTCGTGGCAATGTCAGTGCGGGTGGTAAACTCACAACACGTTGGGGTGAGCTAAAATCGTCTGGCAAATAGGTCAGACACCAAGGTTGTTCAGGGATGCAATGATTGAACTAACCTAAAACCAAAATAGGGATCCCCGGCTTCGGTCGTGGGGTCTCTGTTTTTTTAAAAGTTGCGAAGTTCAAAGTTGCGAAGTTCAAAGTTGTGTCTGTCTATCAACGATGTGAGTTAAAGGAAAGTTTGTCCGTTCAAAACGTGATCGTTTATAGTGGATCCCATAATTAATTGCACATTCGGCGGATATCGGGCTGGGGGACCCAGCCCCTACGGAGGCACAGGAAACCAACGGTTTCCTATGCGACAAGTGTAAACTTATTTTCGGATTCTACTATAAAAGTGAGACTTGACGACTACCAACTTTTCATTGCCCGTCTATTGGGGTAGGGGGTTTCTGACAATAAATGAAGGCGCGGTTTTCATACCGCGCCTTTGTTATTTAGAGTAAAGTTTAGAAGTAAAAAGACATTTCACGGAACCGCAGAACGCTCCACGCCAGCGAGTTACGCGTCTAAGTGTTCTTCGAAAGCCCTAATCAGGGGGTTATGGTTTGCTGGCGTTTTAAGTTCTCGTTTTCAGCAATGAGTGCTTGTATTTGTTTGTCGTTTGCTCGGTCTCTCAAAGCACGCCACGCGAAAAGCAGCGTTATTATGCCTAATGGGATGCCTATAAAGATGTTATTTTGGCTTCTCATGGCTTCTATTTCCCTACTGTTTTTCTTGATTTGACTGTCTACATTCTCGATTTTCAAGTCAATGTACTCTTTCATACGCTTTTCGGATGCCGTGATCTCGCTTTTGACTTCCTCTTTGACAATCAAGCGTATCTTATTGAGGTCTGCGTCAGTCAACTCACCAAAAACCGGTAAAGCAATCACAGAAAACAGTATTGAGAGTGCAAGTATCGTTTTCATGGGGCGTTCCAGTTCCAGTTTGATTTATCCCCCTGCAAAGGTGGGAAGGGGGCAGACATGCCTTGCGGCAAGCTTTGCAGTGCCACCCTAAACTGGTTTAAAGAGTATAGCAGATTTCTGATAACGAAGCAAGTTATTTTTTGAATTATCACGCGCCAACAAGGTGGAGATTTTTTCTGAGGTGGTTTCATCAAACTGTTAGTTTGCGAAATACGGCTCACAAACTAACAGTTTTGCGGCGTACTCGCCCAGATGCGATGTGCATCGTGCTACAAAGAACGAAAATTATTGGAAAACTATGGTAAACCTTAGAATTAATTAGACATTCCGCACCGGTGCGGTTAGAAACCGCACCTACCGGGGTGGGGTAAAATGTCTGTTTATTTATCTGGTTTACCATAAATGATCCTGCCGGGTCCTAAAGCGACACAAGCGAATTTAGAATGGGGAGCAAGGCACGTAGGGTCGGGACATCCCGAAATGTGAAACCGAACGCTGAGAAATATGTAGACGCCGCGAGTGCCTCCGCAATCATCGGTTTTTTCGCTAACGCCGTTGAAACGCCAAGGATGAGGGAGACATCCTTCTGGTCAGCAAGCACGTTCAGTCTTGCGACGAGATGCCCTTGATGCCACGGATGGAAGAGTTCAATGGCAGTCTCAACACCGCTCTTGTGAACGAGTTGATAGTCAGGGAAGCAATAAAAATCACCGACCAACGGAAGGAATTGGCTTCCCGGACGGATCTGCCAATCCTCCGTTTTATTGCGAAGCATCGCCTGAAAAAGTTGAATGTCTTCAGGGATATACGCCAGAAACTGCTGCGAAATCGGCTGGATACCACACGATTCATCAAGCGACAACCGAGCAGGTTGTCTGTTCCGAAACTGGATATCAGCGGTGAGTTCCCACTTCGGCTGATGGAGTACTGCCAAGAAGAAATTCGCCAGATTCATGCCGTACCGTTTTGTTTTGTAAAAGAGGTTCAACGGTCCATCCACAGTAATCTGATACAGTTCCTCGTCTTTCCGAATTGTAGATAAAAGTTGGTGGAATCTGAGATATTTGAACAATTGACGGAGTTCGGCGGTCATGGCATCCGCCAGTTTCAATGTCAGCGTATTACAATGCAGGAGGAGCCCTTGGACTTGTGCGGCGTTGTAGCGGTGAAGGAGTCGTTCGGGAGAAAGGGTTTTGAAGGTCAAGACGGGCTGGCAGTTCGGTAAATCTGCGTAGAGTGTGGCTGCGAGTTCACTCTCTCCCGCAGGACCAACGCTTTGTGGCAATGCGCCGTCTGTTATCTGGGCGACTCTCCGCTGATAGTCGGCATAATCCGTGAAGGGTTCTTGTGAAAGCAAGCGGCTCGTCTCAGTGAAGAGTTTTTGACGGAATGCGATTAACGCCTCGTTGGGGGCGGTGTTAAATTCCGTGCGATCCAACAGGAGCTTTTCGAGTCCTCGCTTGACGATCGGCGGCCCCGGCGTGCTATCCATAATGTGTTTGCTCGCCGCCAAAAGCGTAGCGCGTTGTGTATCCGGCGCGTCTTCAAAAACGGCGATGAATTGCGCAGCGGTTGCCAATAACTCGCTATCGGTGGGATTCACAAACTGTGGCAGAATGTGTCCACTTTTAATTTTATACTGAATGAGATCTTTCGTGAGCATAATTTTGGTAGCGGGCGAGGAAACATCGCACCTATGCACTCGCAAACGTATAGGCGTGGTGTTGTCTGCGCCGTTTGTTGACAAAGTGTTCGCCGGTTCGTTTGGAGATGAGTTCGTAAAGCACCGCCTGTTTGCCTTCGCGTTTGCGGAGGATACGTCCTAACCGCTGCACGTGTTCCCGGACGCTCCCGCTCCCTGAGACGATGATAGCGACATTCGCTTCGGGTACATCTACGCCTTCATTCAGCACTTTCGAGGTGACCAAAATAGAATAGGTGCCGTCGCGAAACCCGTTTAGAAAGGCGTTCCGCTCTTTGAGTTTCGTCTGATGCGTGAGTACCGGTAGAAAGAAACGCGTGCCGAGTTGGTAGGCTGTGTCGTTATCCTGCGTAAAGATGAGAATCCGATCACCCCGGTGCCGCTGCATCAGTTTCCAGACCCATTCCTGTTTCGTGGTAGAGGCAAAACTGAGCTGCTTTTGCGTGAGATACGCCTTAAAGGCAGCGCGTCCTTCATCGGTTTGTGAGGCTTTCCAGAGAAATGTTTGCCATCCGCGTGGCGTTCCCATATTGATTTTCGAGCCCTTAAGGAAACTTAGGTAAGTGCGGCGCGCTGCCTCGTACTGGACGCGTTCCGTGTCTTCCATCTCGACGGCTATGGTTACAACGCGATACGCAGAGAGCGTTTTCCCGGAGAGTTCCTGTACCTTTGCTTCATAGCAACATTCGCCGACGAGTGCGTAGAGCCGCCGCTCCCTTCCATCAACGCGTTCAGGTGTCGCTGTCAATCCCAACCGAAACGGGGCGATACTGCTGATTGCGGCGTACTGGTACTGGTCTCCGGGCAGATGGTGGCACTCATCGAAAATAGCGAACCCGAACCGGTTGCCGTAGTGCGGGGCGTGCAGGACAGCGGATTGGTAGGTCGTCACCGTGAGGGGTTCTAATTCGTGATAGCCCCCGCCGTAAAGTCCGACCGCTTGTCCGAAGTGTTCCGCCAAGACCGTCTGCCACTGGTTCATTAAATCAATCGTCGGGACGTGTACGAGTGTGGGACGTTGGACCTCGGCGATGAGGAGGATTGCGATGAAGGTTTTCCCCGCACCTGTCGGCAGACTCACGACCCCGCGTTTGCCGTTCGCGTGCCATGCGTCGATAGATTCGGTTTGGTAAGGGTAGGGTGTCATCTGTTTTTGGAGCGTGAAGGGTTCGGTTGTGAATTGGCGTGCCGTGTCTTGGTACGGGATGTTGTGTGCGCGCAATTGGGAAACGATGTGCCGATAGCGATAGGCGGGTGCTCGGAAGGTGAGCGTACGCTCATCCCACCGGAGGTCAGGCAGCTCGGGCTGGAATGCCTCTGGGACGTTCTGTAGGATGAGGGTGCCTTTGTCGAAGTTGATTTTTAGGGGCGTTTCCATAAGTCGTGCCTTTTACTCGAAAGAACTTGACATCTCTGTGGAATTATGTTAAAATTTTGGAAAAGTAGAGGTCGGGATTTGGAAAAAATCAACGGTATGAATGCCATATGGCATTCCCCGCCTCCTACAAGCACGTTTGAAATGTAAATGTATTTTCATAATTCACCATAAATGGAGTGTTGAGCATGGACAATCAAGAATTCCAACAACTTGTCTTAAAGTGGATGGAGCGTGTAGAGAATCACATTGAACGCGTAGAGAAGCGCATTGAGCGTGTAGATGATCGCATTGAGCGTGTAGAGAATCGCCTGGGTTCACTTGAACAGGACGTAGGTTGGATAAAGGGAAAAATGGAAGGGCGTTCTGAGTCATCTTCAGCACACCGCGCAAATGTTGCCATCGCCATTAGTATTGTTGTTGGTGTTGGAAGCCTCCTTGGGCTCATCATCACTTGGGTCAAGTGAAAAAAATTAGACGCCTATCAAGAATGCGTGCAGCTTGTCCATTGCCACTTCTCTCCCGCGATCTACCCAATCTCTATTCTGTTTCCCGTGCCCGCAACCTCCTGTAACACAGTGTTTGCCTTGCATAACAGGAATGACGTAACTCCGAATCGTCACACCTTCATTTGTCCCTCCGAAAAGTGCTCCATCGTAATCACCACGTTTTTTGGGATATCCAATTCCTGAGTAAGCACCCGCGCGAATTGCTGGAAGAAAAGTTACGCCTCTGATTTAAGAGATAGCAGTGATTTCCACCAAAGACTCCCCGGCTTGCAAAAGTGAAAAGACTTTTTGGAAATTCTGTATCAGAATCTCACGCATTTGAGCGTTAGAGGTATTGCCGCAAGTTATCCAGACAATCTGTGGTGGGGGACCTAGCTGATTTAATAAGTGTACAAAGTCCTGATCTTTAGTTATTACAACTGCGTTCGCCTCGCGCGCTGCAGAGAAGATTCCCCTATCGCTAGCCCCTTGGAGCCCGAGCCACTCAAGCAAAAAAGCCTGTACGCCAAAGGTGTTATTGAGCCAAGGGGCAAGTGCAGGAGAAAGTTGCACATCAATCCAAAACTTCATGCGGCGATTACAGGATGGTTAATTTTTCGTGAGGCGAATTGAAGACAAGCGACAATGTCTTCATATTCTAACACTGGCATTTCGTCAAGAATTTCCTGAAAAGAGAGACCGTTCGCCAACAAATCTAAGACATCTGTTACCCGAATCCGCATGCCGCGAATACAAGGACGGCCCCCGCACTGATCAGGATTAAAAGTGATTCTATCCATAGCATCTATCTCCTTTTTCTTTTAATCATAATAGGTTTATTGAGAGGATTTCAAGCGAATTTGATTCAGTTTCTTCATAAAAGATGTTTTTTGCACGGCGACCTTGTGCCCCGAACATCTCTCAGTGATCGGAGGTAAAGACGAAAATCGGCACTGTATCCAAAGCATAGCACGCTCCCATGAATTTTTCAAGGCAAAACCAAGGTCGTTTTTTCTGGGACTTGATTTTGGTATGCCACTATGGTAAGATATAGGCATCTTGTCTAAAGTTATCCAAAGAGAGGAACAGAACCCGTGCCAAAACTTATTATCATGCCGCCACAGAACGCCGAATTACGCGAATGGGCGGAACGCCTGCAGAACGAATTGCCTGTATACACCGTTGTCTTGCCGGAGACAGACGCAGCCGTAGCAGAACACCTCCCCGATGCCGATGCCGTCTACGGGTGGGTATCGCCGGAACAATTGCCGTTGGCGAAAAATCTACAATGGTTGCAGAACCCCGCTGCGGGTCCCTTCCCGGGTTTCTACTATCCCGCATTGATTGAACACCCAGTCGTCGCCTGTAATCCACGCGGTATCTACAACGACCACATCGCGCAACACATCATGATGTTCGTGCTCGCGCTTTCGCGTGGACTGCCTTACTATATGGACGCACAACGCGAAGGGAACTGGGACAAAGATGCTCGCAAAAGATACGTTGACCTCGCCGAGGCGACTGCCCTGATTGTCGGAGTCGGTGGTATCGGACACGAAACCGCACGCCTCTGTAACGCATTCGGAATGGAAGTCATCGGTGTTGATCCGAGGTGGGAATACGAGGTGCCTTCCGTAGAAAAACATGAACCCGCGGCGTTAGACTCGCTCCTGCCGCGCGCCGACTTTGTAATCGCGACGACCCCGCATACACCTGAAACGGAAGGGATGTGGCATAAAGACCGTTTCGACGCAATGAAAAACACGGCGTACTTCGTTAACATCGGACGCGGTAAAACGACAAAACTTGCTGATCTTATTGCCGCACTTGAACAGGGACACATTGCGGGGTGCGGTTTGGACGTATTTGAAGTTGAACCCTTACCTGCGGAGAGCCGATTGTGGCAGTTGCCGAATGTATTGATAACACCACATATCGCTGTAAAAGACGCTGAGAACCTTTCTGAACGGCGATTTGAGGTGCTTCTGGAAAACGCTCGACGGTTCGCTGAAGGCGCGCCGTTGCAGAACGTCGTCAACAAGGCGGCGTGGTATTAAAGGAGATTAAAAAAGAGGGAACATGACAAGCGTTAAACAAGAACTTCTGAATGACGAGGACATTCGCCATTTCATTGTCAACGGATACGTCAATGTCACTGCTGACGTGCCGACGCACATCCATCAAACCATCTACGACAAAACGGATGAACTTTTCGCTGGTGCGATAGATTTCCGAGGCGATCGGCAACACAACCCACTCAATAACATTCTACCACTCGTCCCGGAACTTCAAATGGTCTTAGAGTCTCCAGAAGTCCGGGGCGCGTTGACGAGTCTTTTGGGGAACGGGTATGTCATGCATCCGCATCGGCATTGCCATCCCAATTTCGCCGGAAGCACACCAACTCCGCCGGTAGACGCGCTTTCCAAGCGCGCACCACACGGCGAGGAACGGTTGATGATGCCGCTCCATAAAGATGGACACGCCGGTGGGAAACGACCGCGGCATCGCACGCCGCGGTGGGCAATCCTTTTCTATTATCCGCAGCCCTGTCTCGCCGAGCAGGGACCGACGTGTATTATTCCGGGGACGCAATACATCCGAGAATTTATGCTGGACGGTGAACGTGAACGGCACGAGGTGCACGCCGGCGGAAATGGCACGCGATTGCTTCGTGAGAATTTCCTGAACCGAAACTTGGTTCCGATGTCTGGCGAACTCGGCACGGTCTGGATTATGCACTTTGACATGGTGCATTCGTTCCTTCAAAACTACGTTTCACTGAATCGCTACGGCATGAAATTCGTCTTTATGCGCACGGAGCAGCCAACGGCACCGTCTTGGCATAGCGACAGTTCAGCTTGGCAACCCCCAGAAATCAATCATGTCCCTTACGACGCTGAGATTCTCTGGACTTATGTATGGAATTGGATGTACGGAAAGACCGATCTGTATGAAACCGACCGTCCAGCTGCTACGAGAGACGCAGCGTCAGCAATTGAAGCGTTAAAAACAGGGGATAAAGCCACTCGTATGAAAGCAGCAAACGAATTAGGGTTTATGCGAACCCATGGTGCAGCAGCGACTTCCGCACTCGTCGATGCGCTTGAAGACAGGTATGAACCGGTGCGTCGGAACGCCATCTATGCGCTCGGTGCGATTGGGACACCCGCAGTTGAACCGCTTATTGATGCCCTTGATTCGGAAAAAGAGGCGTTTGAGATGGAGCCGATTCTCCATATTTGTGACCCGGCACACGGACTCGCGGCGATCGGTGTATCGGCGGTGCCTGCACTCATATCCGCATTGAAAGACGAACGCGAGAACGTCCGCGCCTCAGCGGCTTACGCGTTGGGTGAGATGGGTCCGGTTGCAGCTGCGGCGGTTGATGGACTTATTGCGTTGCTCACCGATGCATCGGAAGAGGTCCGACGGCACGCGACTTCGGCTCTGGGTATGATTAAGGTGCCGGTGTCGAAAACGGTTACGGCGTTGGTACGAGTTTTGGAAGATCGCGACGATACAGATTTGGCGTTCTTCGCAGCGCAAGCACTGACCCGTATTGGACCGGACGCAACTGAAGCGGTTCCGGCGTTGCGTGAGGCACTGCTGAGTGACTCGGCGTATGTGCGAGGTTTCTCCTCGGAGGCGTTGAGTCGGATCGGTACTGCTGAAGCGTTGCAGGCACTTGTGCCGTTTCTGCGGACTGCGCGTTGGTTTAACTATGTGAAGAAGAGCACGCCTGCTTTCAGCATCGAATTGAAGGATGCAACACCGCCACCCAGTGACGCCGATTCTCTCGCGAAACTGATTACGGCGTGGGCAGCGGAGAAAGATATTCCGTTGCCAAAGACGGAAGAGGTTTCGCAGGACTCTGATACGCAGTTCCAAGTGACCTTCAGTGATGGGAGACGGGTGACTGCACGGGTTGAGGGTGGGACGCTAAACCTCTATCATAAGACGCGCGTAGAGGCTGGATTTAAAACGTATCGGTAGGACTCTGAAGTGTCGCGGTACGTAGGATGATTCGGTCCTCAGTCCAGTTATCGCGATACCACGTACACGCCTCAAAGGTGTCGTTGAGTGCCTCCATACGCTGCTTTAGCATCACCCGAAATTGATCTCGGAGTTCAGCGGATGCGGGTTCATCAATTAGGTTACGGGTTTGGAACGGGTCGGCGACATTATCAAAGAGTTTCTCGCCCCTGTCTGGACGGTGAACAGCGTAAGTATGCTGCTGCGTGCGGAGAGCCCGCCACTCATAACCGTCTTCCCATTTCGCCGTACACCCCATGCCTTGCATAAATGCTGCGTCGGGTGCGTCTGTCGGTTGATTAAAAGCGGCACGGCTTAAATCTGTACCCTCAACGTCTGTAGGCATCGGCAAATCCATCATTGAGAGCAGTGTCGGCATGATGTCAGGCGTATTCAGGCACGCCTCTGAGATATGCGCTTCTGGAACCCGTCCCCGCCACCGCACCAGAAACGGAACACGCACCGCTTCTTCATAAAAAATGTTCTTCGCGCGGCGACCTTGTGCCCCGAACATCTCCCCGTGATCGGAGGTAAAGACGAAAATTGTGTTGTCGCGCAGTCCCAAGTCGTCAACAGTACGGAGCAACCGCCCGATATTCCGATCGAGATTGGTGGTCATTGCGTAATAGACGCGCATCCACTCCGGGAGTTGCGCGCGGTTTGCGACGGACATAATTGCCCACGTATCCGAATATGGATCGTTCTCGTCCCGATAGTTTGGGGGTAGCGGGAAATCAACATCTCGAAACAATTCATAATCCTCATCTGGAACGTTATCTTGTGTCCATGGGTCGTGGGGTGTTCCGATTGAGAGGAACAGCGCGAAGGGGTCATCTGCTGTCGCTGCCCGTCGCAGGTAGTCGATCGCCAAATCGGTTTGTCCATCGGGTTCATATCCGGGAATCACGATTTTCTCAGGCGAATCCTTGTGGTAATACGCGTCAAAATAGAGATGGTGAAAATTGTATGCCGACCACTCTCCATCGAAACCGAGTCGATACCGTCCGGGTGGGATGTAAGAATTCCGTGGATCGTTGTGCCGCCCCAATTGATTTGCCCACAGATGCCATTTTCCGATGTAACTCGTCTGGTAGCCGTTGCGATGGAGGACATGCCCGAAGCAATCGTGATTTGGGTTCATTCGGAGTTCATTAATCGCCATACCGGTGCTACTGGCGTATTTTCCGGTGAAGAGCGAGGCGCGATACGGCGCACACATCGGACTCCCAGAGACGGCGTTGCAGAAACTTGCACTCTCTGTAGCCAGTCGGTCGATATGCGGGGTCCGGGCGCGGGGGTCTCCGGCGTAGCCACACGACTGGTAGCGGAGTTGATCGGCAAAAACATAGATGAGGTTGGGACGTTTTTCGGTTGACTCAGACATTATAGTGGATCCCATAATTAATTGCACATTCGGTGGGCATCGGGCTGGGGGACCCAGCCCCTACGGAGGCACAGGCTAACAGCCTATGCTACAAGTGTAAACTTATTTTCGGATT
>JAJECD010000008.1 GCA_022822215.1 Candidatus Poribacteria bacterium | reverse complement strand
TTAAGAAATCATCTGTTTTTTCTGCCGGAACGGTAAGGGAAACAGTATCAAAACACGACGAGTCTCCAGTGATATAGCCGAGTTCTTCAAGTCCAGCACGTAGCGTACAGGTGTGAGCGTGCACACGCGTGGCGATCCGCTTAAGTCCTTCGGGTCCATGATAGACAGCATACATCCCCGCCATAACGGCGAGTAGGACTTGCGCCGTACAGATGTTACTTGTTGCTTTTTCACGTCGGATGTGCTGTTCTCGTGTTTGAAGTGCTAAACGGATAGCGGGTTTGCCCATCGCATCTTGAGAGACACCCGCGATCCGTCCCGGAATCTGTCGCTTAAGTTCATCATGAGTAGCGAGAAAGGCGGCGTGCGGGCCACCATAACCGAGCGGCACACCAAAACGTTGCGCGCTGCCGATAGCGATGTCTGCACCAAACTCGCCAGGGGGACGTAAAAGCGTCAGTGCCAGCAGATCTGTTGCCGTAATGAATAGACCACCCGCGGCGTGTACCTGTTCAGCGAATGCGCTGTAGTCGTGGATTGCTCCATCAGACGCAGGATATTGAACGATAGCACCCAAGATTGGGGTCGTAAAGTTCGTAGATTGATGGTCACAGACAGATAATCGGATGCCGAGTGGTTCGGCACGTGTTTGTAGGACGGCGATCGTTTGTGGGTGACAGGTCTTGGAGACAAAAAAATCGCGATACTCTTTTAGTGTCGTAGGAGTGAGACACATAGCCATCGCTTCGGCTGCGGCTGTTCCCTCGTCTAAAAGCGAAGCGTTCGCAACAGGTAGCCCTGTTAAGTCAATAACCATTGTTTGAAAGTTAAGCAGTGCTTCCAAACGTCCTTGTGAGATTTCGGCTTGATATGGGGTATATTGTGTGTACCAGCCTGGGTTCTCCAAAATGTTGCGTTGAACCACTGGTGGAACAAAGCAGTTGTAGTATCCCATCCCGATAAAGGAACGGAAAACCTCATTTTGAGACGCAAGCCCTTTTAATGCCGAAAGTACTTCCGATTCTGACTTTGAACCACCTGCATCCCCATCTAAACTCAAGACTGATGACCGAATGTCTGCTGGCACAACATCTTCGATAAAATCTGCCATTGAAGAATAGCCGAGCGTTGCCAACATCAGTTCAATATCTTCTGAGCGGGGACCGATGTGTCGATTTGCGAAAGGTGTGCTGTTATCTTTTTCAGGCATGTTCCGCCTCAATATGTGCTTGATAACCGTCGGCATCAAGAAGATCGCCAAGTTCAGCGGGATCGGTCATCCTGATTTTAAGAAACCACCCGTCATCATAAGGAGATTCGTTCACCTGTTCCGGCGCGTCAAGGAGAGATTCATTGACATCAATCACTTCACCACTGACCGGCGCATAAAGATCAAACGCTGCTTTGACAGATTCTATCACGCCGAACTCCGTTTTTTGTGTGAGTTCAGTGCCAATTTCTGGCAATTCGACGTAGACAATATCCTGAATTTCGGATTGCGCGTAGTCGCTGATACCAATAGTGGCAATGTCGCCTTCTTGCCTTGCCCATTCATGGCTTTCCATATATTTTAAATTTTCTGGAATCATATTTGTTCTCTATAATATCCGTCAGCTGTCACGGCGTTTGCTCCGCTTACTCTCAATGATCAGTAAAGAGGTGGTTGTGAACGTTCTCACCTTCCATACACTTTACTGGCTACTGACTGGAATCAACCGTATGAAGCCCGTGTGGGCTTCCCCGGACTACTGACCGCTAATAATAAAAGGCACTTTTACAATCTTCGCGGGATGCAGTTGACCACGAATTTCTATATCAATTTTATCATTAAGCATCGCTTCTGATGTGATAGAAGCGAAACCGATACTACATTTGAGCGTCGGTGAGGGGGCACCACTCGTCACGTTCCCGATGTGTTCACCTGCTTGGTAAACGGTGTAGCCTGAACGCGCCACAGCACGATCAAGCATCTGAAAGCCTACCAGCTGTCTTGCAATGTCTTCCTTTTTCTTCCTGCTAAGCGCACGCTTGCCGATGAATTGTCGGTTCTTGGATTTGACAAACTTACCGAGTCCAGCTTCAAACGGATCCGTATTATCATCCATGTCCATCCCGTAGAGGCGGAGCCCGGCTTCAAGCCTTAAAGTGTCACGCGCGCCAAGTCCCACAGGTTGTCCATCTGCTGCTATCACTTCAGGATAAAGCACATTCCATAAACGTTCCCCATTTTCAGCCGAAACGTATAACTCAAAACCGGCTTCCCCCGTATAACCCGTCCGCGAAATCGTAATTGGGATGCCCGCTATCTCACCGAGTATAAACCGAAAATACCGAATTTCAGAAATCGCTTGTTTGGGAACTAACGGTTTTAGGAGATCAATCGACTTTGGACCCTGTAAGGCAATGAGGGCGGTATCTTCGCTCATATCTCTGATTTCTGCCCCCGTATCATTGTGGCTTTCTACCCATGTCCGATCTTTTTCGATGTTGGCAGCATTGACGACCAGCATATAGTGGTTATCTGCGTATCGGTAAACAAGAAGGTCGTCAACGATTCCACCTGCTTCGTTGCAGAAGAGGGTATACAACACACGTCCATCGGTTAAGCGACCTACAGCATTAGTGCTGAGTTTTTGCACCAACGCGTTCGCACCGGGACCACAAACCTCAAGTTCTCCCATGTGCGACAGATCAAACAAACCGACGGTGGTCCGAACAGCCAGATGCTCCTTAACAATGCTGCTATATTGGAGCGGCATCTCCCAACCACCGAATTCTGTGAATTTCGCATTGAGGGATTTGTGTGCTTGATAAAGAGGCGTTTGTTTCATGTTTTTAATAGTTTAGAACTTACGCACGCCACCGGTTTAAAGCCCATAGATGCGTGCAAGATTCTCGCCGAAAATTAATGCTTCTGCGTCGTCATCGAGTTCTAATCGCTTGAGCGCATTGATAACCTGAATAGGACGGTATTCCGGCAAATTAGAGCCAAAAACAATCTGTTCAGGCCCAAGTGCATCGACCGCTTTTTTGACCTCCGTCGGAACGACCTTGTCTGGGTCCGTTCCCCAACGTCGGTGAAAACGTAAGATAGTTGTGCCAAGCGAAATATTTTTGTTGGCTTTTGCTGCAGAGATTGCCGCGTCTAAATCGTCTGGGAACCCCATGTGATCCATAATAACCGGTGTTTCTGGAACCCAACCGGCGACCGTGCCAATCCGATTTGGATGACAATTGTTAGGTCCAGAGTGGATTGAGACGATGAGTCCATGGTCACGTGCAGCTTCAACGACGGGGCGGACAATTGGGTCATCTACGTCGTAGTTATGGACGGCTGGCATCAATTTAATCCCACGCATGCCCCACTCTTCAGCAGCTAACTTAACCTGTTCGACAGGATCGGGTTCTGTTGGATGCACGAGCGCGCAACCGAGGGCGCGCGAATTACCGCGAATTGCCTCAGCCAGTTCATCGTTCTGCGGAAGTGGTTGGGTGTTCGGCATGATAACGGCGACATCCATATCGGCTTCGTCCTCTAAAGCCAACAACGATGCTAAATTAAGTTTATCATTTTCGTCACGAAATGAATCGTTGAGATAAGCTTCAAAATCTCCTCGCATAAAAAACTCCTTTTCTACAAGGTATCGGGGTTAGAAACCCCTCCTACAGAAGAGGCTTCGTTGATAAGAAGGTTTCCACTCGTTCCGACTTCAATACGAATTTTCCCTTTCGGCACGGCATCGCGATAAAGCCTATACGCTGATTCCGCAGTAGCAGTGTCAGCGAAACGGATAATGAAAGCAATTTGGGCATTCGTCCAGTTTTTTGATTGCGTGCTGTCCAGATAGCGCGCAGATACCCCGATGGCTGTATCCGTTAATTGTGGTGTATTGGCAGGTAGTGTGCTGTAGAGTTGACGCAATACCCAATTTGAACGGAATAATTTGATACTTCCGTTTATCTTATTGTGACTCGGTAATAACGCAAGGAGTGGCGGTTCTGGTGGCGGGTCTTTAATCTGCGTAGCGATAGTTTTAGCGAGTGTGAGCATGCCTTCTCGGATGCCGGTCGCTATTTCGTAGCCCTCAATTTGAATGAAATATTTGCCTTTTGAAAATCGGAGATAATTACCTGAAAGCATCGCCTTACTCCCAACCCATTCAAATTTCATTTTTGGATAGGTATGGAAATTATAAATCCCAAAGGCGTTTTCTGGCGAGCCCATATCGAAAACTTCGAGTAAAATCAACGGTTTTGAACCGAATTGAGGCGTTTCGTATTCCACTTCTGCCTGACGTTTGAAACCGAAAGCGTAGTAAAGGTCAGGGGACGAGGGTCTGTCCCGATAAAGTGTTTTGCCCTCATAAGTTGATGGGGCACGCGAGCGGACCCAACTCGATAATTCTCCATCACTCGGTAAAAGATGCTCGGGTGGAACGGTGATTTGGACGCTATCTCCCGTCGTTACGGATTGCGCTAACAGGCCTGACGCGTTCTTGATGTTTTCTCCAACCTCAAGTATCGTCTGCTGTGCCTGTTTCATTGTGGTACTATGCCACACACCGTAGATATATTCGGCTTCCTGTTGGACAGATGTCCAGTTCCCTTGTTCTTCTTCACTGCAAGAAATCAGCATTGAAGAAAAAAAGAACAGCATGCCCACTGAGAAATAAGGAAACTTATAAAAGAGGCGTGTTGCCTTGTATTTCATGCGCCAGAGCTCCCGTGCAGTACCTTGTTACCACTGTTCAGCAAGATTGTTATAAAGATCTTCGATTAACTCTTCGACAATAAGGTTTCTGGCTTGTGCCGGGGTTTCCATCGGCTCAGCTCGATTCGGGACGACATAGAAATCGTGAACTTGGATATAGTTGTCTCTTTCAGCGATCATCGTATTGCGAACTCGATCCAGAAATTCATATTCAATTTGTAGCGTCATCCGTAGCATTTCAGTCTCGCCTTGCGGACCGAAGCCGTACTCTACTAAAGTGTAATCCTGTATCCGCATCGTAAATTCGGAGTCGTTCCCGTCTCGCCATTTTCGATTGAAGCGTTGTGTTAGTTTTTCATGAATCACTTCGTCGTATGGTCGTTGAGAGGTCGTGTCATAAGCGAAATCGGCATCCAAAATTTCAATTGGCGAAATACGGATGGTTGAAATATGCTCAAGATATTCTGATTTAGAGTAGTAACCGCACCCAGAAACCAATAGGGATAGTGTTGTCAGTATCGCTAACATGAACAAGGTCCTGTACATCTTTCTCTCCCGAATTTTGCCGAAAAGTATAATCCGACTCGTGTTGTATCGTCGTTCTGTGTTCGTCTGTTAGGTTCAGAATATTAAACCATTTAGCACCGCCGGGCTTTGGAAGTTCGCCGGTGAAGCCTTTGGACGCGGCACTTTCTGTTTGCCACCGTAAAACACGGATTTGGCGGTATCAACAATGTATCGTTTATAGGTAGGCGATAGTAAAACAACAAAGATAAGGACAAGCAGAATAAGAACAATCGCTAAAAAGTAGGTTACCCATTTCTGGTCGAGGAGATCTGCTTTGTCTAAGGTGTGTTTGGTAGTGTTTCGTCTTGTCTTCATTTCTGCTACCTCTTGTTGCATTGATGTGTATATGATTCCTGAAAGAAATGAGATTAAAATCGTATATTCAAATTATAGCAAAAAAATAAATGATATGCAAAACTTTTGTGGTGAATTATAAAAACACATAGACCTTTCTCAGTTTTTTGTCTTGATGTCTTACGCATAAAAATAGGGCGAAGGAATATATCCTTCACCCTATTTCGTACTTTTAAGAATGAGTGGTTGCGATGGGACAACGCGAACCATTTCCTACTATCGAGGCCGTCCTTTCGGGATACGTGGCGAGCGACGATTTCGGAAGTCACGTGTATTGTCCCGTTGGTCATAACGATTATTGCGGCGGTCGCGAGTATCGTTACCACGCCTATCTCGTGAGTCGCGGTTATCGCGATAGCCAGAAGAACGTCCCGTGTCACGATAGTCTCTTGGACCCTCTCGCTCACTTGAGAATTCACGATCGTCATTCGATTCGATGTTCAATTCTTCAACCGGGACGCCACCTGCTGCGATGAGTGTCAGATCCACACGATCCTGTTCGTCGATAGTGAGAATGCGAACAGTGACTTCATCACCGACCTGCATAACATCCTCAGCACGGCGGACATAGCCATCTCCCATTTGCGAAATATGGACAAGTCCATCCTTCCCCGGCAAGATCTCCACAAATGCACCAAAGGGCGCGGTTCGGACGACCTTTCCGGTATATTCTTTTCCAATCTCAGGCAGTGCCGTGATTGCAAGAACTTTTTCCTCAGCGCGTTTGACATCTTCAGCACTTGTCGCCGCGATCTCAACAGTGCCATCATCTTCAATATTGATGGTTGTGTTGGTCTCTTCTTGGATGCCTTGCACAGTTTTACCCCGAGGTCCGATGAGGTCTTTAATTTTTTGCTGGGCAATTTGGAGCGAGTGAATTCGCGGGGCGTAAGGAGAAAGTTCCGCACGCGGTTCCGCTATAACAGCACTCATCTGCTCGATGACTGCAAGGCGTGCCTCTCTCGCTTGATGGATGGCGCGGCGCATTAACTCCGGACTAACGCCGTCAATCTTGATGTCCATCTGAATCGCGGTAACACCTTCGCTGGTCCCGGCGACTTTAAAGTCCATATCGCCGAGGAAATCTTCAGTGCCGAGCATGTCGGTAAGTATTGCTTCCTGGTCCGCTTCTTTAATTAGACCAACACCAATTCCAGCGACAGGTCTTTTTAACGGGACACCAGCATCCAAGAGTGCTAAGGTCGCCCCACAGACGCTTGCCATTGACGATGAGGCGTTAGATTCCAAGATTTCCGATACGACTCGGATGGTATAGTGGAAGTCTTCCTTCTCTGGGATAACAGGTTCGAGTGCCTTTTGTGCCAAGGCACCGTGACCGATTTCCCGACGCCCTGGACCCATCATGCGTTTGACTTCACCGGTACTGAAGGGTGGGAAGTTGTAGTGTAAAAAGAAAGAGCGTCTCGCTTCGCCATCAAGTCCGCGTTGGACATCTTCATCGCCTGATGTGCCGAGGGTCGTTACACAAAGTGCCTGCGTCTGGCCCCTGGTGAAAAGTGCTGATCCGTGAGTATGCGGGAGCAGGGCAACCTCTCCAGAGATCGTACGAATATCTGTTACACCGCGCCCATCAACACGTTTGCCTTCTGTCAGAATGGCTTCGCGCATCTCTTCTTTTTCGATTTCGCTCAAGATAGAAATCGTATCCTTTGTCGCATTCGGATCCGTTTCCTCAGGTATATCTTCAAGGATTTCTGATAGGACTTCTTCTTGAACCTGTTCAAGATAATCTTCACGCAGTTTTTTGTCTGCCATTCCAATAGATTCTCGAATCCGCGATGTAGCGAGATTTCGGACACGAGAGTTAAGGTCTGATTCGATGTCTTTGGAGACGTAATCTCGTTTGGTGTTACTGCATACCGCTGCCAATCCTTCTTGAAGTTTGATAATTTCTTTTATCTGCGCGTGCGCAGTAGCGATAGTATCAATAACTTCGTCTTCTGGGATTTCATGGCCACTCCCTTCGACAGACATCACCGCGTCCGCCTTGCCACTGACGAACAGTTCCATCGCGGAGGCATGTAATTCCTCATAACTCGGATTGATTATCAGTTCGTTTTCAATTTTCCCGACTGTGACCGCGGCAACTGGCCCGTTAAACGGGATATCGGAAATCGACAGAGCCGCAGATGTCCCGATAAGTGCGGGAACATCCGCCGGATGAATGCCGTCCGATGAAAACACGTTACATAAAACTTGGACTTCTGCTTTGAAGTCTTTTGGAAAGAGAGGGCGAATGCAGTGATCAATTAAGCGGGCAATCAGTTGTTCTGATGTGCCAGGACGTGGCTCGCGCCTACCATAAACGGTTGGGATGCGCCCAGTCGCATAACCTCTCTCACGGTAATCTACTGTTAACGGAAAAAAATCCAAGTCATGTCCACTGTCATCGGCTACTACTGTGACTAAGACAACCGTTCCACCGTATTGGACCCAAACTGCTCCGTCTGCCTGTTTCGCAACTTTCCCAGTTTCAATTGATAACTTCTCGCTCCCAAGTTGCATTTCAACTTTCATTCTATATACTACTCCTGTATTTCCATTTTTTGTCGTGTTACCAACGCAACACCTAACTTCTCCTCGATCCGATAGTGTCACGAATTCCAAGTTCATTAATCAAACGGTAATAGCGCGTAACATCCTTTTTGTAGAGATACCGTAACAAACGGCGCTGCTTACCAACAAGTCGGAAGAGTCCATGACGGGAATGATAATCCTTCCGGTGCGTCTGAAAATGTTCAGTCAACTGCCGAATACGAGCAGTTAAAATTGCCACTTGTGCCTCCGGGGAGCCAGTATCCTGCTGGTGTAGCTGATGCTGTTGCATTAATTCCTTCTTCTCTGCTGCACTAATTGCCAATTGCGTTCGCCTCCTTTGGGTTGAACAACTGATTGAAACAACAAGTTTTAGAAACCTGCGAATTGAGTCTCATCAAAAATCACCTTATAAACTCTATGAGAAAATAGTACGCGAGACACTATATGGTATGAGAACTCAGCTGTTTGCGATGAGTATTCCACTTCTTATCTATATTTGATACGTATATAATACTACATATCGACCTGAAATTCAAATTAAACTCTTGCGTCCAAATAGTTTTGATACCATCTACTGCACCGCAGATTCAGCAAGGATCTCCGCAGCAGCCATGATATCGCGTTGTATCTGTTGCACAAGGGATTGAAGGTTTGGAAACTTCCGTTCGCTTCTAATTTTTTCCACGAAAAAGATTTCTACCGATTTTCCATAGATGGTTTCATTAAAATCAAAAAAGTAACTTTCTACTTGAAAGTTCAACTCGTTAAAGGTCGGACGCGTCCCGATGTTCAATACACCGTCTAACCATTTACCCTCTAATTTCGCGCGGATTGCGTATACACCGTTCGGTGGACAGATTTGGTTGCGAGTGTCTATATTTGCTGTGGGAAAACCGAGTTGCCTGCCTCTGCCATCGCCGTGGATAACCTCACCGATCAATGAGTACGGACGGCCCAAGAGTTGGGCACTCCATCGGAGATCGCCCCTTGCAAGGGCTTGACGAATACGGGTACTATGGACAGGCGCACCGTTTATTTCTGTTGGCGGAACGATCGAGACATCAAATGGGTAATCCTCACTGATTTCTGCCAAGCGTTGCGCATTACCGGCGCGATTTTTCCCAAATTGACAGGCGTACCCAACGACAACGTGTTTGGCTCGGCATTTTTCCAAAAGAACCTTTTCGACAAAGGATTCTGGAGACATTGCCGCAATCTGGGCATCAAAGTTAAGCATGACGATTTTATCAATGCCGAATTGCTGAAGGATTTCGATGCGTTTGGAGAGAGGGGTCAGGATGGGCGGACATCGTTCTGGAGATAAAAATGCAAGTGGATGTGGATAGAAGCCGACAAGCACGCTCATCAATCTGTCTTGTGCAGCGCGCTGCAGCAGCATCTTGATAACCGCTTGGTGTCCTATGTGGATCCCATCAAACATGCCGAAGGTAACCGCTGCAGCTCTCTCGAATTTAGCGATATCCTCTAAATTATAAGTTGTTATCGCGATTGTGGGATCGTTCTTATTGCCAACGTTTTCCACGGTTCCAATCCTTCAGCGAATCACCACATCTCGTGGGGGTTTGGTCGATATATCGTTGCGCGGAGTGCGTAAGCGTTGTAATTGCTGATAAATACGGCATCACGATCCGACAACCCGCGGCGCGTGAGTGCCCACCACCTTCAAATTCCGAAGCCAATTCACTCACGTCTACTTGACCTTGGCTCCGTAAACTGACCTTTGTACTGCCATCTGGCAGCTCACATACGCACAAAGCCACCTCAACGCCTGCAATCGCTTGAATCTGATTTACAACACCGTCTACGGCTTCAGGCGTTGTTCCCGTCTTCCCGAACATCGTCTGCGTCGCATACACCGAGGCGATCTTCCCATTATCTGTTACTTGCAAAGTACGGAGGATCTCACTCAATAGACGAATCTTGCTGACCGGGATGTGTTCATAGACATAGCGGTAGACTTCATCGGGCGCAAATTCCCCTACCTCAATTAACTCTGCCGCAATACGGTGGGTTTCTGCTGTCGCATTACTATACCGAAAGCAGCCGGTATCAAACATAAGTCCGGTGTACAGACAGAGCGCACATGCTTTGCTTATTGGCGTTTGGTGGTGTTTGATGAGTGTGTATACGATTTCTGATGTGGAGGAGGCTGAAGGGTTGATGAGATTGATGTCTCCGAATGCTTCTGCCGTTGTATGGTGATCGATATTAACAAGTGTATGGACAGGCAGCAAAATTTTCGATAGGGTCTTACCGATCCGTTCCAACGTGCTTGCGTCTAATACAATCAGTACCTCTGGACGATACGTCCCGATTGAATGGACATCTTCGATGTTATTCCAAGATGGCAGAAATCTATAGTTAACCGGCACCGCGTCGGTGTTGAATATTCTAACGGATTTTCCTAAATCCGTTAAAAATAGGTAGAGACTGAGCTCGGAACCAATCGCATCACCGTCGGGATTTATATGCGTCGAGAGCGCGAAGTACTGGTACCGATCCAGTAACGCCAAGAGTGTGCCGTAGTTATGCGTATCTGCCATATATTGGGTGTTCATGAAAGGTCCGGAGTGTCGTTCTCAGGTGTTTCGTCTTCAGATTCAACGGATTTAAGGAGGCCATCAATTTTGAAAAGATAGTCGGCAGATTCATCTATAGCGAACCGAAGTTCTGGTGAGTAGCGGAGCGTCAGACGGTTCCCGATTTCCCGCCTCAGGAACCCCGCTGCACTTTTCAGACCGGCAAGCGTCTTATCCTTTTGGGTTTTGTCACCGATGACACTAACTTTTACATCCGCATATTTCAGATCTGGTGAAAGTTCTGCTTGCGTGATCGTACAGAGCGCAACGCGTGGATCCTTAACAGAACGTTGGATAATTTCGCTCAATTCTCGTTGAATTAAGGCACTCACCCGATCTTGCCTTCTATTGTTTATCATGATTTCCCTATCTTTACAACAGTAGGTTGTCACCTACAATCTTCAATAATTAAAAGAAAAATTCAGTCTTGTAATCCACCAACTCAGCGTCTACATTCGCCTCAATAAAGGCAATGACGTGTGAGATGAGTCTATTCAGATGTGCCGCATCGTTAGAAACGGAGACAGCGGCTAATACCGCAGCTTCGTGCGCATTGAGTGCTTCCACTTCGGCAATAGCGATATTGAACCGGTTCTTGAGCCTCTCTACCAGACTTTTGATAACTCGACGTTTCGCCTTTAGCGAGCGGCTCTGCGGGATGCGTAGCCAGATTTTACAAACACCGATGTGCATGAACGCTGCCCGTCAGTTACAAGCACGGTTGCCAACCACACTTTTTCCAAAAATAATTCGTTATTAAGCTATATCCCTCAGGAAAGCGATCGCGCCACCTGTTCGTGGACGTAGCATTCGAGAACGTCACCGACCTTCAGGTCATCAAAAGTCTCGATACCTATACCGCACTCATAGTTCGCTTGTACCTCGTTCACATTATCCTTGAAACGACGCAGCGAATTTACTTTCCCTTCGTGAATTAAGCGGTTGTCGCGAAGCACACGAAGCGGTTGATTGTAGGAAATCCGACCCCAATTCACATAGCTTCCCGCAACTAAACCGAGTCGCGGCACTCTAAACAATTCGCGAACCTCTGCCCGTCCGATAACAACCTCACGGACTTCTGGATCTAATAAGCCTTCCATAGCTGAATGGATGTAGGAGATGAGATTATAGATGACGTTATACGTGCGGACATCAATCCCTTCAGTTTCCTTGGCTTGGACGGCTTCTGTTGTTGGATGGACATTAAAACCCACGACAATAGCATCAGATGCCGAGGCGAGCAAAATATCGGTTTCGGTGATACCCCCGACTGCTTGGTGAATGATGTTGATTTTGACTTCTTCCGTACTCAGATCAAGGAGGGATGAGGCAACTGCCTGCACTGAGCCTTGCACGTCCCCTTTAAGAACAACGTTCAACTCCTTAATCTCGCCTTCCTGAATCTGTTGGAACAGGTTTTCTAAACTGACATGGCTGTTCGCACCCAGTTTTTCAGTCCGATATTGGTCTTGTCGTGCTTCACTAATGGTCCGGGCATCCCGATCAGAGTCAACGGCATAAAATCTATCACCCGCCTCTGGAACACCCGTAAAACCGAGGATTTCAACCGGGCGTGATGGGCCTACCTCTCTCATCCGTTTACCATGGTCATCTATCATTGCCCTAACTTTGCCAGAGTATCGTCCTGAAACAAAGGAGTCTCCGACCCGCAGGGTTCCGGATTGCACAAGAACAGTCGCAACAGTCCCTCGTTCTTTATCCACCTCTGCTTCAATAACAACACCGCGCGCAGATTTATTGCAATTCGCTTTCAGTTCAAGGAGGGCGGCTTCCAAGAGCAGCATTTCCAGCAAAGTGTCAATCCCGGTTCCTTCTGTCGCCGAGGTTTCAACACAGATCGTCTGTCCCCCCCATTCCTCTGGCATTAGGTCGTGTTCTGACAGTTGTTGTCGGATATAGTCGGGGCGTGCCCCAGGGACATCAACTTTATTAATCGCGACTACGATTGGGACTTTGGCGGCTTTGGCATGGCTAATCGCTTCCACTGTCTGCGGCATAACCCCGTCATCGGCTGCGACGATCAGAACAACAATATCGGTCACCTGGGCACCGCGTGCCCGCATCGCCGTAAAAGCAGCGTGTCCGGGTGTATCCAGGAAAACGACGCTTCCAGTTTCCAAAGTCACGTGGTAAGCCCCAATGTGTTGTGTAATATTCCCTGCCTCAGATTCACTGACGTTTGATTGACGAATAGAATCCAAGAGAGAAGTTTTACCGTGATCAACGTGCCCCATGATTGTGACAACTGGAGCCCGGGGTTGTAAGGAGTCCGGCGGGTCGGGTGGATCCGTTAATAAGTCTTCTTCGAGGGTCCGTTCTTTGATTACCTGAAAATTTAAGTGTTCGCCGAGCATTACGAGCGTGTCATAATCGAGACGTTGGTTAATATTTGCCATCACCCGTAACTTCATCAGCCGCATAATCAGTGCCGAAGGTTGTAATCCGAGTGATTCGGCGAGAGCCGCTACCGTTACCCCCTCTGTGATTTGCAAACCATTTGTAGTGTTGGCACTTATATCGGCATCGTTTTCCATAGACTCCGCTGATGTATTTTCCGCATTGGGCTTTACTACTAATTCAGATTCGACGAGGGCAACAGTGTCCGGATCAAGCATGCTCTGTTCATTTTTAATCTGAACGCCGTGGTTTCTTAGTATGGCGATGAGTTCCCCGCTTGTGAGTTTATATTGCCTTGCCAATTTAGAAATAGGCACACCTGAACCTTGATTCACTTCATGATTCCCTTTTGTAGATTTTCGCTGCCGTGTGGCTCTACTCATGATAGTTCCTCCTTTTTTCCTATTGAGTTCGTGGATGTTCTTGTATATTCAAGAAGAACTTGTTCAAACCGCGCAATAACGTTACTTGTCAGTTCTGCACGTAACAGAGCATTAATCCGTTTTGGAGACTTGAACGCTTTTTGAATGCAAGGTTGAGACCAGCAAACATAAGCCCCGCGACCCCCTGCCTTCTTCTGGTTATCTATGTGAAGCGTTTCGTCCCCTTGACATACAAATCGGATTAGCGTTTTCTGTAGAAATTTGCCACGGCACCCGATACAAGTGCGAATAACGTCCCTCAAAAACGTCACCTTCTATAGACATAGCACGCCGCTGGCGTGCGGAAAAACTCCTGAGTAAATCCGAAAAAAAAGACTGTGGGAATATTATGAGTCTTCGGTGTCAAAGTCATCATCTTCAGGGTCTTCTTCAGAGTTTATCACAGCCGCGTCTTCATCTTGTGTATTTGCTGCCGCAGTTTCGAGGCTCTCAGTGTCAGTGTCCGTTTCAACATTCACTTCCGAATCCGTTGGTTGTTCAACGGTCTCTTCCGCTTCTGTTTGTTCAGAGTTGGCTTCGGCATCTACGGGGATTTCCTTGAATGCTGTTGCGTCCGAATCTTCGTTGGCCAGAGACGGTTTAAAGAGTTCGTCAATCGAAACAGTTGCTTCGGATTCACCTTTTATGTCAACTTTCCATCCAGTCAATTTTGCGGCGAGACGTGCATTCTGCCCGCGTTGACCGATTGCTAACGAGAGTTGGTTATCAGGAACAACGACACGCGCGCTTTTATTTCCCTCATCGAGTTCCACCCGACGGACGGCGGCAGGTCTTAAAGCATTGGCAATGAAGACACTGGTATCTTCGCTCCATTCTAACAAGTCAATTTTTTCGTCGTCAAGTTCACTGACGATTGTTTGGACTCGAATTCCCTTGACACCAACGCATGTACCAACAGCATCTATACCTTCTTCAGTTGCCATGACAGCGACTTTCGCTCTATTCCCCGGATCACGCGCAACTGCCATGATACGGACCTGACCTTCATAAATTTCAGGGACTTCTTGCTCAAAAAGCATTGCGAGAAGATCACGGTGTGTACGCGATACGATAACTGGCGCACCGCGCACCTCGTTTTTCACTGCCAGAATTAGGCATTGTAGACGCTTACCGCGTTCGTAAGTTTTTGAACGGGGCATCTCGCGCGGCGGCAAAAAAGCTTCCGTCTGTTCAAGGTCTAAGATAATACCACCGCGTTCAAAACGCTGGACGTATCCTGTAACGATTTCGCCTTCACGACCGGCGAATTCCTGATAGATTTTTTCGCGTTCTGCCTGTTTGATTTTTTGGAAGAGAATCTGCTTCGCCAATTGTGCAGGGATGCGCCCAAACTCACTCGGATTGATCTCAACGTTTAGGACTTCATCAAGTTCAACGTCCGCTTGGAGTTTCTTTGCTTCCTCAATCGGGATTTCTGTTGAGAAATCTCGCATAATATTGACGACTTTCTTCGGGACATAGCACCGTATGTCTCCTTTTTCGAGATCGATCTCCACGGAAATATCGGCATCTTGACCGTAAACGCGACGCGCAGCAGCACGTAAAGCGGCTTCTATGGCTTCAACGAAAACGTGCTCCGGAAGTTCTGTTTGCGCTGTATTTTGGCGAATAGCGTTTTGGAGGCTTTCTAACATAAATAATATCCACGGGGACTTTTCCGGTCACCCCGCGTACTCCTTTCCAAATTTCTCTATGTACAGGTCCGCTGAATGTACGCTTGTGAACTACGCTTCCAGTTATTTGTGCCGACTACCATTTCAGGTGGATATAGCCATTGCAGATTTCTGAAATATTAATGGCGACACGGTTGTCGTTAATTGTTATTAAGACCACCTGCTCTTCGGATACTTCTGCCACGGTGCCTTGCACTTGACGCTTTTTATCGTTGTTTGAAGCGACTTCTATCCGAACTGTGCGTCCGCAATTTCGCCGAAAGTCCGCAGCGGTTCGTAAAGGCCTGTCTAAGCCCGGTGAGGCGACTTCTAATTGTGTATAACTTGCCAAGTGTTCATGCACTTCTAAAATTGGTCGCACAACACTATTGACTGCTTGGCAATCTGATACTGAAAGGCCTCCGGGTTTGTGAATCAGGAGTCGGAGAGTCTTTAACTGCGTTTCAACATCTACAAGTTCAATGCCATCAATGTCAAGTATCGGTGCTAACAGTTCAAAAATCGAATTTTTCTCGCTGACCGTCATAATAAATATAAAAAAAAACGCGATATGTCCCAATAATAGAGGTTCTTCGCGGTTCGTTTGGATTTCGTCGCACGCAGATGATGGGAGTAAAACTGCAGTATAAAAATCTTATCTGTAATCCCGAGCTACTGCGTGTTACAACTTCTACCGATGTTTAAGCAGCAGTGTGTTAATTCTCACGGACCTGCCTCTATTGTTACATGATAGCCCTTTTCCTTTTTTTTTTCAACTCAATTTGCTTGTAGTTTTAATCTTCGGATT
>JAJECD010000096.1 GCA_022822215.1 Candidatus Poribacteria bacterium | reverse complement strand
AATCAGCGATGCGGTCTTGCCGGAACTCGTTGAATCGATGACACGTCTCAACGCGTCTGCGTCGAAGGTAATGCTGAAGTACGGGGTGAGTGCTTGTACGGATGTCACTGGGTACGGTCTGTTGGGACACGCTTCGGAGATGGCAGCGGGCAACGGGGTCCGTTTAAAGATTGATAGCCGTGCTGTTCCCTACTTTCCTGATGCACCCGGACTTGTGGCACAGGATACCTATACGCAAGCGTATCTTGCGAATATGGCGTTCCTTGCGGACAAGGTTACATTCCGGACGGATGACGCAGCGATGCGTCATATCTTGATGGAAGCGGAGACATCCGGCGGTTTGCTGTTCTCGCTGCCTGCTGAGAATGCGGATGCGGCGTTGGCGGAACTCCATGCTGCGGATTGCCCAGAAGCCGCTGTTGTTGGAGAGGTGATAGCGGAGGATACGGCACATATTGAGGTTTTTTAACTATTAACACTGGTCACTGCTCCACTACGTTTCGCAGTGGTTTTTGATTAATTCTGGCAGGATTCATTCTAATTGCCGTTTTATTCAAAGGTAAAAAGGCGGGGCTAAGAAATAGAAAAGTGTACATATTCCAACCTCTGCTGAAATTAGCGAGGCACCATCGTGAAACGAAGTGGAACGATGCTCAGGAGCAATAGTTAAAAAGTGACAAAAATAGAACTTGCAAAACAGATCCGTGATGCTTCATATCTCACGGGTGAATTCAAACTCCGTTCTGGGAACATTAGTAATTTCTATTGGGATAAATACCGATTTGAGAGTAATCCGGCACTGTTGACGGCAATTGCTAAGGAGATGGCGAAACTGCTCCCCTCGGATTGCGACGGCTTAGCAGGCTTGGAATTAGGGGGTATCCCACTCGCGACTGCAGTCTCGTTGCAGACAGGAATTCCGTGTTTCTATGTGCGTAAAGCGGCGAAAACCTACGGTACTTGTAACCTCATAGAAGGTGGTGCTGCGGTTGGAAGCAATCTGGTCGTGATAGAAGATGTGATTACGACTGCTGGACAGGTCTGTACATCTATTGAACAGATACGCGCTGCGGGTTACACAGTGGAACACGTGGTGGCAGTTATTGATCGGCAGGCGGGGGGTACTGAGAAAATCGATGCGCTCGGGTGTTCATTTGCGTCGGTTTTTACGCTTGAAGCGTTGGAAACGGTTGGCAAATAGCGAATAGCGGATAGCAGATAGTGTGCTAATTGCTATGCAGAAAGTGAATGAGGCAAAATGAAGATACTGTTTATCGGAGATATTGTTGGAAATCCCGGCAGAACAGCGGCAACGCAATTTCTGAATGAATATCAGGATAAATATGATTTTATTGTTGCAAACGGAGAGAACGCAGCAGGTGGCAAAGGATTGACGTTTGAAATCGTAGATCAACTTTTGGCATCGGGTGTTTCTGTTATTACAACGGGGAACCATGTCTGGGATAAGAAAGAGATTTTTGACTTTGTAGACACAACTCCTCAGCTCATCCGTCCCGCAAACTACCCTACCGAGGTGCCAGGGCGTGGTTTCATGATTGCCACGTCAGGTGATGGACAGACCCAACTTGGGGTTATCAACCTCGCTGGACAGATTTTCATGAACAGGTATAGCAACCCGTTTCATGCCCTGAATGAAATTCTCCTTGAAGTGAAAGCGGTAACGCCGTACGTCCTTCTCGATTTCCATGCGGAGGCGACCTCCGAGAAAATCGCGATGGGCTGGCACGCCGACGGCAAGGTCGGCGCGGTGGTCGGTACGCACACACATGTGCAGACAGCGGATGCGCGTGTGCTTCCACAAGGCACGGCTTACATTACCGATGTGGGTATGACAGGACCGCATGATTCGGTTATCGGTACACGGATAGACGATGTGATCAACGGATTTTTGACGATGATGCCGACGCGCTTTACTGTCGCTAAGGATAATGTGAAACTTTGTGGGGTCGAAATAGAACTCGACGACAACACGGGAATGGCGGTAAGCATCGTGCCGATTCAATATCAATATTGATGGGTTGTCAGTACGGATTACTGCGTAATCCTTTCAGTTGTTAGTTTTCGGTTAAGAGGTTTCCTGTAACAATTATGCAGATAGATATGTTCGCACCAGAAAAGACTGTCCACAGTGTCAGTGAAATAACGGCGATGCTGAAAAAGCTGATAGAACAGCATCAACCCTTTCAAAATGTGTGGGTTCGCGGTCAGGTGTCAAATTGCAGTTTTCCTCGTTCAGGGCATATCTATTTCACGCTCAAGGATGAGAACACCCAAATGAGTTGTGTCCTTTGGCGAAGCAATGCGTCTCGTTTTCGTTCTTTCCTCCGCGACGGTGAAGAGGTAGAGATCCAAGGAAAGATTACGGTTTATGGTCCTCAAGGCAAATATCAGATAACGGTTAGTCAAGTGAAACCGTTGGGGATCGGGGCGTTACAAAGAGCGTTTGAAGAATTGAAGCAACGGCTCACTGAGGAGGGGTTGTTTGATCCGGCGCATAAAAAACAGTTACCCGGTTTTCCGGGGAAGATCGGGGTCGTTACATCAGGGTCCGGTGCGGCGATTCAAGACATCTACCAACAGTTGAATAAGCGGTACCGATTGGCTGAAATCGTGTTACATCCGACGCTTGTCCAAGGTGAAGGTGCAGCAGAGGGCATCGTTCACGCGATTCAGATGCTGAATACGCGCCATGATATAGATGTGTTAATCGTCGGTCGCGGCGGTGGTTCGGTTGAAGATCTCTGGGCATTTAACGAAGAGGTTGTTGCGCGTGCGATTTTCGCTTCAAGGATTCCAGTGGTGTCTGCAGTAGGACATGAAACGGATTTTACAATCTCCGATATGGTAGCAGATCATCGGGCACCGACACCTTCTGCGGCGGTTGAACACATTGTTCCTGATCAGTATGAACTTTTCGGGAGATTGGAAGGCACTGAAACGTGGCTCCGTAAAATAATATTAGATCGGTTCGCAGCCCATAAAACGCAGCTTCAGGAGTTCGAGATGCGTCTCTCTCCGACACGCCGAATGGAGGCTATTAATCAACTTTCTCAGAGGGTAGACGACTTAGAAACTGCGAGTCGGAACGCTATGGAACGACGACTTTCTGATAGTAAACGCGATCTCCAAGCGTTTGCGCACCGCCTGAACGCCCTGAGTCCATTGGCGACCCTGGAACGCGGCTATAGCATCAGTCGAAAAACGGATGGGGAAGTGTTGACCTCAACGCAACAGGTGTCGGTAGGCGATAGCATAGAGGTACAGTTGGCACACGGACATCTTGTGTGTCGCGTTGAAGAACTTGATGATACGGAGAAGGATTGAGGTAATATATGACTTTTGAAGAAAAACTCACTAAACTATCACAAATTGTTGAACAATTAGAGGAGGGCAGCGACTTACCTCTTGAGAGTTCCCTGAAACTTTTTGAAGAAGGTATTGGCTTGGTCGTATCTTGCAGGGAAATGCTCGAAAATGCAGAGCAGCGGGTAACGAACCTCCTTGAAACAGATAACTTTTAAAAGATGGTTATAAGTTATAACGATAAAAAAGGAATTCATAAATATGTTCTTAGAAAAAATCAACAGTCCCGCAGACCTTAAAACACTTGAGATTGATGAACTGAAAGTACTTGCTGAGGAGATGCGCGCCTATCTGTTGGAAGTGCTTTCTGAACATCCGGGGCACTTCGCGCCAAACTTCGGTACGATCGAGTTAGCGATAGCACTGCATACGATCTACGATACGCCGCGCGATAAATTGATTTGGGATATTGGGCATCAAGCCTACCCACATAAACTGCTTACCGGTAGAAGAGAAGCGTTTCCGACGATCCGCCAAAGTGGTGGGATTAGTGGATTTCTCAGCAGAGCCGAGAGTGAGTACGACGTTTTTGGTGCCGGACACTCGAGTACCTCCATCGCTGCTGCGTTGGGGATTGCAACGGCACGCGATCTTATCAATGAAACTTACAAAGTCGTTGCTATCATCGGTGACGGCGGTCTAACAGGTGGGATGGCGTTTGAAGCGCTCAACGCTGCTGGCGATTTCAGAAACGATATGCTTGTGATCCTCAATGACAATAACATGTCGATCTCGGCGACTGTTGGTGCGTTCTCAAAACATTTTCATAAGGTCACGAGTTCTCCACAATACAATTTCCTCCGCTCCAGTGTGAAAGAGTTCATGAACATGATTTCGGAGGACGCTAAGCAGATCGCCCGTAAAATCGAGGCATCGTTGAAGGTAGGAACGCTTTTTGAGGAGTTCGGGTTCCGCTACTTCGGTCCGCTCGATGGCAACGATTTAGAGGCACTGATCCCCGTGTTGACAGGCATCCGTAACCTAACGGGTCCGATCTTACTGCATGTCGTGACGGAAAAAGGACGCGGTTATGCGCCCGCAGAAGCGGATCCGGTAGGCTTCTATAGCGTCAGCGGTCCTTTTAATCTGAAAACAGGGAAAACGACGAAACCGAAACCTGCGACCCCCTCTTATACAGAGGTATTCAGTCAAACATTGATTGAATTAGGGAAACGGGATACACGGATTGTGGGTGTAACGGCAGCGATGCCGGGTGGCACCGGACTTGATAAGTTTGCTGAAGTGTTTCCGAGTCGGTGTTTTGATATCGGGTTGGCAGAGCAGTGTGCTGTCACATTTGCCGGTGGGCTTGCCGCACAGGGCATGCGTCCGGTTGTTGCTATCTATTCGACATTCCTCCAACGGAGTTATGACCAAGTGTTACACGATGTGTGTATCCAAAACCTTCCCGTCATTTTTGCGTTGGACAGAGCCGGACTTGTGGGGGCAGACGGTCCGACGCACCACGGCGTTTTCGATTTGGCATATCTCCGTTCGCTTCCGAATATGGTGGTGATGGCACCGAAAGATGAGAACGAGTTGCAGTCGATGGTGAAGACGGCACTTGTTTATGAAGGGGGTCCGATTGCGTTCCGTTATCCACGTGGGACGGGTGTCGGTGTAAAGATGGCACTCGAACTCCAGCCGCTCCCGATTGGTAAAAGCGAGATACTACGGGAGGGTGAAGACGTGCTGGTTCTTACTATCGGCAATCGCGTCTATCCTGCATTGGAAGCGGCGCAAACCTTGGCGGATTCGGGAATCTCGGCGACGGTTATTAATGCCCGGTTTGTAAAACCGCTGGACACTGAGACGATAGTTCCGCTCGCAGAGAGTATCGGCAAGGTGATTACGGTTGAAGACGGTGTCGTGATGGGCGGTTTCGGCAGTGCTGTCTTGGAGGCACTCGCTGCGGCAGATGTCACGAACGTGCAAGTCACGAACCTCGGTATCCCTGATGAATTTATTGAGCATGGTGATGTCCAACATCTTTATGCGCTGTGTCAGTGTGATGCGAACGCTATCGCTCGCGCTGCGAAGATGATGGTTTAATGGCTGTCAGCCATCAGGTCGGATTTTTTTTTCAAAAAAATTCTCTCAGCGGTCAGTTAAGAGACTTTTTTGGCCAGTTACCGATAACTGACAACTAAGAGTGCGGGGAAGCCTTTATAGGCTTCATACCGTTGATTCGCGTATCGGAACGCCCTGACCGCCGATAGCCGACAACCGACAACCAATATGAAACGGATAGATACCTTCTTAGTAGAACATCAATTCGTGGAGAGTCGCGAGCAGGCGAAACGCCTCATTCTTGCGGGTGCGGTGACTGTCAATGGCGACTCTATGATTAAGCCGGGCCAACGGGTTCCTGCCGATGCGAAAATCGTTGTGCAGGCGCAGCAGAAGTATGTGAGTCGCGGTGGCTTCAAACTGGAAAAGGCGTTATCTACTTTTGGCGTGAACGTGCGGGATCGAGTTGCGCTTGATGTTGGTGCATCAACAGGTGGTTTCACAGATTGTCTTCTTCAACACGGTGCCAAGTTCGTCTACGCTGTTGATGTCGGTTATGGGCAGCTCGCTTGGAAGTTGCGCACCCATCCACAGGTCCTACCGATCGAGAAAATGAACATCCGGCATCTCACGCTGTCACACTTAACAAACCTCAGACATCCGAAGGTAACCTCTGAAATTAATCGAAAACCCCCGCGGAATGTAACGGAACGGTGCCCAGATTTAACAATTAAAAAAATCTCTGTTGCTGTGATTGATGTCTCTTTTATCTCGTTGCGAACGGTGCTGCCGAAAGTCATCGCACTTCTCACACAGCAGAATAGCCGACAACCGACAACCGATAACCATCTTGACATTATCGCGCTCCTCAAACCGCAGTTTGAAGCAGGGAAAGCACACGTCAAAAAGGGCGGCGTTGTGCCTGACAAACGGGTTCATATTGAGACGATAGACCACCTCAGTGCTTTTGTTAGCCAGAAACTCGATGCAACCGTGATGGGCCTCACCTATTCACCGATTCACAAGGACATCGCAAATATCGAGTATTTGCTTTGGCTTAGAGTTGATCGGAACATCCAAGCGGCCGCGCCTTTACCCAATCAGACAACAGCAGAGATTGTCACAGCAGCATTTGAACAGAAGAAGGGCGGCAAAGGAACGGAAGATGGAAAAAGCCGATAGCAGGATTAGGCGATTTTGGAGACCTGCCAACCTCATCAAAATATTCGTTTTTCTGTGCATAGCGTTTATCTGTGGTACGTTTTTCTTTATCCGTTCAGGGACTTTCTTGGATTGGGTAGAAGGACGGCTTGAGGTTGAACTCAGAAATCGGATAACAGACGACTATACTGCGGACATTGGGAAAATACAGGGAAATATCTTAGGAAGTGTTACTATTGGTAGTCTTTCGATTTCAAACAAGGAAGAACCAGACCTACCAGTAATTGCCACAGAGAAAGTTGTTCTTAAATACAACCTGCTTGGACTCCTCACTCGCAGGTTTGAGGTAAAGAATCTGGAGGTATCTGAACCGCAGATTCACGTCGTTCGGAACTCTGACGGTAGCCTCAATCTTACACATATTCTTAAACAACAGGACACACCACAAGAAGCGCAGCAGGACACACCACGAGAAGCTTCATCCTTCGATTTCAAGGCTGAATCTATTAGATTGAATCGTGGCAGTATTGCTTATCTCGATACACAACAGGACCTCCGCATAGCCATCAATGACATTTCTATCAGAGTGAATGGCACGCTTAACACATGGGACCATGACGGAAGTCTGCGGATTGGCAAGGGGAGTCTGACGTTCAACGGCACTGAGACGGCGATTAATAACTTCGATGCAGACTTTGTGCTATTGGCGGACGGTAGTCGGTTAGAGGACTTTTATTTTTCGTTTGGCGACTCGGCACTGAGAATTAAAGGTGGATTTAGACAAGGAGAGAATAGCGATGCGAAGCGCGAAGACCGTGTGGGCTTCACGTGGGATGGGGTTCTCAATCTCGAACTGGATGTCTCGGATGTCCAGCAGTTTCTCAGCGAAGATATAGCACTTGAAGGTCTGCTGAAAGCGAAGTTGGAAGGGGAAGGCACGGATTCGGCTGTAGATGTTAAAACATTCGCTGTGAGTATGCCGACGTTTTCTATGGTCCAGGCAGCAGATGGTCGAAAAATAGCGTTATCAGAATTAGAGGTTGCAGGACATATCAAGCACGCACCTACGCCAACGCTAACGCTGACGACCCTCAGCGCACAAATTGCCGATGGTAGTCTGTTGGGTGAGGGAAGCATCAATCTGAAAAGCATGCCTGAAGGCAATCTACTCAAGCAGCTTCAACAACTGACGACGTATCCGTTTAACTACACCGGGCAGTGGCGCGCCACAGAAGTCCAACTCATCCCACTTTCGTCAATGTTTATGACGCTCCCAGAATACCTCTCAGACGGGATAGGATACCTCTCAGGTACCGCAAAATTCAGCGGAACCAGTACCGACCTTTCAAATCTCAATCTCAACAGCGAAATAGCATTGACAGAAATGACGCTCAATGAAGTCGCCCTTGAAGATTCAAGGCTCAATTGCACGATTGAAGCCGGTCAATTGAAGGCAAACGGAAACTTTGATGTGACAACGATTGATGTTGCTGCACCTTTTCCGTTGGGACAGCAGGACGTTTTGGACATTCAGGCAGTGGGTATTAATTTCGACACGTTGACAAAGGTTGCGAACACCGAGGATTTCGGCGGTATAGGCACATCGTCTGCAACATTGTCGTCAGATGGCATCCTAAAAGGGGTTCTGGCGGTACCGGATGCGACCTTCAACGACATCCCCCTCGGCGTTCTGATAGGGAATTATCGGTATCAGGAGGGTCGGGTATTTATTGAAGAGGGATTGCTAACGCATAGCGGTCAGCAGTCAGTGATTGGAGAAGAGAATCTTGGGACGGAAAGCCGACAGCCGATAACCAACAACCAACATGAAAGTCGTGCCACGATTAACGGGACTGTGGACGTTAAAGGTGATTTTCCGGCGGCGTTCAGTATCATTGCGGACCCCGTTTATGTTCAGCACTATCCGAAGTTGTTGTTGGGTTCGGAATATCCGGTGGAGGGTGAACTCAGGGGCGAACTCACATTGGATGGCACGCTCGTCCATCTTGATGGTCGTGCGGACTTCAGCGTCACAGATGGAGTAGCGTGGGGTATCCATTTAGATCCGTTAACGCTCCCACTACGGATCGAAGATTACAACGCCAGTATCTCGGATTTTAAGATAACCACGCGTGGGCAGCGGATTACGATGAATGTCGCTGTGGCTGCCAACGGCGATCTTGATCTCCGATTGGAAAGCGACGCGCCTGTCCGCTTTGAAGAGATCGCTAAAGCCGCAAAGATAGCCGATTTTCCTTTTGAAGGCGAATTTGATGTTCAGTTCATCGGGATACTCAGAGCATCAGAGGACGCTGATTTTCGGGTGGAACTGGACATCTCGGATATAACCTATCTACACGCTGGACAAGATGCTAAGCACCTCCTTGGTGATGCGTATCTGTTCGGTAGACTTGTGGAGCGGAAAAAGACCACCGGCGAGGATGATATTTACGATTTTCAGGGACACGGCTTTGACGGGACAAGTCAGATTAGAGGGATTGTGGGGACGACAGAGGGTAATCCGTACCGTTTCGTCGTAGCGGGTAACGGAACCGATGTTGCTCCATTTCTGCGTATCCTACACCCAACACTTGAAACAGTTACAGGAACTGCTGATGGGCAGGTTTCAATAAGTGGGACGATAGCCGACTTAGCACCCGCACCGACAGCTACTGAACCCGAAGAAAAGAAGGTGTATCCTTATGATGTTGACATTCACATTGTCACGAGTCAACTCCATTACGAGAACTCGGAAACCGGACACGGGATGCCGTTCACAAACGCAGCACCGATTCGCCTACACCTCAAAGACGATAGGTGGACGATTGAGACGCTCGCCTTAAGGACATTGAGAGATAACCTCCCTTTTATTGAATTGACAGGAACCTTTGACGCGAAGACTGAAGCGATGCATTTTCAGGGCGGTGCTGACGGCTTTGCACTGGCACCCTTTGCTCCAGCATTCGGGTTGCCTGATGAGATATTGCAGAGTGGCACGGTGGGGTATACTATAGACATAACCGGGACACCTGCGCTTCCAGTGCTTGCGTTAGAATGGACATTGCCAACCTTAACATTGAAAACCGAGGTCGGCGACATTGAGATAAGCGATGCTGGTGGTAAGGTTGCGTATCAGGACGAAACGCTGCGCCTCGCAGACAGTGCTTTCAAACTTCTCGGTAACGCTGTGAACGTGGAAGGGGCCATTGATGTTCGACCAGAAGATGTTGACAATTCCGAGCTGCATCTCCGTGTTGACACCATTGCCATGGATCTCGCCACATTGCCGATGAAGATTGCCGATAGTGACATAACAGGACTGTTAGAGGCTTCCATGGAGATTGGAGGCACCCTTGCGAAACCGCATGTGCTACTCTATGCCGAAACAGCAGTTCAAAGTCCGATTTATTTCACATCTTATGTTCCCTCCATCACATTGGAAAGACTGCGTGTTGATATCGACTTCGGTTTAGAATCCATACATATCACAACAGTGGAAGCAAACGGACAGATAGGGATCGGGACCTACCGTGCGCAAGGCGCAGCGGCGTTCTCACGGCGAGATACCGACGCGATGCAGTTCGCTATTGATGTGTCGGCATCACAGGTGGACATTGCGGATTATGGGGTCGCCTCCGGCCACGTCAGGCTCAGCGGGACGGGTTTAGCCCCAGAAGATATGACAGTCGTTGGTGAAATTAATGAACTCGTCCTCGATGGCTATGATTTTCATCTCGTGAATAGCGCGCCGCTCCAGTTCCGTTCTGATCCAGAGTCCACATCTACTAACGGGCAAGCGGAGCCTCTCGCTGTAGAGATCCCACTACAAATTACGTCTCCCACAATGCGTGCGTCGGTACGTATCAGTGTAGGCGGTACGCTTCAGGCACCTACTATCGCAAGCGTATGGCAGGGGAACCTCAATGAAAAGGTGTGGGCAGGAAACCTTCAGTACAGCAACAATCAGATAACTATTGAAGATGTTTCGCTAAAAGATGGTGCTGACACGCTAACGCTTAGCGGCGTTGTTCCATTTAATTTGGCGTTTGTGTCGATGGATCTCTCTGAACGCCATCTCGAAGCACCGATTCATCTGCGCTTCAGGGGAAGTGAATTACCGCTGGATTTTTTCCCCGGTATCGACACGTTTTTTTCGCAGGCAGACGGCACTGTTGATATAGATGTCGCACTGCGAGGCACGACGCAATCCCCTTATCTGGTGGGGAACGTGTCTCTTGAGGCGTTAGAACTCATTTTAAAGAATTTCCACGAACCGATCCGCAACATGAAGGTCCAACTGACTGCCGAGGAAAATAGGGTTGATGTTCCGACCTTTGCGTTTGAAATGGGGTCGGGTGCCTGTAGACTTCAAGGCGGACGATTGGTCCTAAACGGATTGGTCCCTAAAGGGATAAGATTGGTAGGACTGCGGTTTGACCTATTTCCGCTCGGTTCAACGGTGCGAGAGATCGTGCCCGTGGCGGTAATGGAAGATGTCGAAGGTCATCTAACAGTCTCGCTCAAAGAACTCAGTGTGCCTCTTGACAGGTTTTTTACGATTGGAGAGATGCTACCGGTTCCACAGATTCAAGAGATGCCTTCACTTGTAGATCTTGTAGCTGTTTCAGATGCAATTTTATCGATTAATAGCGTCCGTCTCGCTTTCAAGGCATTCGATCGGCGTTACGATTTCCAAGACCCGCAGCCGGTCCTTATAGCCATCAATGATGGTGCTGTTACGCTAACCGAGGCGTTTCGTCTCGAAAACCAAGATACATTCTTAATCAAACAGACCTTTAGCGACGAAGACAGGAAACCGGAAGAGCTTCTCGGCGATGATCGGACGATATCAGGTAAAACGACGCTGAGTATAGATGCCGCGCACATCTGGCAGACCAACGGTGAATTTGATGTAGCACTCCGGGTGGCGAATTTCGATGTCTCGGCATTGACAGCGGCTTGGCCCCTGTCTTACAGGGTTACAGGTGCGCTGTCGGGAACTTTACAGTTGAATGGAACGAGTGAGAACCCGAAGATAACAATCCGGCGACATACGAGCGATCCTGCTGAACTTTATCTACACGATGTGCCGATTGATCTGCGGTGGCGGGTTCGGTATCAAAACGGGAAATGGGAGATTTCAAAAAAACGGTATGTTGAAGCGACGTTCGGTGAAAATTTGCTGACTTTCTCATGGACGATGCCGTATCAAATGGCGTTAATTCCTTTTATTAGGAGAATCCAACAAACACCAGAGACCGTCTGGCAGGAACTCCAGCAGACCCGAATGGACGGTATTCTGGATGTTATTGTAACAGACCTTGACATGCTACCGTTTGTGGTGTCCGGACTCGACGCTGCAACGGGGACTGGCGATATTCACGTTGAATTGACTGGCACGATTGAAGCACCGCAAGCGATCGGGAACGTGTCTTTCACGGATGTCGGACTCGAATTTTCAGACGCTGGTATTGACGTTAAGGAGGCTGTGGGTGAAATTCGGTTATCCGAAAAAGGCGCGAGCATTACAGCGTTTGACGGTGTATTGAACGGTGGAACCTTTTCGATACGCGGTTCAATTACTGCGCCGCCAGATAGACGGATATGGCAAACCCCGCCGGTGCTGGACGTTTCTGCCAACATCGCAGATGTTGTCTTTGAGCAGCCGGCGGCGTATCGGGCGAACCTTAATTCCGCTGAATTCCGTCTGCATGGCGGATTGCTGAAACCTTATCTAACGGGTAGCTTGAACATAGACGGCGGCTACTATCAGCAAAATTGGGAGAGCGTCAGGGATTGGCTCACGGGTGTGTCAATAAACGAAGCCGAGGTTGCGTTGGATTATCCAATCCTACGGGACCTCTATCTGGATCTGGACCTTAATATACCCTCCGATTTCCGAGTCCTCTCGTCGATTACTGGACCGACAGATTTTGAAATCGCGTGCTTAGGGAAACTCATTGGACCGATCAATCAGCCGGTACTCACAGGGGATGTGTCGGTGCGCGATGGAAAAATAGGACTGGTTTTACAACCTTTTGAATTTATTGAAGGCTCGACGATTAGCAATCGGGATTCCTTCAACTTTAATCCAGATCTGAATATCCTTCTCCGAACCCCAAACCGTATTCGTGGGGTCCTGCCAAGAGATGAGAGTATCGTAGACATCCAGGTTTATGCGACGTTCACTGGCACCTTAAATAATCCAAATTTTACACTCAGCGCACCGACTACGACAACAACTGAGGTCCTCACACACGAAGACATCATAGAGTTTCTGCTCCGTAATACTGCGATCTCAAGAACATTCGGTGGATTTACGTTTAGCGTTCAGCGTCCGTTTGAGGGGGACGCGCGTTATCAGGCGGAGTACCCGCTTGGCGAAAATATGTCCATCAAAATTGAGACAAACGATCAAGGCGAGCATGGTGTTGATATTGAGTTTAAGGGACGGTTTTAATTGGTTGTTGGCTATTGGCTGTTGGCTATTGGCGAAGCGAGCAACCTGACGGCTAATTGCCATCTACGAGTAAAAGATGCTTATGAGTTGGGCGAGTTACAACACACGAATAGAAAGTTTGAGTTGTTTTATTCTATTGCTGTGTTGCTTTTTTGTCGGTGCTGTGGGTGCGAACACACCCATGGAAACCACAGACAAGCGCGTCGCAGAGATAGAATATCGGATTGATAGGCAACCTGTAACGTCAACCACAGAACAACTCAATATCCTCAGAAACCAGACAGCGGTGCAAGTTGGTGGTGTTTTCTCTCGGTATGCTATTCAACAGAGCGTTAAGGCACTCTACGCAACACAGCGGTATGCGCAAATCAAGGTCTATGCCCAAGATGGAATTGATGGGGTTACGCTAACCTATCAACTGACACCTTTCGCGCGCATCGAAGAAATCATAATCCTGGGTGTTTCGGACAGTGAATTTAAGCTTGCCATCAACGAAGTACTGACTTTGAAACCGGAGGGTATATACATCCCTAAGGTGATCAAGACCGATATTCGCCGTATTAAGCGGGTATGCGAGGCTTATGGATATTTTGGTGCCAGTGTTGTGGCTTCAGATATCGCATCCGAAGTTGAATCACAGGAATCAGGCGAGCAGCGTCCCGCACGTGTCAGGTTAATTTATCAGATAACCTTGGGCGATGCTTCGCCTATTAAGGCGTTGCAAATTCAGGGAAATTCTGCTATACCGACGTACCGACTTGAAGCCGCCTGTACCTTCAGCCAGCAACACCCGGTTTATAACAAATCCAGTGTAGATACTGATGTAGCATCGATGCGGGCGATTTACCGAGAAAATAGCTATCCGACGGCGACTATCGTCCCGACCTTTTCCCGTGAAACCGGTGTGCTGCGATTTGAGGTGAGTGAGGGCAAGCGAGTGACTTTTAAGTTCGAGGCAGATGACGGTGAAGTTCCCTTATCACTCCAAGATACGTTCAAGGCAGATATAGTTCCGTTAATAAATACTTCCACAACTACTGTGTGGGAACGGCGGATAAAATCTTATTTTAAAGCGGCGGGTTACCACGACACAACTGTGGAGGAGGCGGTTGTGGATGTTTCCGAAGTCATGCTTACGATTAACCCTGGGATGCAATATGTGGTCAGTGGTGTCAGTTTTGCGGGGAATCGTGCGTTTTCGGATGTAGAACTCCTACGGGAAATGACGATAAAACCGATTACCGGTTTTATACCAAATCTGCAAGCCCGTATTGCTAAGGGGTTGTTCCGACGCGAACAGAGACACCTTTTTTTTCAACAAGAACTTGATACAGATGTGCATAAGCTGAGCCTTTTATATGGGAAGGCTGGGTATCCAAAAGCGGCTCTCAGAGCGACACTTGATAAACAGAAATCGGAAGGGCAGACTGTCGGTGAAATCGGTATACATATTAGCATTGTTGAAGAACACAAGGAAATGATCCACCGATGGGACATCAGTGGGAACTGGGCGTTGGATACTGCGACCCTTCTCGAACGCTTGCAAGATGAACTTCCGCTTCCGCAACCGAACACGTCGCTGAAGCGGAATGCCTACCAAGATGCGATTCTGAAAGCCTATCGTGAACTCGGATACATTGATGCCGTCGTCATTGCCACCTACGTGCCAGAGACGGAAACACCCGTCTTTGAAATAGCAGGCGATTTTTCGGCAACGCTCACGGAAGGTAAACTCCCCTTAGAAGTTCGGAATACCTTTAGAAAGCATAACCTTGGACTTGAAGCGGTTTTCGTCGCGACCAATGTTGGAGAACGCTGGAGCCTCCAAGACTTTGCGGGTAACCCTCGCTATACACTTATACAACACGCAACGCACCTTGAAGTTTTTGAGCACGGTGTCCTCCACCTTACTGTGGCTACAGAAGGTGAACAGGTGGCGTTCGGGAAGTTCTATTTTAAAGGTGATACGGACGTGGTGATGCAGCATGTGCTTGAACGGGAGGTCCGACATCTTGAAGGGACGCTTTGGACATCGGAGAAGTTAAGCCGTGCCCAACAAAGCCTCTATAGTCTCGGACTTTTTCACGGCGTTCAAGCGGAGCGGATTAGGACTGAACAACTCACGGGTAAGAATGGGGTCGAGGCAACTCTTAAAACCAACTCCGTTTTGATACGAGTGGAGAAACAGGAATCACGCACCTATAGCATTGGGGGCGGCTATAGTTTAGCAGAGGGCCCCCGCTTGACAGGTGAGTTGACGGACAGCAATTTTCTGCTTAAACGGAACATCCGAGGCCGCTTGCGTGCGGGTATCGGATGGCGAAATGAGTTAGGTTATCTCCTGAATGCAACGCTCACTAAGCCGTGGCTTATCGGACGGACGCTTGGCAGTTTACAGTTATCTGCAAGGAAATTGGAGATAGACGATTACGTGCGTGCGTTGCAAGGGAGTTTCATCCTCAGCAGGAGATTATCGCAATCCAACTACGTTGATTTACGATATAGCTACCGAGATTTGAGGGAACCGGTTTCACCATTGGTGCGAACCGGACAAGCGGCAGCATTGCCGGCAGAATTGGATCCATTCCAGACGACTGTCAGTAGTTTGCGTTTCTCTTGGACGTATGATAGCCGTGTGCGGTACCTGAATCCGACAGACGGCATATACAACGCACTCACACTTGAATATGCTGGTGGCTTTTTGCAAGGAGAGACGGGTTTCGTTAAAACAACAACCGATACACGCTATTATCAGAAGCTTGTGGGGGGGCTTGTGTTAGCGACTGCACTTAGGGTCGGTGTTACCACAGGCTTGCGTTCCAATCGCCGTGCGCAACTCATCTCTTTTGAGCGGTTTTGGGCAGGCGGCAGTACGACGGTTCGTGGCTACGCGGAACGTTCTCTCGGTCCAGAGGATAGAACGGGTATCCATCGTGGCGATGTGCAGTTCATTTTTAATACAGAACTGCGGTTTCCGATCTACTCTGCGCTCCGCGGTGCTGTCTTTTTGGATACGGGGAATGTCTGGGGTTCGTTGGCGGATGTTAACGCATCAGTACGTCTGCCGTCCTCGGTCGGTACTGGGGTTTATGTAGATTTAGGGGCACTCACGGCTGGCATTGATTATGCGATTCCGTTTGGGTACGCTCCGTCCAGCGATACAAATAGCGTTCACCTTCGCCTCGGTAGTACATTTTAATTGGCAGATAGCAGGCCGCTGACCGCGAACCGTGAACCGTATCCCGCGATTAGCAAACCGCGAATTGCGATTCGCGAATGGCTAATCTGATTGTTCGTAGGGTCTTCCTAATGCCAAGGGTGCCTCGGCGCGCCCGACAAAACCTGCTAAAACTGCCAAACAGAGAACGTAAGGCAACATCAAAAAGACCTGATACGGAATGTCCCAACCGAGTGCCTGAAACCGTGCATCGAGGGCTGTACCGAGTCCGAAAAGCAACGCTGCACCACCCGCCTTTACAGGATGCCATTTCCCGAAGATCACTATCGCTAACGCAATAAATCCACGACCGACTGTCATGCCGGGTGTAAAATAGGGGACATCGGCGAGGGAGAGGTAACCGCCAGCGATACCTGCCATTGCACCGGCAAATAGTAGACACAGGGTTCTCAGCCAGAGGACGTTAGCACCGGCGGCAGCGATTGCTTTTGGATGCTCGCCGCAGGCGCGTATACGGAGTCCGGGCTGCGTATGGTAAAGAAAAAAATAGACACACGGCACCAGTAGAAATGCAATGTAGACGAGAATGTTGTGTGAAAACAGTGCCGGTCCTAAGATAGGAATTTGGGAGAGCAGTGGAACCTCAATCTGCTGAAACGCGGGCACGCCTTGTGCGATCCCGGTTATGCCGAAGAGTCGCTGATAGATCACTTCTGTTAAGCCTAATGCCAGGAGGGTCATTGCGGTGCCGATGATGACTTGGTCGCCACGGAGTTTTATGGCGCACAGCGCAAACAAGGCAGCGGCAATCAGTCCACTGAGTCCTGCTATTAAAAGTCCGAACCACGGCGCGATCATGGCGAATTCTGCTGTGTAGAAGGAGCCGACCATGCCGAAAAATGCGCCGAAGAGCATCATCCCTTCGATACCGATATTAAGGACACCGGCGCGTTGGGAGATAACCTCGCCTGATGCGGCGAGTAGGAGCGGGGTTGCCCCGCGAATTGTTGCTGAAAGAATATCCTCAAACATATTTTTAACTATTTAATCTGGTCTGTGCTCCACTTCGTTTCGCACAAGTTTTTGGTTGATTCTATACCCCTCTGATTGTGTCTGAGTCGTTTGCAATCCGATCAAGCAACTTCCTCGAATTCTGCTAATTCACAGGCATAGTCAAAGAATTGAATGTCTCTGAAATTGACGCAATAAGTGGGTTTACAAATCCTCCGCTGGTGCCTCTTCTGTTTTTGACTCAGTATGTGCAGATGTCCGCTTCCGAAAAAGTTGGACAGAACTATAACCAATAACGAAAAGGAGGATTGTCGCTTGCATCACGAACGTCACTTTGTCAGAGATGCCTACTGTTCGCTGCATACTGTATGAACCTGTAGAAAGCGCGCCAAATAACAACGCAGCTGCGACCGTTACTAAAGGATTCAGTTTCGCCAACAAGGCGACAGCAATTGCTGTGTAACCGTATCCGGGTGAAAAGTTAAGAAAGAGCCGACGCGTCAGTGCCGTCAACTCAATTGCGCCACCGAGCCCTGCGAGTGCCCCACTGATGAAAAAGACGCGAAGCGTGTTTTGTACAATCGAAATTCCTGCGGCTTCCGCTGCAGCAGCGCCTTCGCCGACTGCACGGAGTTGAAATCCGAACGCTGTCCTAAATAAAATAAATGTCAGGATAATCGCCAAGACCACAGCGATAACAATACCGAGGTGGACCCGATGCGGCGGCAAAATACGAGGCAGGAATACCCACTCGGCTATTCGGTCGCTTTGTGGGCCGCGCTGTGCTGCTTCCTGCAACGGACCGCCGTCTATCATCATACTTACAAGATGGAGGGCGACGTAGTTCAACATGATTGTACTGATGACTTCGTTGACCCCGCGCGTTACTTTAAGAATTGCGGGAATGAGTCCCCAAACGCCGCCTGCGACTGTGGCGAAACAGAGGCAGATTGGCACGGCAATCCACGGGGTTTGCGGAAAAATTGGGGCGAGCTTTGTCCCGAACCACGTCGCTGTTAGTGCCCCTATCAGAAACTGTCCTTCGGCACCGATGTTCCAAATTCCGCACCGGAACGCCATAGCAACCGACAGCCCTGCCATCAGAAACGGCGTGCTTTTTACCAGCGTCTCCCCGAATTTTCTTCCGTTCCCGAATGCGCCGCTCACTGCTGCTTGGTAGGCTTCGAGTGGATTATAGTGGCATAACAACATGATGATGGCGTTTGTGATGAACGCACTTGCGAGGATGAGAGCGGGTGTTGTCAACCAGCGAATTTTTAAATTATCAAATCTGATCATTGTTCTATACGGGCTGGGAAATCCAGCCCCTACGGTTCCACAACGGTTTTTGGTGGATTGGGCGGCTTACGTGGAAACCCAGTCCCTATGGCTCCACAACGGTTTTTGGTGGATTCCCATATCCTTCTGTATCTGTTTCTCCGGTCATGAGGAGTCCCAACGCCTCAATGTCGTTGCGTTGTTCGGTGGCTTCGATGAGTTTGCCTCTCGACATGACATAGAGTCGGTCACTCAATAATAAGACTTCGTCTAACTCTGTTGAAATTAATAAAACGGACTTTTTTTTCTTGCGCTGCGCTAATAAATTCTCATGGACGTAACGGGCGGCGTTGACATCCAAACCGCGTGTCGGGTTCACAGCGATAAGGAGGTCGGGTTGAAGCGATATTTCCCGGGCAAGGACAATTTTCTGTTGGTTGCCCCCGGAGAGCGATGCTGCAGGAATATCGGCGACGGGTGGACGGATGTCGTAATCGGCGATAAGCTGCGTTGCGGTTTCCTGTTTCCGCTTGTGATTGAGGATGTTCCAGCGCGTGAGGTTTTCTAAGTGTGTGACATTCAGGAGAAGGTTTTCTGTGACTGAAAACGCTGCGATGACTCCTGTTGTCTGTCTATCTTCAGGGATATAGCCAACCCCCTGGTGTCGGACAGCCTTTATTCCTTTAGGGTCGGCGTTCAAGATGTTTATTTCTCCAGATACGCCGTGTCGCAACCCCATAATTGCTTCAGCGAATTCGCGCTGCCCGTTGCCGTCAACGCCGGCGATGCCGACGATTTCACCGCTACGAATCTCCATGGAGACATCAGCGACCGCGACTTCGTTCCGATCCCCGAGGGCGGTCAGATTTGTGAGTTGGAGTACGGTCTCTGGCCGCTCGTTTTCGGGTTCTGAAGTGGTTGAACGTTGAACATCTTCGACATCCGCGCCAATCATCTCCCGTGCGAGTTCTCGTGCAGTCAGTTCTCCGGTTGGACCGAGGTAGACCTTTTTACCGCGTCTTAAGACGGTTATCCTATCGCTAATCTCTAAGACCTCTTTCATTTTGTGGCTAATGAAGATGATGGCGCGCCCATCGGCTTGGAGCTTGCGGAGGACGGTGAAGAAGCCTTCCACTTCTTGTGGACTGAGGACGGCTGTGGGTTCATCAAGAATCAGAATTCGGGCATCAACGGCGAGTGCCTTGAGGATTTCCACACGTTGTTTTAAACCTACTGATAGACTGCGGACCAGTGCACTTGGATCGACACTCAAACCGAACCGTTCCGAGAGTTCTTCTGTAAGACGGATCGCTTCCTCTTTCTTAAACCAAAGGGAGTGGAGGAATGGAAGCGTGGAAGCGTGGAAGAAAGATTTCCACCCATCCTTCCCCTCTTTCTTTCTTCCGGCGTTCCTATCTGTCCGTAATTGTCCGAGAGCCAAGGCGATATTTTCGGCGACCGTGAGATTTTCAATCAGCATGAAGTGTTGATGCACCATGCCGATACCGCTGGCAATCGCATCGCGTGGGGACTTTGCGTTTAATCTATATCGCCAATTCTCGCGATCTGTAACATAGATCCGTCCTGCCGAGGGTTGGTAGAGTCCATAGATAAGATTCATCAGCGTGGACTTACCGGCACCGTTTTCACCTAAGATGGCGTGGATTTCACCGGCTTGCAATTCAAAATCGACGCTATTGACTGCAACGAAGTCGCCGAAAGTTTTTGTAACATTCCGAAGTTCAAGGATATTTTCTGCCATAGTTGTCAGGTCGCTGCGCTTTCAGGGCGTTTCGCTGCGCTCCACTTTCAGCAGTCAGTTACTCTTAAGGGTAGATTTTGCTTTCAAAATTCTG
>JAJECD010000346.1 GCA_022822215.1 Candidatus Poribacteria bacterium | reverse complement strand
TTCACTTTAAGGTCCTTGTTATCAAGCAAGTCCGGACTGTGGCTGGTAACGATAACCTGCGTTTTGTGAGCAGCATCCCGAAGTCCATCCAACAATACTCCTGCTGCTGCCGGATGAAGAGCGATCTCTGGCTCCTCAATTCCGACGAGCGGCACGCGCTTTTGTACATCGCGTCCTCCCTGAAATAGTGCTATCAGAATTCCCAAAGCGCGGAGTGTGCCGTCAGACATATTATTAGCGAGGAATCGCCATGGATATTTGTCCCCTGCGATATCCTGTCTGAACTCTAACGTCTCCTTGGGGCCAAGCTCTTTGACATCCACCTTATGTACACCAGGGACAACAGCCTCTAGATATTCCTCTATGTTATTCTTCACAGCAGGCGGAAGTTGAGTAAGAACGCTAGTCAGGTTGCTTCCGTCACGAAGAAGCACGTTATTAGGATCTGGTGCTTGAAGATCCCGAATTTTATCAGGGTTGAGACTATAAAATCCCATCCGAGAAAAGGCATCGTAGACCGGCCGAAATTCGGGTAATCCGGACGCGTTCACCAGATATAGTCGGTCAGTTGCAGCAACCGGTGCCACCTTTACGCTACTCCCAGTTAAATTACCGTTATCTACACGGAAATATTCACTCTGAAATATGCAAACTTCATTCTGGACCTCGTACCCTCCACGTTGACGAGAACCGATACGGAAGGCATAGGTACCCGTAGAACCTGAAGGCAAAATAAATTCAAACTGAACAAGAAAATGGTTTGGGTGCCCCCGAGAGCGCCGACGGACATCATTAATGCCGCCACGGTCGCGTATCGCGTGGTCGAGTGACGAATTCAATGCATCCGCAACGAATCGCAATGCATCCAGAAAATTGCTCTTGCCTGACCCATTGCGACCTACAAGGAATGTCAAGGGACCCAGCTGCACATCACACGCGGCAATACTCTTATAGTTTTTTAGAAAAACTCTTGTAATAAAGGTTGAATCTTTCATAACATCAGACCTTATTTGAATGCGCAATGAATTGCGCTACTACGAACGGTATAACAGAGGTACAGTTACGCTACCGGGAACGCATCCCCAACAAGCCGTTCGCCATCGGCAACCTCGATTGTCGGAACGAGGACGTGGTTCGGGGATTGGGCATTGTTATAGCAGACATCCTGTGCCATGAAAATCATGACAAATGCTCGGCGTTGGTGGTCTGTGACATTTGGCGGTGTGCCGTGCCAGTTGAGGCAGTGATGGAACATACACTCGCCTGCCTTCAATTCTACGGGAATACCGTGACTGATGTCCAACTTCTGTCTTTCCGTCCACTGATTCGGGGGCGGTTCGCGTCCGTCTTCACGTGCTTTCGCTGTCACTGCATCTGCTGTTGCCCGCGCTGCGACCGAGAAACGTTCATCTTTATGGCTCTTCGGCATAACGTGCATGCACCCACTATCAACCGTCGCATCATCAAGTGCAAGCCAGCAGCTGACAATGTTCGGCGGACTGAGGGGCCAGAAAAAGAAGTCGTGGTGGAATCCGAAATGCCCGTTGTCCTGAGGGGGTTTGGAGATAACCTGATCGTGCCAGAGACGGACTTCGGGGGTTTCTAAGAGTGCGCGGGCTGTGCCTGCGATGAGCGGATGGTGAATGGCTGCTTCATAGTGTGGTTCGCGCTTCCACATGTTGACGTACTGATGAATCGCACGCGGATGACCACTTCGCCGATCCAGTTGCGTGTCATGACGGTCATGTCCGTACTTGAACTCTGGCGATGACTCGTCGCCCTCAGTGAGTTCCAATTCAATGATAGCATCTAACCCAGCACGCATGGCATCAACGCCATCGCTATCTAAAACTTTTCCAAACTTGAGATACCCATTTTCCTGAAAAAAATCGATTTGTTCTTGTGTTACCATTGTGCTTCTCCACGTGTTAATGATTAAGCGTCTGGACGAGCTGTTTCCGGTTTCAGTCGTCATCAAATCGGAAACTGATGATTGCCTGCGGTTAGCCCACCATCAATGACAAAGACTGCTCCCGTTGCGAAACCGGCTTCATCGGAAGCAAGGAAGAGTGCGGCGTTGGCGATGTCAACCGGCTGCCCGATGCGTCCGAGTGGATACCACGGCGTGATTTCATCCAAAATCTGCGGGTTGCGTTCAATCATCGGTTCCCAAACTTCGGTCTGAATCGTTCCGGGACAGATACAGTTGATACGGACGTTGTCTTTACCGTGGGCGACTGCCATAGAGCGAGTCAGGGCAATAACACCACCTTTCGCAGCAGAATAGGCGTGAATCGCCTGTAATCCGATAAGTCCATTGACAGAGGCGATGTTAACAATGCTACCGCCGCCGCCCTTTTGCATCACAGGAATGACAGCGTTGGAACAGTGGCTGGTGCCACGAAGCGCGACTGCCAAGTTCGCCTCCCAGTTATTGTTGAGGACATCGGCTGTCGAACAGATCGCATTGTTCACAAGGACGTCAACCGTGCCGTAAGCGTCAACAGCCGCAGCGATGAGTCTTTCTGCCTCGGCAGCATCAGAGACATCGGCGTTGACAAACAATGCCTCGCCGCCTGCATCGGTTATGGCAGAAACGGTTGACGTTCCGATGGTATCGTTCACGTCGTCAACGACGACTTTTGCGCCTTCTTCGGCGAATCGAAGGGCGACGGCTCTACCGATACCGCGTCCAGCACCTGTGACAATGGCAACTTTGTTATTCAATCGCATCTGTTTTGGCACCTAATGCTGCAGTGTCTGTGAGATGAAAAGTTTTGTGCGTTCGTGCTGCGGGTTATCAAAGAACTCTGCGGGTGCTGCCTCCTCAACGATTAGTCCCTCATCGAAAAAGAGGACTCGGTCAGCGACTTCACGGGCAAAACCCATCTCATGGGTAACAACAAGCATTGTCATACCGGAGTGCGCGAGTTCCCGCATCACATCCAGGACTTCCGTAATCATCTCCGGGTCAAGGGCACTCGTCGGCTCATCGAAGAGCATAATCTTGGGTTCCATGGCTAAAGCCCTTGCGATTGCGACGCGCTGTTGTTGTCCACCCGAAATTTCCGCGGGATACTTTTCCGCTTGGTCTGCAATATCGACACGTTCTAAGAGTGCTAAAGCGACTGATTCCGCCTCGCTTTTCGGCATTTTCCTCACACGGATGGGACCTAATGTTATATTCTGTAGATTTGTTAGGTGCGGAAACAGGTTGAACTGTTGAAACACCATACCGACTTCTCGACGGATGAGATCGATATTCCGGAGGTCGTTGGTAAGTTCAATTCCATCAACGACGATTTTGCCGCGTTGATGCTCTTCAAGTCGGTTTAGCGTCCTGATGAACGTGGACTTTCCTGATCCGGAAGGACCGCATATCACTGCGCGTTCGCCTTTTCGGAACGAGGTCGTAACCCCTTTGAGGACATGGAAATCGTCAAACCATTTGTGGACATCTTCACATACAATAATAGGGTCGTTGGTTGCGTTTTCAAGCGTAGACATTTTTTTCAATCCGTTGTGGTATTGGGTTTTCAAACCCCTCCTATAGTGGATAAATCGCACGAAACGGGCGAGGGGACCTCGCCCCTACGAATGAATCATCTGATTAGATTTTTCCAACACCGAGGGCTTCCTCTATCCTTTGACTGACATAAGACATCGAATAACTGAAAACAAAATAGATCGCCGCAACAAAAATATATACTTCGGCTTGTAATCCGAGCCAATCCGGGTTTGCGATAACAGTTTTCGCAATGCCTAAGAGGTCGAGTAACCCGACGATGGTAACGAGGGATGTATCTTTAAAGAGTGCTATGAATTGCCCAACAATCGCGGGTATGACAGAACGGAGTGCCTGTGGTAAAACGATAAACAGCATCGTCAGCGGATAGTTGAGACCAACTGCTTGTGCCGCCTCATACTGTCCTCTCGGAATCGATTGAAGTCCGCCCCGGACGTTTTCCGCCATGTAAGCCGCAGAGAAGAGTGTTATCCCCAGCATCGCCCGCAGCACTTTATCAAGGCGGATGTTGTCAGACATAAAAATCGGGATCACGATCTGTGCCATGAACAAAATAGTGATTAACGGCACGCCACGGACTATCTCAATATAGGCAGTTGAGACCCATTTGACAACCGGTAAAGTGCTCCGTCTTCCGAGTGCAAGTAGGACACCGAGCGGAAAACAGAAACAGATACCCACAGCCGCGAGAATCAAGGTCAGGAGAAGTCCGCCCCAATTCGTTGTGAGTACAGCATTCTTACCGAAACCGCGTAGCATTATGAGCGTCCAAGGAAAAGAGAGTAGCCATCCTACAAGGACCCAGCGACGTATCTTTGGAAATACGCTTACGCTACGGGTTCCGAGAAAGAGCAAGGCTGCGAGTAATGCGACACCACCGAGTACCCATGCGCGTATCGCCCAACCGAGCGTTGATATACCCATCGACAGAAAGGCACATACGATTCCGCAGCCGCCGATACCAACAGCAAACCTGAGTGTCAATCCGCCCCAGATTCCGCCACTTAACCCTATCAACGCACACACGGTATAAAGGACAATCCAAACGCGCCAAACTTCAGCTATCGGATAAGCACCGATTGCAAAAAGCTGCAGATTGGCGGGGATAACTTCCCACTTCGCCTCCGTGAATGCCCACGTAAAAACGCCCTTTAAAAGAAAAAATAAAATACCGAGAGCAATGACGGTTAAGAGCGTATTGTACCATGAGCTAAAGAGATTTTCTTTAATCCAAGGCAAAACACCTATCGTATTTTTAGGCGGTCTAATTTCTTGTGTAAACTCCGATTCGGCCATTTCCGAGGTTCCTCTTACGCGTTGGACTTTTAGCGTCTAACACGGTTAATCCAGCGATTGTACCAATTCATAGCCGCGGATGTTGTTAAACTCATAATCAGATAACTTACCATAATCATCGCAAACACAGGTATGGATTGCCCTGTTTGGAGCATCATTGTGTTGCCAATGCTGAATACATCTGGGAAACCGATAGCGATCGCTAAACTTGAGTTTTTAGCGAGGTTGAGATATTGACTTGTGAGCGGCGGTACGATGATGGGGACGGCTTGCGGTAGAACAACTAACCGCAGGATTTGTGATTCGTTTAATCCGACAGCTTTCGCGGCTTCCCGTTGCCCCTTCACAACGGCTTGTATTCCACTTCTGACGACTTCGGCGATGAACGCCCCCGTATAAACAGAAAGCCCGATTAAAAGTGCGGAGAATTCAGGGGATAAACTGATGCCCCCCACGAAGTTAAAACCTCTCAAAACAGGTGGATCGAGTCTAAACGGCTTTTCTGGTGTCAGAAACCACCCGAGCAGTGCGATAATGAGGAAAGCGGGTAGTGCCCACTTTGCACGAAACCCAGGAAGCTCGAGTTGGCGAAGTTGCCTTGCCCGTAGGACATAGAGGATTGCTGCGACGATAAGACCTACGAGAAGATAGACACCCCATATCCTCAAACCCGAAGTGGGTTCAGGCGCGGGCAGGTAGACCCCGCGCTGGTTAATGAAAACATCTCCGAACAGTGAAATACTGTCCCGAACTCTCGGCAGTTGAAGGATAACAGCAGTGTACCAAAAAAGTATCTGGAGTAGCAGCGGAATGTTCCGAAAACATTCGACGTAGATCGCAGCGACAGTTCGGATAAGCCAGTTGCTCGAAAGGCGCGCAATACCTACAATAAGCCCCAGAATTGTTGCACATACAATCCCGATGAGACTCACCTTTAGGGTGTTCACGACCCCCACCCAAAACGCCTGAAGATACGTATCTGAAGGCTCGTATTCAATCCCTTCGGAGATATCGAACCCGGCTTCACTCTGCAGAAAATCGAGGTTGAGCGTTAGCCCAAGGTCGTTCAATCCGCTGAGCATATTTGCGTAGAGGATACCCGCTAAGAGCAGAACACCAATGAGAAAAAGGACTTGGAGCAGCACGCGCAGGACGCGAACATCTCGCCAGAAAGGGCTTGTCGTAGAATTCAGTGCCATTTTTTGGGAGTCGTCAGTTATCAGCTCCGATTGCTGACTGCTAATACACCTTTAGCGGAACGGCATTGCGTAGAGAAGTCCGCCTTGCGTCCACGGTTTATTGACCCCGCGGGGTAGACCCAGGGGCGTAAGGTTGCGTTCAAAGATCTCACCGTAGTTGCCGACAGCGGCAACGACTTGATGCGCCCAATCTTTCGACAAACCGAGTTTCTCTCCGATATCGCCGGTCTTGCCTAAGAACCGTTGGATTTCGGGGTTCTGGGTTTCAAAGGTATTGATATTGGCTTGTGTGATTCCGTGTTCTTCAGCGAAAAAGGTGGCGTAAACCGCCCAACTCACAACATCGTTCCATTTGTTATCGCCATGGACGGTAACAGGTCCGAGGGGTTCCTTTGAGATGGTCGCCTCAAGTATAACATGCGCTTCTGGGTCTTTGAGCACTTGACGGCGTGCGACGAGCTGAGATTTATCAGAGGTTACCACGTCACAACGTCCCTGTTCATAACTGTTGTAGAGGGTATCAATTTCTTCAAAGACGACTGGGTTGAAATCAACTCCCAAAGCCCGCATCGTGTCCGTCAAATTTAACTCGGTGGTGCTACCCGCCGTCACGCCGATACTTGCACCTGCTAATTCCTTCAGCGAGGTGATACCGAGTTCTTTCGGAAGCATAAACCCTTGTCCATCATAAAAGGTTGGGGGTGCGAAATCCGCGCCGACTTGGGTGTCGCGCGTAAGTGTCCAAGTTGTATTTCGGATTAAGACATCTATCTCACCTGTCTGTAAGGCGGGAAAACGCTCAGGCGCTTTCAACGGAACGAATTCTACTTTGCTCGGATCACCAAGCACGGCAGCAGCAATCGCTCTCCCATAATCTACATCAAAGCCGATCCACTCACCACTTTCATTGAGGAACCCGAAGCCGGGCAGGCTACCGTGGACCCCACAAATGAGCCGTCCCCTGTTTTTAACTCTTTCCAGAACCCCTTCATCGCCGCTCGCGAGTACTGGAATCATCAATGAAATTACAAAAACGAATGCGGAAATGCGAAACAAAAATTTGCGCACAAAAATCCTCTCTTTTTACTGTGCCCCGATCTTAGAGGCTGTTCGATTAAGGTCTGTTACAATTGTTAACAATTTTATCAAATTTGATTTACGCCTTTCTTTTCAGAAGAAAAGCGACTACTATACTTTCACACATTTTATCATAGTCTCTTTATGTTGTCAAGAGAATTAATGTTAGTCAAGTCTGCACGATTTCGGGCAACTCAGTATAAAGTCTGTTCTGTTTTGTGCAGTGCTCTCTGGGTCATTTCCCACAGTATCCTACCCGTCGAGTGTTTTCAGAATCGGCACAAAATTTGCTATACCAAACCGTACTTGACATATTTTGAAAACCTTGCTAACATAGTTAGAACAAATACTCACCAAGGAGAAAAAAGATGAAAAAGTTCATAATCGCAGAAATTTGTGTTGTTGTCGCTCTTGCTGGTGGATTCTGGTTGGGGCGTGTCACGAATAAGAGTGAAAGTTATGCCCACTATTACGACAACGCTGACAAAGCATGGACAGAAGCACAGACGCTCGACAACCCACCGATAACATTAGATGAGCCAGACAAAAACCGTTTGCGGAAAGTTCGCGCTGCTTATCGTGAAGTTTTTGAGAAATACCCCGACAGCCTCTGGGCAGATGATGCTATCTATCAACTCGCCTCCCGTATCCCACGTACAGATGAAGAGGCTTTTGCACTCTTTCGCCGACTCATTAACAATTATCCAGATAGCGAGTTGGCAGACGATTCGATGTACGCCATCGCTTTTGCCTCTTACCAGATTGCGGAGGAGTTAAAACGGACGGGAACACTGGAATCGCTCGCAGCATACTACGACCGCGCATTGACACTTTACAATCAATTAATCACGGCGTATCCCGGGAGTGAACTGTCGGAGCAGGCGCAGTTTAACACAGCGATGTGCTACTACGGTAAAGGTGAATTGAACATCGCGCTCGCACAATTGGATACGCTTCGTGAACCCTTTAGCAATAGTCCACTCCTCTACCAGATTCTGTACGTTACTGGTGAAATTTATCTCAAGAAGCAAGAATACGAAAACGCGCGAGTGGAATTCACAAATGTCGTTGATTCCGGTGACCCTACCTTGGCACCGCTTGCGAGTTTCGGTATCGCGCAGACCCATCTCGCGGAAGGTCAATATGAGGCGGCGGTAGCCGCTTACCAAACGGTTATTGATTTGTATCCAGACGTAAAAGCCGGGCAAGATGCTTACTTCTATAGAGGCTGGGCTTACGAAAGACTCGGAAAATATGACGAAGCCATCGCCCAACTTGAAACAGCGATCGATTTGTATCCTCGCAACGAAAACGCTGCGAACTCACAAATTTATATCGGGCAAATCGCCTACGCGAACCAAGATATGGCGAGTGCTATTGAGGCGTATCAAAAGGTCGCCGATAACAGCACATACGATTACGACAACCGCCGACAAGCGCAATATTGGGTTGGTAAAATCTACGAAGACAACGGCGATACGGAGTTAGCGGTCGAGGCATATCGGAAGCTGCTCACCCAATTTGCGGAACCGCATAAAGAAGGCGCACACCCTTCAAACAGTATTAGCGAAACGTATATTCAGAATTTAAGGGGTACAGGGCTTTAGTTCAATGCTTGCTCTAAAGCGGAAATAACGGAGACACAGGCTAACAGCCTATGCTACAGTTCAGGACTCTAAGGCTTGCGCAAAGTCTGCGAGAATATCCTCAACATCTTCCAGCCCAATAGAAATTCTGACCAAGCCGTCTGTAACGCCGGTGCGGTGTCTAATCTCTGCTGGTACGTGTGAATGCGTTGTTGAGGCAGGATGGCAAATGAGGGTGCGTACGTCTCCCAAACTGACGGCGAGTGAGCAAAGCTGGAGTTGATCTACAAGGCTTTCACCGGCAGCGTGTCCACCTTTGAGTTCCATCGTTATCATACCACCGAAGGCATCCATTTGGCACTTGGCGAGTTCGTGTTGTGGGTGGCTGAGCAGACCGGGATAACGGACCCACGCCACCGCTGGGTGCGCCTCAAGGAACGCCGCGACGCGTCCCCCATTTTCACAATGTCGTGCATAGCGCAACGGTAGCGTCGCGATGCCATGCAGGGTTAGCCACGCATTAAATGGACTGATGACTGCTCCAAAGTTGCGCAACGCTCCTTCTTTCGCACGCGTAATGAACGTCTTTTCTCCGACAATCGCACCGGCAACAACCGCCCCGTTGCCGCTTAGATACTTCGTCATACTATGAACAACAACGTCGATACCGAGTGGAATCGGTTGCTGTCCGCACGGCGTTGAAAATGTATTGTCAATGATTGAAGTTATCCCGTGTGTTTTCGCGATCTCGGCAGACTTCCGCAAGTCCACGAGTTTTAAGAGCGGATTTGTCGGACTTTCAAGGTAGAGCACCTTTGTATCCTTTTTGATGGCGCGCGCAATTTGCGTCGGGTCTGTGGCATCAACAAACGTGGTTTCAATCCCGAACCGCCGAAGGTCTTCATTAAGGATTTGGAACGTAGCGGAATAGAGATTCTCCATAGCAACCACATGCCCACCATCAACCAAAGCGGTGAGCAGTGCTATGCTGATTGCCCCCATTCCGGATGCCGTTGCGAGCGCAGCTTCACCCGCCTCAAGGACAGCGAGTTTCTCCTCTAATATATCCTGTGTCGGATTGCCCCAACGGGTGTAGACGTAACCACTTTCTTCATCTCGGAATGCTTCTGCACATTCAGCAGCGGTTGCGAACCGGAACGTGCTGTTTTGATAGATGGGTGGTAACAACGGGGTTCCACTTTTTTCGGCGGTGTCTTTCGATGTTTCGCCCACATGGATAGCTTGGGTTGTTTTACCTAAATCCTTCTGAGATGTCATGTCTAAAATCCTTTTTCGCTATCGCTATCGTCAAAAAAACCTTCAAGTGTTAAGAGTTGGCGTTTCCGTTCTATACCACCGCCATAGCCCCCCAATGTTCCGTCGCTTCTAATGACCCGATGACACGGAATAAAAATAGAAACAGCGTTTGCACCGACCGCACTGCCGACAGCCCTCACAGCCTTCGGGTTCCCTATCTTTTCGGCGATCCATCTGTAGCTCCGTACCTCACCGTGAGGAATCTGTCGGATAGCGTCCCAGACCTCGTTCTGAAAGTGAGTTCCGCCCTCTACTCGGACCGGGAGCGTGGTGGTATCAAACGGTTGACCCGCAAAATATCGGTCAAGGAGCCCCTCCATACGCGTCAGCACCGGATACTGAACCCGAAGGTGGGAGGGTTCATCGGATGGAAAACCATCAGCAAAGAAAAGATGCGAAATGTGATCTTGATCCGCCGCAACTATACCGATACATCCGATTGGAGACTTGTAGGCAATAGCCCGCGAAGCAAAGTTATTCTGTTCAGGAAATGTTTTCAATGGATTCATTTTTTTTATTTGACCTCCAGTCTGTTATTATGCTATGTTATAGCACAAATCATGGCTATATTTGAAGCACCTGACCAACTTTACAGTTATATCAGCGAGCTCTTTGAAGAAATCGCCACGCTTCCAGAAGCGCAAGCGGCACTCAAGTCGTTGAACCTGCGTGTTCAGTTCAACTACACCCAGCCCGACTGCACAATGACGCTAACGGCAGCGAATGGCGAATGGACAATTGCTCGCGGTATCTGCGACGATACTGACCCAGATGTTGAACTCACGATGACAGGCGATGTTGCCTACAAATTTTGGACAGGTGAACTCAACGTCATGGGTGCGCTAACGACCCGTGAGATTGGCGTCATCGGTTCACTTGGCAAGGTCATGCGACTCGCGCCTCTCATCAAGACAGCCGTCCGTTATAACCGCGAACGAGAAACCGGTTGCGATTCATAACGTGTAAGGAGATTCCAATGGCAGACAACCTATTAGAAGCAGTCGAACCTTACGTTACACAGTTACGGGAAGAAGGTTGGTGCGTCTTAGAGAACGTTATTCCCGCGGATGTCGTTGACGCGGTTCGTGAAGAGGTCGAGACCTCAGAAGTTGACTATAACGAATTCAGCAAAGAGAACGGTAGATGGGAACGCAATGTTATCAGTTTTATGCCGAAATTTGCTGAACACCTGGCGAATGCAAGGCTCCTCGCTGCTATCCAACAGTTGTTGGGACCGCAGGTACGGATCTCTCAGACGGAGTATAAGATTCGTCCACCGCATTATGAATTGGTGCGTGCGTATCACTCCGATTTCCCGTATGATCTGAATCAGAAATGGCATATTCCACAACCGTTTCCGAGTGCGGTTATCGGTATTACAACGCTCTGGATGCTCTCGGATTTCACGACGGAAAACGGCGGCACCTGGATTGTTCCGAAGACGCATGTAGACCTTCGGAATCCGAGAGGCAAAGAAGACGGTATCGGTGATCGGAACCCCCTTGATGGTGAATTGCAAGCCACTGGTAGTGCGGGCAGCGTCCTTATTATGGATAGCCGGATTTGGCACTCTAACGCAGAAAATCCGAGCGCGGGTAAACGGACGGCTGTCGTTGTTAGATACGCACCGTGGTGGCTCAACTTGGAACTCTTCGGTGTGAATACTGCAACGATTCCGAGCGAGACGTTCGATAAACTACCGGATGATGTCAAACTTCTCTACGAACACCGCGCAGAAAACCGTGAACCGACTGTCTGGATTTAAGTTTTTTAAACTATGGGCTTCTGGTCTGCTTTCCACTTCGTTTCAAGCAGATTTTCGGTGAAGTCATAATGTCTTTTATGGTGGATTTTTTAGAAGTACTTTGACACTATCAATAAAGTATCAACCCCCCTAACCCCCCTTATCAAGGGGGAATGCGCAAGGCGTAACCAGAAGGGAATGCGTAAGCGAAAATAAAAAAGGAGAACACTCATGTCAACAACACTTGTACACATTGGTGTCCGCACGACGGACTTGGAAAAGAGTATCCGCTTCTGGCGCGATGCCCTCGGCTTGCGTGTCTTTTCAACAATGAACGGCTGCTACGATCTCACGGATGGTTATCATAACTTCCGCGTCTTTCAGCACGGCGGACCTGACCGTCCGAAGCATATCGGCGGGATGCTGGACTATCTACATATCGGTGTTCGTGTCCCGAATTTGCGAGAGGCGGCAGCGCGGTGTGAAAACCTCGGTTTTGAGATTACCTGGGAAGGTTTAGATGGCAGTAAACCTTACGATCCGAACTCGGACGATCTCCCTTCGGTCGCTTTCAAGGTGGAAGACCCGGACGGCATCGTTGTCGATATTACGGAACAAGACGACCAGTGGCCTGGTGTAGACATCGAAAGCAAAGGTGAATAGTTGTTAGTTGTCGGATGAATTTCCGATGCCTAATACAACCCCCCTTTATCCCCCCTTATCAGGGGGGAATAACCTCTTACTCATCCCCGCCCCCTAAAACCCCTAACCGAAATAGATAATAGACCAGAGTCAGGAGGCTTGTCACTGCTGCAGCGACGTAGGTCAAGAACGCTGCATTCAGGACTTTGCTGGCATGTCGACTTTCTTCAGGTGAGAGCATTCCGGCTTCGTCTATTGCAATCCTGGCGCGTCTGCTTGCATCCCATTCAACGGGAAGCGTGATCAAAGAAAAAACAACGCCTACCGTAAAGAGTCCAACACCTATGAGTATCAAGCCAGCCATCTGGAGGAAGAATCCGGCTATCATTACGATATATGCAAAAGTTGAACTGAAGTTCGTCGCAGGCACGAGGGCAGTGCGCAGGTTTAGCATCGCATAGCCGTGTGCGTCCTGCATGGCGTGTCCTGCTTCGTGACACGCGACACCTATTGCGGATAGCGATTGACTTGAATAGACATCTTCGGAAAGCCGCAGTGCTTTCTCGCGCGGATCATAATGGTCGCTTAAAAATCCGCCGGAGCGTTCAATCCGTACGCCGCTGACACCGTGTTTATTCAACATGAGTTGCGCGGCTTGTGCGCCTGTTAGCCCGCTCCGTGAACCGACTTTTGCGTATTTTGAGAAAGTTGATTTTGTGCGAAATGTTGCGTATAGAGACAACGCGAGTCCTGGTGCGAGGAACACGAAATACAGTGGGTCAAAGAAACCCCAAAACATGATGGACACCTCCAAATTGTGTTTTTATTTTTCTCGTTAGATATTAGTGGATTTAAGGAATTATACAGGATATTTTTGGGAAATTCAAGTAATTTGAAGCATACTGGATCATTTAGGGTGCTAAAATTTCACAGTTTTCACAGTTAAATGGGAATTTGTGAAATTTGAGAATCGGGTGTGAACGTAGATGACAACTGGGTTTTGAGAGGTTTTAGGAATGGGTTACTGTGAAAGGTACTGTGAAAAAATAGTTATTGGTTATCGGTTGTCAGTAAGCGTCGTTGGTGAAGTTCGCTTCTACTGGAAAGGTGGTAGGATGGAAGGACTGAACGAAGCACGATTCTTGCTAAAAAATATGGATTAACATAACGGTATACCTTTAATCAATCTTCGTTAAAAATGTTACACTTTTGATTGCTTTTTCGGGAATCCTGTGATACCATATATGCATTATGGAACACTCATCCGCCCTCACTCCAATTTACACGATAGGCTATGGGAGCCGTTCGATAGAGGAACTCATTGCGTTACTACACGCCCACAAGATTGCTTATCTCATTGATGTTCGTTCAGCACCCTACTCTCGCTACAAACCGGAATTCTCGAAAGCACCACTCGCAAATACACTGGAACAGCACGGGATCCGCTATATCTTCATGGGGGATACACTCGGTGGTAGACCGGACGATGAAGCGTGCTACGTCAACGGGAAAGTCGATTATGAAAAGGTTAAAGCCACGGAGTCCTACCAGTCTGGTATCCAACGCCTTCGGACTGCCTTCTCACAACAGCAATCCATTGTTCTGATGTGCAGCGAGGGGAAACCGGAAGAATGCCACCGTTGTAAACTTATCGGTGTAACCCTCACGAATGAAGATATAGCGGTCATGCATATCGACGAAAATAGTGAGCAATTGACGCAGGCACAGGTCATTGAACGGCTGACGGGCGGGCAGTTGTCGATGTTTGGTGACGAGACATTTCATTCTCGAAAAAAATACCCTTAATTTAATCCACTATGCAAATCAAAATTGTTACCATTGGCGTGTACGGATTCGACGAGTCCAGTTTTTTTCAGGCTTTATGCGACGCTGCGGTTGACACATTCTGCGATATCCGTAGTCGCCGTGGTGTCCGCGGTGCAACTTATGCATTCGCCAACAGTATGCGACTGCAAGCACGCCTTGCAGAACTCGGTATCCGATACATTCATCGCAAAGACTTGGGACCAACAAGAGCCGTTCGAGAAAAGCAAGCAGCAGCAGACAAAGCGACGAAAACCGCTAAACGAAAACGCACTGCTCTGGGAGAAGCATTTATCGAAGCCTACCACACCGAATGCCTCACTGCGTTTGAACCGCAAAGTCTTTTGGATGAACTGGAATCCGATACCAAAGTCGTTGCGCTCTTTTGTGTGGAAACTGCCCCTGAAGCATGTCACCGCTCATTGGTAGCGGATACGTTAGCGAAAACATTTAATTTGGAGGTCGAAGATATTTTACCGTGAGAGTACTTATTGTTGCGAAAACTCGGATGGGTGGTGGGGCATGCATCGGTGGCATTACGGAGACAGGGAAAAGTGTTCGACTCATTCCATTTAACGCTGATCCGCATGACGGTGCGAACCGAGAATATAACGTCGGTGAAATCTGGGAGATAGCGGCTAAACCTGAAATTTCACTAATTCCACCACATAACGAAAATATCGTTGTTCACAAAAAGAGGCTTCTACACCCCGCGAAAGCTCCGAAAGACTTAGTGAGTGCTATTGAACTCTTAATGCCACCGAAAACTGGGTCTCCCCAAGAACTCTATGAAGGCTTATTGAAAACCACAGGTAACGGCTCGCTTTACATTTCTACCGGGGATGATGTACCGAACTACAGTACAACGTTTTGGAGACCGGATCAGCCGCTCATCCGCGATACAGAAGGCAGACGCATACGGTATCGCTACGCTACCGAAAATGGTAGTTGCACGCTCACTTTCGTCGGTTTCCAAGAACCGGTTGAGACAATCCCTGCTGGAACACTCCTACGTGTATCGTTAGCACATCGATGGCGACCGAAAGACGAACCCGATGCTGAAGAACGACACTACGCGCAACTCTCCGGGTGGTTCCTCGAAGCTGGAAAACAGGAAGAAGAAAAACCACTTGATGAAGAAAAACCGCGCCCACACCCAACGCCTCTACAAAACCCGTTAGAGATTCTCCAAAACGTGTTCGGCCATGAAGCGTTTCGTCTATTCCAGAAGGACATCATTGACCACATCCTCAAAAAGCAAGATGCCCTCGTGGTGTTACCAACAGGCGGTGGCAAGTCGCTCTGTTATCAATTGCCTGCACTCATTTTTGATGGCATGACGGTAGTTGTCTCGCCGCTGATTTCGCTCATGCAGGATCAGGTGATGCAACTGCAAAACAGAAGCATCCACGCAGCCTTCCTCAACAGCACTCTCAACTATTCAGAACAGAAAACGATAATGCAGCGTGTCAAACAGGGGAAAATGAAACTTCTTTACGTTGCCCCTGAAACGCTCGTCCGATCTGAAATACTTCTGATGCTTGATGAATCAGATGTCGCCTGCCTCGCGATTGATGAAGCACATTGTATTTCGGAGTGGGGACACGATTTTCGTCCGGAATACCGACAACTGGTTTCCATTCGGGAGCGATTTCAAAGTGCTGTTTGTGTTGCCTTAACAGCAACTGCGACTCCCCGCGTTCAAAAGGACATCAAAAAGTTGCTTAAATTTGATGAGGGAAGCGAGTTCATAGGCAGTTTTGACCGGAAAAACCTCTTTATTGCTGTTGAACCGAAGATTGAGTTGCTTGATCAGACCCTTGCGTTTCTTTATAAGCATCGCCAAGAATCCGGTATTATCTATTGTCAAACGATAAAACAAGTTAAATCATTGTGCCGGGATCTAACTGCCAGACGGATTTCTGTACTTCCGTATCATGGAGAGCTGGATGATGCAACCCGTAAACACAATCAGGACGCTTTCATCAACGGGGATATTCAGGTCATCGTCGCTACAATCGCTTTCGGGATGGGTATTGATAAAGCGGATGTCCGTTTTGTATTACACGCTGGGTTGCCGAAGGAGCCGGAATCCTACTATCAGGAGATTGGCCGCAGCGGGCGTGATGGGCTTCCCGCAGACTGTCTACTGCTATTCAGTTATGGGGACGTAGACACTATCAACCACTTTATTGAACAAGGAGCACCATCCGAAAGGGAAGGACGACAAGAACGATCACAGACGCTTGTTTCGTGGGCAACTTCACTCGCATGCCGTCGAAAAGTATTGTTAGCCTACTTCGGAGAACAGTACGAGCACGATAATTGTGGCATGTGTGACAACTGCTGCAAGTCGGAAACGGAACGGATTGACCTGACGACTCTGGCACAAAAATTCTTCTCTTGTGTCGTTCGGACAAAACAGATGTTTGGAGAAGCCTATATTATTGATGTCCTACGGGGTTCACAACGGAAAAAGATTATTGAGAACGGACATGACCGGCTTTCCACACACGGGATTGGCACAGATTACAGCAAATCAGAATGGCGACATCTGTCTCTTCAATTTCTCCAACACAAACTCCTTGAACGCGAGGCACGACACGGCAGTCTCCGCTTGACAGAAAAAGGTTGGGGAGTGCTTAACGGAGGCGATCAATTTTGGGGATTTTCGGTGGAGTCGGCAAACCGAACGGTATCCGAAGTATCGCCTGAATATTCTCCGAAACTCTTTGAATTACTTCGGACTGAACGAGACAAGATCGCTGAGGTGGCGGACGTACTACCTTACGAAGTTTTTCACGATACAGCACTGCAAGCGATGGCGACCTATTTTCCGACATCTGAAGAATCCTTTAAGCAGATGCCTGGTGTGGGCCCCACGAAATGTGAAAAATACGTTGATGTCTTTTTGCCGATTATCCGTAAACACTTCAAGAAACAGGAAACAGATTCAGGAGAGAACAGAACTGACATCCCAGATACTTCTGAAACAACCTCTCCGGAACCGAATGAATACGACTTGGAGCTTTTTGAGCGACTTCGAGAGAAGCGGAAAACGATTGCTGAGGAGGAAGGGGTTTCGGCGTTTGTCATCTTCTGGGACAAGACCCTGAAAGAGATGGCGACTTATTTTCCGCAAACTGAAGAAGCGTTTATGCAGATTGATCGCGTAAGTCCTGCGAAATGTGAAAAATATGCTGATGCTTTTTTGCCGATTATTCGGGAATATTGCGAAGAGCAAGGAATTACAGAAAAACGAGGTAAATGAAATCGGGATTCTTTTTGACCCGGACGCTTTGTCTGTGCTATAATACTTTTAGTGGAGATATGCTGCTTTGGATAGGTAGACTATAATAAGACCAACTTTGCGGTTACGTAAGGAGTGAGGTTCTCATGACAGAGACGCTTGAAACATTAACAGAAAGATTAGCTCGGTTAGAGAAAGCCGTTGCGGAGATGCGACTGCAACTTTCGCAGCTCGTTGATGCGTCGATATCTGTGGGTCCGAAAAATCGCCAGACAGTGGACAGACTGTCCGACCTTGATACCACCCACAAGCCATCTGAGGCAGAAATTCTTCAGAAAATGCGTGAACATCTCGGCATCGCCGATATACAACTTATGCCGCTTGAGGAACTTCGCAAGAGTATGGCACGTCACGGCATCCGCGCTGAGGATAATGAGTTTAGCCGTGCGATTATTGAAGAACGCGAGAAATAGGTGTGTATTATTTCTACGTTTGGTGAGAATAGATTTCAGTCTGGTTCGTCGCGGGTGAGTTAAATTTGGATGGTGATTTCCTGATAACTGCTCATACATTGAAGAGTTCAACATAGCCTTTTTACCCTGCGATGCGAATGAAGTTGGTTTGATTCATTCATTACTTCATATTGCCTTATTTATATCAATGGACAGCCCCGCGTCTTCTATTTCTTGTATTAAATTTAGTACCCATCCACCATTAGCATCCATCGGTATGAGGTTTATGCCATTCATACTTGACGGCAATTCTAATTCTCCTTTGTAGAGGAAGCATATCTGGTCACGACCGTACTTACCGATCAGAAGACCAAGTTGCAAGATAACATCCTGGCTTGCGCGGGAGTTGGATTTACCTAATTCGCTCTTTGGTTTACCCTCATCGTCAGGAGTAAGCAGAGCAACTGTGAAGGTTATATCATCCGTGTACCTTTCAACCTTCTCAATCCTCGTTAGTGCTCCGCTTGGTTTTTCGTTAATTATAACCGCCTCTAAGCCTAATTTTTCGATCCATCTAGCCAAGGTTTGTTTTGCTCCTTCGTCCCCCCCGCACACGATAAACACTTTCTCGCCGAAAGAACGGCCAGAATTATCTGGATAGTGAATTCTGACTGGCTGTTTACCTATCTCAGGGAACTCAGGTTCAATGAATACATCAATACCAACAGAGCGGGAGGAAGTAAAAGGGATGGCAGACTCTACTATTTCGTCAAAAATACGAGTGAAATTAACAATAGATTTATCGAATTGCCCCATTTGGTCACGAAACTCTTTAAAGGGATCCTTCGCTAGTTCCATTTGGACGCGAAGTTCTCTGATAGGATTTACTGCTCGCCCTAATTCTACGTGAAATCTCCTGGAATCATCCACCACATGCCTTATTTGATCTATGTAATTTTTTTCGGTATAAAGTTCCCTGATAGGATTTACCACACGCTCCATTTCGTCCATCCGGACACGATAATCTTTGACCGGATCACTTAGTCGCCTCAGTTCATCCATGTGGACACGGGAATCTCTGATAGGATTTACTGCTCGCCCCAATTCTACGTGAAATCTCCTGGAATCATCCACCACATGCCTTATTTGATCTATGTAATTTTTTTCGGTATGAAGTTCCCTGATAGGATTTACCATTCGATTCAGCTCAGCCACGTGTTCATGAAAGCCCTTCACGGAATCCCTTGTTAGTTCCATTTGGGGACGAAGTTCTCTGATAGGATTTACCATTCGATTCAGCTCAGCTGTATAGGAATTCCTAAAAGGATCTCTCCAACCATTTAATTCAGCTGCATAGGAATTCCTAAAAGGATCTCTCCAACTATTCAACTCAGCCATATAGGAATTCCTAAAAGGATCTCTCCAACTATTTAACTCAGCCATATAGGAATTCCTAAAAGGATCTCTCCAACTATTCATTAACCTTTCCTCCACTTTCAAGATATTTGACTTATGCTTCGCAACCCGTAATCAGGCTGACAACTTAAGCAGCTTATTCTACAAGATTTATTCAGCCCAGTGTAAGTAAGTGTCAAGCTTTCCTCCATTTCTACACCAATTTACTACCATCAACAGGAAGTCCAGCTTCTTTCATTTCCTGCAATAATGTTAGTTTCCAGCCAGAGTTAGGATCAAGGAAAACATAACTTACTCCATTAAGATCGGATGGGAATTCCACTTCTTCTTTAGACATAGCACAAACTCGACCGCGACCCAACCCTTTAAAGAAATAACCAATTTCAAAGATAACATTCTGACGCGCTCGGGGTTTGAGTTCGTCCCTTTTATCTTTTGAGGCCCCAACATCATCAGGTGTAAGCAAGACAATCGCAAAAGCTGCATTATTCGCGTATTTCTCAAATTTCTCAATAATCGTTAGTCCGCCACCGGGTTTTTCATCAAGTATAACCGCTTCTAACCCTGAATTGTCTACAAATCGAGCAACTTCGGATTTAACCGCCCGATCATGTCCATGCACGATGAACACTTCGCTGCTACTTGTAACGGTTGGTTCAGACAAAGATCGTTTTTCTGCGTTCATGATCCTCCTTTTATTCTTTTCAAGAAGTATGCTTTATATTTAGAAGTATCAGCTCATGACTCCGTAGGTATTCTAAAAAATTATTATAGCAGCTTTTAAGTCATTTGTCAAGTTTTTTTACACAAATGTTAATATTATTTATGGGGAATTATAAAAATAAGTTGACATTTCAACCAACCACGTCGGAAGATTTTACCTCTCCCGGTAGGCGAGGTTTCTAACCTCGCCGGTGCAGAGTCTCAGGGCTATAGACATATCGCTTCGCTGGAGCGTAATCCGCGATTCAGACGGTCTATCCCCTTACGTTCTCAACAATGTGGATTACTATACCTAAGGATAGCATATCTCATCAGTAGATGTCAACCAAATTTGAAAATCTGATTCGCAATTAATTTCATGAGGCACACAGTACTCCACTGGAGTACTAAATTACCTGAAACATTTTGTTGAACTTTCAAAACTTGTGAGTAGCAACTTGGGTTAGAACTATTGCAACAAAATGTGCTCAACTCTCTCTTTCGCCTGCTCTACAATAGCATCGGCTTCCTGTTGTAGTTGTTTAGCCTGATTACGAGCATGAGTGATATAATTGGCAATCTCAGTTTGTTTTTCAAGTGATGGTTTCGGAACCATTAACTCTTTGAAGAACTCACTCGAAACTCTCTGCTGTCCAGCGGAACCTGTGAAATACAGCACGGCATGCTCCCGCAAAGATTTCATACGTAACAGGGCGTGAATATAGTGAATATTTATCCCTTCCAATGCCCGGAAAACGTGAAATTCAGTTGAACCACATCCTACCCCACCTTCCAAATTATCAACAACAGCAGACTTCCCATTTTCCATACACGGCGTGATTTTTGCCCAAATCAGATCGTTGTCTCTAAACCTCGTATATCCTTTTGCCTCGGCGACCATCTTGCATAGAGATAGATCAGCCTCTCCATATTTCGCTGAAACTTTTTCCATTGGAACAAAGGTCACATTCGTGTCCAATTCATATCCCTCAAAGGAAGTCGATGGGTTAATGAGAACACAATCTTGAAATCTTTCCATCGGGTAAGACTTCGTATGCAACGAGTAAACCTGATAATATATTTCTGGATCAAATCGTCGTCCAGAAACTTCGCCGAGCGTTGCAGTAAAAACACGGTTTTTAATGCTATTTTCTTTCTCTTGTGGCATCTCAATTCCCAACTCCGTCAACACATAATCATCAATTGAATCTAAAAGCGCGGCTGCTTCTTGCTCTTTCTGCTTTTTCTCAGTAGAGGCGGATCGCATAATGGTAACGATGTGATTTTGAATACTTGGGGGCGGGAGAGGGATTTCAAACGCCTTAAATTCTTTTGAGTTGATATTAGCTTGTACTGATGGTCTTTGTATTGCCCGGACCCAAAGCATGTATCGACTTAAGAGAGTATAGTAAAACACAAAGTGAGGATTTATTCGCTTTTCATCAAATCTGAAACGAATCAAATATCCCGCAAAAATAGCTTCTCCATCCTCTCTTTTGTGGATGAATGCTTTACCTACTGTTCCACTTCTGGCAAACAAAAGATCATTCCGAGCAAGAGCATATTTTTTGTCAATTCTCTTTGCTGTTTTCCAATCATCATCTCGGAGGTTTCCATGATCATCAATGTCGGTAATCCGAATATATCGCACATCCGTTTGAGGATCGCCGTTTACTGCTATCTCATTCGCACCGTACATCGGTGGTTCTGTGAGTAAACTACCAAGTGGAACTAAGGGATAACGCGTGTTAATGTTATTGACGTAGGAAATATTTCTTATGTAATTTGGATCCAGCCTACCTAAAATATCGCCCCGATAGGTGAGAAAAATTTGATTTTCTCTATCGGGGCTTACCCGAAAAAATCTGGGTTTTCGGTGAACTTTTGATATTCTTCATAAATCATGTCAAGGTCATTAATTGAGTCTTTGCGTCCGGTTGCGTCGTAGCCGATACGTTCAGCGATTGCCATAAAGATGGGATGATTGGCGTTTTCTCGAACCCATTCGAGGATGTCCGCTGCGTTCTTATCTGCCCATTCCTCTTTAACAGCGTCAATTTTTTCTTTGTATTCCGACTTGATTTGGCTCTCCCACTCCGGTTCGACTGCTCCTTTAAACGCTGCTTTGTATTCTTTCTCCAATGCGTTCAACTCGCCTGTCTGTTTCTTAAGTTCCGCCCGTGCGGTTTGCGTGTCAAACAATTCAAATTCTGTGATAGGTGTAGGCTCCATTTCTGGGAAGAAAAAGGAGCGGAGCGTTTGAACCTTTTTCGTTGGTGCTTTGTCAAGTTTCTGATTTAAGGTATCAATATTGTCTAAGCTCTCTTGGAATCTTGGTCTAAAAGTTTCTATCGTAATTATCTGTCTTGGAGAACCTTTCGCAATAAGTGCTTTACGCTCATCCTCAAGTGTCGTGATCTGAGGCATATAGACCGCTTCGTTCCTTTTCGTAATTTGATTGATGGCGGCCTGATAGCGTTCATACTCCTGTTTTGAAAACTTTCGGAGAAATAAGATGGACGTTTTCACACCCGCACCGTAATGTGAGAAGGCAATCTGTGGCAGTGAGACGACAGCGAGGATTTGAAAGTGGCGTTCAATGTAATCACGGACGTATTGTAGTGAGGAATTGGTCAAGATACCATCGGGTAGAATAATCGCAAGTTTTCCGGTTTCCCACTTAAGGAAATCGAAACAGCGTTCAAGAAACAGAATTTCAGTCTTTTGAGAGGCATTTCCTTTGCTGAGTTCGTAATTTCTAAGATACGGTAATTCGGATTGTTTGATGGATGCTCCGAAAGGTGGATTGGTAAGGATTACATCAAATTTATCTTCTTCAAACTCCCTGTGCTGGTTGTAGAGGTTGTCGAAATCGACGAGGGCATCGTTGCTAATGACGTTGCTATGCCCATCATCGTGGATAATCATGTTCATCTTGGCAACGCGGGCAATTGAGTCATTAATTTCAATTCCGAAGAGTCGCTTCTCGGCAAAATCGTGCCAGTGGGTATAGTGTTCGCGGCTTCCCTCCTCGTAGTAGTCAGATGCCTGTTTTCGGATGTAATCCATGGCATGCAACAAAAAACCGCCCGAACCGCAGGCGGGATCAAGGATTAAATTTTCATGGTGGGGTGTAACCATATCAACCATGAACTCAACCACTTCACGCGGTGTGAAAAACTGTCCAATCTCGCCTTTGAAAAAATTACCTAAGAATCGTTCAAAGGCAACACCCTTCACGTCCAAATCGGTTTGATTGAGACTAATCCCCTGCAAATGATTGACAACGGAAAATAGGAGACTTGCATCAACTTCAATATTTTCAGTAAAGACTTCCGGGTCTTGTGCTTTTGCTTCCTGATAGAGTGCGTTAATGCGATTCGCAACGGATTTTGGTTTTTCACGCGTTTTGATCTGAAAATCGTAAGGTTCACCGTCCCGTCTTGCCTTCTTTTCATCTCGGATTTTGATAAAGAGAATTTTGGCGAGTTCATCAAACGCGTCGGTTGGTGCAAGTTTTCCGCCTTGCCAAAGCGTATCGTGGCATTTCTCAAGCACGCGGATGAGATCGCTCCTTTCGATGACAGTAAGTTCCGAATTCGGGACACCTTTCAGAAATCGCCATTCCTGAACTTTGCCGTATCCAATAGGTGGATCGGCGATGATATTTTCGGAACGTTCACCCGGCTTATAGTTCTTGACATCAAAAGAACGCCGCGTATTACCAGCAATGACAGCGGTGTAATATCCGCCTAAAGAGTTACAGTTGCCAAAAGCCTGCTCAATCGCTTGCTTGAATTCTGCCTCAGAGATTCCGTCCTTTTTGCATTCAACCACAATGAAGGGATCTTTCTTGTCATCATCTTGAAAGACGACAATATCGGCGAGATCGGAAGGCGTTCTGCGCGGAACCTGGACTTCTAAATCTATTCGGTTTTGGGAGTATTGGAAATGCTCGATTAACTCGACGTAAAATCTTGCACGGACTTGTTCTTCGGGGTCGGTAAATCTGTATTTTTTATTGGGAGTGATGTAGTGGATTGTTGTTCCTTCGTTAAGGAGTTGAATATAGCCTTTTTGTTCTCCGATGTGGATAAGGTCGGTTTGGTTCATTCTGATTTGTGCCTGCCTGATATTTTATTTGGGAAAATTGATATGATTATAGGGTATTTGAGGCTGTTTGTCAAATCCAAAATTTGACGATTTGCTATAGAGATACCGCCCCTACGGGGCTTGACTGTGGAATACGAACGCTTTTCTACATAGATACCGCCCTTACAGGGCTAAAAGGCAGTATGGGAGATTTGCTACAAACATGCCATTCCTATCGGACTGAAGGGTGCATCGGCGAGGCGTTTTTGCTGGGGTATTTCTTTTAGGAAACCTCGCCAGCGACACAAACTAAATGAAGTTTCAATAAATATTTCGGTAATTCCATAACGGTATCCGGTGCGGTTAGGAAACCGCACCTACCGGGTCTGGGAAAATAAATATTACCGAATTAAATTCTGAAACCTCATACAGTTTGTGGTACAAGACCTTCGCGAATGTTCGCTTATCTATATAACCATAAATAAAGATTAATTTTTTAATTCGGTAACTTCTCAACGTGCGATAATGCACGTCGCATAAATCAACGGTATGAATGCCTTAACGGCATTCCCCGGAGCGAGTACACCGCAAAATCGCACTACTACGAACCGGCTTTCTGTTTGTAGTAGGGCAATTCATTGCCCGTCAATTACCAAATCATTCCTGAAACTTCATACAGTTTGTGCTACAACAGAGATGCCTTTTTGTATAAGGACTTCAAGGCGTGTTAGGGGTATGGGAAATTTCTGAAGGTGGATATTGCATCACGGGGATAACGTAACTCCGAACCGTCAAATCCTCTATCGTTTCCGCTTCTACCCGCGGCTCTGGGTCCTGCCGATGATCGAAGACGATGTAATATCCTTCCGCCATCCCCTCAGATTTGAGATATACTGCGAGCTGCTTTTTACCCGACTGATAGCGAATGTCCCCGCGCCAAACCTTTGTTTCAACAACGTATTTTCGCTGGTTGTGTACGATGATGAGGTCCATCCGACCCCGACCAGTGGGAACCTCAAGATACATTATGCCGCCGACAATTTTAACAAACTGATCAAGATAGGCGAGGAGGAGGTGCCTGCCTACGGACTCTTGTGGCGTATCTGGCACTTGCAGAATTCTAAAACCTGCGCGGGCAATGAAATCTCGAAAGTTGTCAAGTAACGCCTCCATATCAATGCGTCCGGTGGGTGTAATATAATTGGGAAATTCTTCACTCGTACCGCTGGGAAGGTACTCATGTTCCAGCCCATTCACGATCGGTTTAAAAGTTCTCATGATGCGGTAAAGATAAATTGGGTTGAGAATCTCGCACATACCATCAGGAGCTCTTTTGATGACGCCATAGGTTGCAAGTTCACTGATAATGTCATCGTCCATATTGAAGTCCACACCTTCATCACGTGCCATAATGCGCATGAGAACGCTTTCAAAGCGCGAGTTTCTGCGGATGTTGGTTGTCAGATGCTCAATGTTAGTATTCTGTCCATGAAGGAGCTGATCGTGTGCCTCTGAAAAGTGTGCCATTGTAATAGGTTCAGTCTTCGGAATGTCCAGTTCTTCGGTAAGGATCTGGGCGAATCGGTTGACAAGGACGGGCTGCCCAGCAGTCTGCTTATGGATAGATGCTATAACCTCTGGAACAAAGGCTTGTCCGACTTCGGCGGTATATTGTCCAAACAGTTCCTGGACTTGTTCAAGCGTAAAGTTGGGGAGATGGAAGTCGTCTTGGATATTGAAGGGGGAGATAGATCGGTCGTAGTTGAGCTGCGCAATACTCTTAACACCAATGATGCCAACGCTGTGGGGGCATCGCGGTTTACCTGCAATGTAGATATGACGGAGTGTGTGAAGAAAATCGCTCAGAGCAGCTTGTGGGATGCCATCAAATTCGTCAATGATAATGATGCACCTTTGGGGGCTTAACAGACGTGCAAGGTTTCTAAAAAACCTACGCATTGCGTGGTGGTCTGTGAGTTGTGCGTTTCTCAACAGTTGGCTTAGTGCCTCAGAAATCAGAATGCCCCGTCGCTGGTATGTGTTGTGAATTTCCTCACGGATATCTTCACAAAGATTCTCGTAAAAATTGACTACACTTGTATTTTTGTATACGTCAAAATTAAGCGAAATCGGGAGATATTCCGATTTTTCGACAGCAAGTGTATCTAAAGCACGTTGAAAGAAGGTCGTTTTGCCCGTTTGACGCGGGGCAAAGAGGACAATATATCTCCCTTCTTCAACACGTTTGATAAAATCGGCAATCTCCTTCGGGCGCGACACAACATAGTGCTCTTGAGGATTAACGGGACCCTGTGTCCCAAAACGTCTCATTTTTTTTCTCCTTTTTGTGCAACGCGTTCGCAATTGAGTGTAGCACATGTAGGCGATGAAGTCAACGCTAAGTATCCCCAATTCTCTCCAAAATATTCCCAACGACATCTGGTGTCGATTCCCGATCTATCCATTCAAGACGCGTGTCTTTGCGGAACCATGTGAGTTGCCGTTTGGCGAAACGACGGGTATTTTGTTTTAGCTGGGAGACGGCTTCCATATACGTACACTCCCCATCCAGATACGCGATCAACTCTCTATAGCCGAAACTTTGGAGGGCAACGGTATCACGGGAATAACCAGCGGCTAATAACGCTTCAACTTCGGCGATCAATCCATTCGCAAGCATCACATCGACACGCTGCTCAATACGACGATACAGGCGTGCCCGCGGCATCGTCAGACAGAAGGCGATAAACGGATAGCGTTGTTTCTCTGGCTGCCACTGCTGTTGGAGTTCGGACAGAGGCGTACCTGTTAACTCATAGACTTCTAAGGCACGCACAACCCGGACGATGTTATTCGGGTGGATTCGGTCAGCAGACACTGGATCACAAGCGCGGAGCCGTTCGTGGAGAGCATCAACGCCGTGTTGCGCGGCTTCCTGCTCAAGTCGTTCACGGCGCGCCGGGTCCGCCCCTGGACCTTCAAACAAACCATCAACAACCGCTCGGAAGTAGAGACCCGCACCACCGGCAAGCAGTACGCGCTTGCCTCTGTTTCGGATGTCAGTGATTGCAGTGTCTGCGAGGCGTTGATAGTCAGCAACGGAGAAGGGTTGGGAAATGTCCAGACAATCTATGAGGTGATGCCGTGCTGCCTGCCGTTCTTCAGGAGTCGGCTTGGCGGTGCCGATGTCCATCTGCCGATAGATTTGGCGGGAATCAAGGGAGACAATTTCGGCGTTGAGGCGTTGGGCAAGTTGAATGGCTATCTCTGTTTTGCCAACCGCTGTAGGACCGAGGAGGCAGATGAGTTTTGAGGTCATTTGTCGCGAGCGTCTACAATCCAACCGCCGCCGAGGACGTATTCGCCGTCGTAAAAGACGGTAGCCTGTCCGGGGGTAATTGCGCGGCGTGGCTGGTCAAACTTCACAATCGCTTCTGTGTCGCTGATAGGAGAGATTGTCGCCGGACCGCCATCATCTCGGGATCGGACTTTCACGTGTGCGCGGATCGGTTTTGTCAACTTCTCAATAGCGATGAGGTTGATGCGTTCAACATACATCGTGTCCTCAAGGAGCGCATCGGATTCGCCGACAACGACGGTGTTCTTCTTTGCGTTGAGCTGCGTCACATAGAGCGGTTTGCCGACTGCAATGCCTAACCCGCGCCGCTGACCGACGGTGTAAAACGGCACGCCGTCATGCTTACCGAGAACGTTACCCTCTCCGTCCACAATATTGCCGCCCTGAATCTTCTCAGGGACCCTGTCTTGGAGGAAACGTCTATAATTGGTGTCAGCAACAAAGCAGAGTTCCTGACTCTCAATCTTTTCAGCAGTGCGGAGCTGATACTTACGGGCAAGGTCGCGGACCTCGGTTTTCGTGTGCTCGCCGAGAGGCATCATAGCACATTGTAATTGTTCCTGCGTCAGGGCAGCGAGGAAATAGGACTGGTCTTTGCTGACATCGCGTGCCTTGCGTAAGAGATAGCGTCCTGTCTCTGGATGCTGCTCAACACGAGCATAGTGTCCTGTGGCGATAGCATCGCATTCCAACGTCTTGGCGAGATCAAGGAGCCTACCGAACTTCAGCTCCCTGTTACATACCATACACGGACTGGGGGTCCTGCCGACGAGGTACTCGTCTACGAAATAATCGATGATCTGTTCCCGGAAAGCGTCCTCGTAGTTCACGCCGTAGAAAGGGATGCCGAGTTGTGTGGCGACGCGGCGTGCGTCCTCAATCCCCTCAAGCGAACAGCAGTTGGGCCGCTCAGGTTCTACTTCGATTGTATCAGGCGCACCGAGGCGCATGGTGATGCCTGTGACATCATACCCGGCGTCAACCATCATGGCAGCGGTGACGGAACTGTCTACGCCTCCGCTCATTGCAACGAGAACCTTCTTCATGGGAGTATCCAGCAGTGGGAAGAGAATAAAGCGTTAGGAAATCTGCCAATCCTCATTTCCAGCGTAACGGTCATCATATACATCTTCATTAAGCGACAGCCCAAGTCCAGGCGTATCCGGAACTGTGAACGTTCCATCTGTGAAACCGTAGCCAGAGGTATCAACAACATCACTCGTGAGCGTTGCGACTTCGCCATAGAGGAAATGGGGAATGGTTTTACCGAATTGGAGGCTGAGGTAGAAACCGAGCAGAGAACCCCAGTTATGCGGGGCACACAAGACATTGTGGGCAGCAGCCATATCGGCAAGCCGCCGCCAACCCGTGACACCAAGTCCTTTCATGTCGTGCTGAATAACATCAATCACACCCGCTTCAAAGAAGGGGTCGTAAAATTCGAGCGGGTCTCGCGTCCGGGTCTCGCCATCAGCAATAAGCACTTTCAACCCTTTTTCTTCGATAAAAGCCTTTAGGTTGCGATACAATTCAACATCTTCGTCAAACATCTCCTCAATCCAGAAAACATTACAATCGCTTGTTTCATTAAGGAAGGTGATGACTTCGTCATAGGTGTATGCGTTATTTGCATCGACAAGGATATTGAAACCTTCACCTGCGGTCCGACGCGCAAGTTGGACGAGCTCTATGTCTCGCTGTAGACCGGCTCTGCGTTCCATGAGATGGTTCCCGCGCCCGATCTTCATCTTGCATGCCGTAAACCCGTTGGCGAGGCTGTTTTTAACATCGCTTTCAATCCGTTGGAGGCCTTCGGCTTTTGTTTCGTAGAGGAGATCGTTGAAATAGATAGTGCTGTCGTAAGCAGGCAACCCGTTTGAGAAGACATCCTCCCCAATCAGCTGATAGGCTGGCTTGCCGAGGATTTTGCCGATCGTATCCCAAAGGGCGTTCTCAAGCCCACGGAATTCAGGAGCGACACCGACTTCAGGATTCAAGAGATCAAACGGATTTCGGTTGTGTACGCCTTGTGCATCCTCAGCCGTCGTTGCCGCCCAACTGCCAACACCCCAACCGAGCGTTCCATCGTCAGTGTGAATACGGATGATCCGTTCTTTCCATTTCCCGTTCGGGTCAGGCTGTTTTATCTCCGGTGCCTGAGAGTTACAACCGATAGCAGGCTGATCAATTTCGATCGTGACCTGTTCGACTTTGGTAATCTTGATACCGGTCGGATAGTCCTGCATATTAAGAAATCTCCTGCCGCTGTCCGGTAAACCAAGCTTAATAAAGCCTAAGAATTCCAGTGGAAATCACTAACAGTGTCTCTTAGTTTGCCTACTCAATTTGAAGCAATAGTTCATTGAGGGCATCTTTGACCATATCGTTGGTTTCCGTTTCCCGATAGAAAACATCAAGTTTGTGGGGCAGATTATCGTACTGATCAGCCTCCGCGATCTGTTTGAGCAGCGCAGGTTTCTTGAGAAGTTGAACAATACGGAGCCTGTCCTCATGGTTGACGACTTCGGGGTTTGCCAATATTGTGATTAAACGTGGGGCTAAGCCATCAGCGAATCCATTTTCGGCATAATGGTTTAGCGTATCAATAGCAGCCTGTTTCGTGTTGAGGCTCGAACCGTTTGTGAGGATTGCGAGGAGACCGTCAACAGCCCCTGCATCGGGGTATTTCTGTAGAGCCTTCGCAATGTCCATACGCACAGTATCATCAGTATCTTCAAGCGCAGCAATCAGCATAGCTGTCGGATGTTCCTTGAGGTACATCATAGATTTTGCGGCGGCGCGTCGGACAACAACATTATCATCCGTCAAACCTACGACGATTTTATCTTCGGAGGCTTCGTCGCCGAGGTGGTAGAGCGCGGTATTAATTTCCATCTGCAACCCCTCATCGCTGGTTGCATTTTGAAGGGCTTCTAATCCCGCTATGGCAGCTGCGTCGCCGATATCGCCTACGGTACGTACGAACTGAATCTTTGCCTCAAGCGGCGTGCCGCTATCGCCAGCCGCCTTCAGGATGTCGTTAACAGCTGGACCACCGATGCCTGTTAAGATTTGAATGAAATCGCCGTGGACAGCACTATATCGGTTTTTAACGAGGTCCTCCAAAACGAAAGGCACGGCTGGCGCGCCCCTATCAATCAGAACCTGTATCGCATCCTTTTGGACCCTATGGCGCTCACCGAGGAGTTGCAGAATTTTCTTTATTTCATACTCACCCAATTGACCAACGCGCTGGTCACGTTCACTTTGGTATCTGGCTTCTACATTATGGGTTTTGGCGGCACCTGTTGAAATGGCGTTACTATAGGCAAGAACCAGGAGTGCGCGAGGTTCAACTTTGTTTTCCTCTTCCTGCTCAGCACGTTCAAGGTGCTGGACGGACTCCAGTGCGAGTCCTGCAAACAACTTACCCCTGCCGACTTCAAGTTGGGTGATGACCTGTTCCTGGCAGCCGAAGCTTACAACCCCCATAAGCAGTAATATCGTCAAAAGTTTCTTCATGTTCCGTTTATCTTTTCCTCCCGGAATCTCGATTAGATTCACCCGTTTGCGCCTCTTACAGCGTGCATACTTTGTAAATAATGAACATTAAGCACAACCTCATAGCCTGAAAAATACACAGACAACCTAAAGCTCCTGATTGTGGGCTGCGAACCTCGATGTCGGGTGAAGTTTGCACGCAAAGACGATTAAAGTTTCTCGCCTATAGATTTTTTATACCTATCGGACAGAGGTTACCAATCCGAATAAGCACGACGCAAAGGGTATTTTAAAATAAATACACTTTTATGTCAACAAATTTAAGAGAAAATTAATAAGACCAATGTTTAGGCTTGAAAAAATCCCGGTTATTTACCAACCGCGTCAAGCAGCTCACCGAGTGGACGTTTGACGAGTCCTACCGTCTCCGTATGCTGGTGATATTGATAGAGCTTGTCCACAAGTCCCTCGACCGACTGTAACGCCCGCAGCTGCCTTTGAAATGGCTCTCTCTTGAGAAGCTGCACAAGATATAAACGATTGTCTGGATCGCTCACCGTTCCACCAATGAGTAGCATTGTAATTGGCTTTGCTAAGCCGCCCGTGAGCTTGTTTTCTCCATAAATATCAAGCGTATCAATCGCCGCTTGTTTCGGGTCTTTGCTTAATTCACTGGTAAGGATTTTCACAAGTGGATCAACGGCAGCAGGGTCCTGATGGACAGCGAGTGCCTTTACAAGCGATGCGACGACTTCAGAATCATCGTCTGCCAATCCTGCAATGAGGACCTTCGTTGATATGTCCGCAATATCTACCATGGCTTTCGCGGCGGCGCGTCGGACAGCAACCTCGCTATGGTTTAAGCCGTCGATGATGTCGTGTTTATATGCGGTTTCACCGAGTTGATAGAGCGTCGTGTTAATCTCCATCGCCAAGGCAGCGTCGTCGGTTTGACTTTGCAGGGTTTTCAACGCATCTATGCTTTTCGGGTCGTTGATTTCAGAGAGCACCTGCACCAGCTTAATCTTGAGAGCAGGCGGTGTCATGTCATCAGTGAGTTTGGCTAAAATCAGGTCAAGACCGTCAGGTCCGATCTGGACGAGCATCTCTGTAAAATTTTCGTGAAGTGCGGGATATCTGCCTTTAGCGAGGCTCTCCAGAATTATTGTTGATACTTCGGGTCCTTTATCTACCAGTGCCTGTAAACCGGCTTTCTGTACGCGTGAGGGTGTACTGAGAATTTGCAGGATCTGCCTTATCTCAGCATCGGTCATTTCTTGTATCCGCTGACTCCGCTGATTCTTGAATTTAGCTTCAACACCGAGGCTGGCAGCGTCTCCGGTAGCAAGTCCATGAGAATAAGCGATCACAAGTAAGGCGCGCGGTTCGAGTTTATTTACCTCTTCCTGCTCCGCTTTTTCAAGAAGCGTAACAGCTTCCAAAGCGTTCCCGCTCTCAATCAATTTACTTCTGCCCACGGATAGATTGCTCGGACCTTTCTGTTTTGTGTCGCAACTAAAACTCGTGAGCAGTAGGACGACCAGTGGGATCATTAGAACTTTTTTCATCACGTGCCGTTCTCCTCCTAAAAATGTCTTGTATAAAAGTAGCCATCTCAATATAGGAATTAGAGTGTTGCAATATTAAGTTGTAAGGTGCAGACTACAACACTATATTAGGGAAAACATCTCTATAACAATACCACAAAATTTTGAAAAAGTCAAGTGATGATTGAAAAATCGCGTTGACGGACTGTTAATTTGAGGTTATACTTGTTGGTATCTTTAATCAGTAAAGTAAAAAGGAGTCGTGAGGGCAGCCCATCTCTGTCAGCAGCAAAATCTATTATGAAAAAATATCTGTGCAAACTCGAAAACATAACCCAGCGTTCTATATTCATCATATCGCTAATCTGTGTGGTGCTCATACAGGTGCCGACACAGGCACAATTGCTGTCGCCAGAAGAAGTCCTTGGATTCCAAGTCGGTACGGATTATAAGGTGGCGGGATGGCAAACGGTTTCTGATTACATGCGGCATGCTGCTGAGAACTCGGATCGGATTCTGTTGGAAGACCTCGGACAAACAACGGAAGGTAACGATTTCCTGATGCTCCTGATTTCTGCGCCGGAAACCCTGCAGAACCTGGAACGTTATCAAGAAATCCAGAGACGGATCGCACTGCCAAGCGGGGAGATAACAGAAGACAGCCAAGCAGAATTAGATGCGCTGGCACAAGAAGGGAAAGCGGTCGTCCTGATTAATTGCAATCTGCATTCCACTGAGATTGCTTCTTCACAGATGTCAATGGAATTTGCGTATGAATTTGCGACTACTGACAGTCCAGACATTCAGGAAATTCTCGAAAATGTAATAATCCTGCTTATCCCGTCGGCGAACCCTGACGGTCTGGATATTGTCGTGGATTGGTATAACCGCACGGTCGGAACCCCTTATGAAGGTTCAGAAATCCCGTGGTTGTATCATAAATACACAGGACACGATAACAATCGAGATTGGTTCATGCTAACGCAGATAGAGACGCAACTCCTGACGCGCGTGCTTTACGAGGAATGGTTTCCCGAAGTCGTCTACGACGTACATGAGATGAGTTATCGCGGGCCTCGGTTTGTAATCCCACCCTATTTTGAACCCGTTAACCCGAATATCCCGCCGCTCCTGCAACGGACGCTTTCACTAATCGGCGCGCAGCTCGCCTTCGATTTAACAAGCGAAGGGTTTACAGGCGTGCTTTCGAGTGCCGTCTACGATACATGGTGGCACGGCGGATTTCGGACAGT
>JAJECD010000284.1 GCA_022822215.1 Candidatus Poribacteria bacterium | reverse complement strand
GTATTGATGCTTCGCCTGAAAACTGGGCAGCGGAAGCCGCAGATGCCGTGAAAAACGGTTATACCAGTTTCAAAAATAAACCGCGTCCGTGGTGGGACATCGCCGCGCAGGTGGAGGCGGTCGCAGCAGTCGTCCCAGCGGATTTCAAATTGGATCTCGACCCAAATAGTTCTCTGCGTGATGCGGAGACGGCTATCCCGGTTTTACAAAAGATCGCTGGGCATCCGAACGTCGCAATGTTTGAGACGCCCATCCCGCAGAGCGACGTTGAAGGCAATAAGCAGATCCGTCAGACAGTTGATTGTCAGATTGCGATGCACTTCGGTTCACCGCCCTATACGACCTGTATTCGTGAAGATGTTTGCAGTGGGTTTGTCATCGGGGGTGGGAAGTCACGGGTAATGCGTGAGGGGCAACTCAGCGCGGCGGCAGATATGCCGTTTTGGCTCCAGATTGTCGGGAACGGCTTGACAACGACCTGGGCAGGACATCTCGGCAGTGTCCTCACACACGCAACATGGCCCGCAATCACCTGTATTAATCTCTATAGCGATCACCTGCTCACGCAACCGATAGAGGTCTCCGAGGGCTGCCACAAGATTCCTGATGCCCCCGGATTGGGTGTTGAGGTCGACGAAGACGCGGTTGAGCGTTTCCGTGTCCCTGCTGAAAAGTTAGACGCTGACGGGTATACAATTCACCCAGTGCCGCGTATCATCAAAACTGCTGTCTATTCCGATGGCAGCTGCATCCACATGGCAGGGGACGGTCTAAGCTATTTCAATGCCGGTAATGGCGAGGCGCAAGCAGAAGGGGCGCGTCTGGAGTTAACCTTCGACGACGGCTCTGACGAATGGACGGATCTCTTTGAGAAAGCACGCGAGACTCCTGTCCATGGGCAATGGTGAAATTTTACCTATACTCAAAAATGGTAGGCGAGGTTTTGCAGCGTACACGCTCCAGTTCATGCCATAAGGCATGAAAGTATCTCATAATTCGCTTGTATCTGCTCTGTGTATCTGCTACAATCAAGGAGACATCCTATAGATTTGATAGAGGCAAGATACCGTTGACTTCTCTCTCACAACAGCGTGCCTTGACTTGGCGCGTCCTATGCATCTTTGCCATTAGCGCACCCATCAACTGCTATTTCCTCATACAGATGGAGGTGGTGCGCTATACCTTTCCGACATGGGTAGTCCCGCTATCCAATGTCATCTTCATTCTCACAGCGGTGATGCTGATTAACGGGATCATCCGTCTCCTGAGCAGCAATTTTGCCCTTGGACAGGGCGAGCTCTTACTTATCTATGTGACGCTCAGTTTCTCCACTTCACTCGCTGGATGCGATATTTTGCAAGCAATCCTGTCTGTCCTCGGACATAGTTTCTGGTTTGCAACAGAAGAGAATGAGTGGCGCACTTTATTTTGGCATCACCTCCCACAATGGCTCACTGTTTCGGATAGGGATGCGCTCCGGGGCTACTATCTCGGAGAGTCAAGTCTGTATCGTCCACATCACTTACAAGTTTGGATACCTGTGGTGGGTGCGTGGCTATTGTTGTTTACAGTAATAGCGTTCATTTTCCTCTGTCTCAACACGATTCTGCGTCGGCAGTGGGCACAGCGTGAACGTCTCACCTTCCCGATTATTCAACTCCCCTTCGCAATGACGAATCCAGCGTCAGGTTTTTTCCGAAATAAGCGGATGTGGATAGGCTTCACAATCGCTGCGGGTATCAGTCTGTTCAACGGGTTGAGCCATCTCTATCCCGTGATTCCCCACATTCCGGTGACGCGCCGTTTCTTCACGTTTCAGGAACCTCCTTTCAGCCTCTATGGCACCATCATCACCGCCTTCTACCCATTTGCTATTGGACTTATGTTCCTGATGCCGTTGGATATCCTCTTTTCAACGATGCTTTTCTATTTTCTCTATCGGAACGAAGTCGCTTTAGCGAAAGCTGTCGGGTGGAGTAGCATCCCTCGTTTTCCGTATCTGAATGAACAGACCATTGGTGCTTTTGTGGGACTCTGCTTTTTCTTTGGTTGGACGGGTAAGCGACATTATGCGGCGGTTTTAAGAAGTATTTTGCCATCTCGTGGACGTGAGCCACCGCTTGAACAGAACGATGAGCCGATGCCGTATCGGGTGGCGGTATGGGGTTTTGTTTTAGGGATTTTATTGTTTGCGTTTCTGCTCTACAAGGCGGGTATGGCACCGTGGCTTGCGTTCACTTTTGCCGTCCTATTTCTTATAACACCCTTGGTAACAACGCGTATTCGTGCAGAATCGGGCATCTTTGTCCATGCTTATCATTGGCAAGCACCGCGATACATTTTAAACACCCTCTTAGGGACACACCGTCTCGGTGCGCGGAACTTAACGGCACTCTCTGTCTGTTTTTTCAATCGAGATTACCGTCCACAGCAGATGCCCCACCAACTGGAGGCGTTTAAAATCGCCGAACTCGCCAAAATTAACCAACGCACGATGCTTTTGACCGTTATCATTGCCACTATTTTCGGTGTAATTGTTGCTTTCTGGGTGCAACTACACCTCTACTACCAATTCGGTGCGGACTCCGGCTACTATGGACCGTGGGCACTTGGCTATGGTAGACAATACTTCAGTCGGTTGACGAATTGGATTACATATCCGCTGGACACAGACTGGCTCGGTGTCCTATTCATCAGCATCGGTTTTTCTGTGATGATGGTCCTCACCTATCTACGGATAAAATTCTTTTGGCTCCCCCTGCATCCACTGGGTTATGTCATGGCGAGCAACCAAGAGATGTCCGACCTCTGGATTCCTTTATTGATCGCCTTGACGTTAAAATGGCTCATCCTGCGACACGGAGGTATCCAGAGCTATCGGCGTGCGATTCCGTTCTTTTTGGGATTAGTCCTCGGCGATTATCTGATGGGGAGTACGTGGAGTCTCCTAAATATCCTTTTGAATACGACAATGTATCAGTTCTATCCGTAGTGGCGGCGTATCAGAGATCAAAAATTACTTGAGCGCGCCAGCTCCCATCGGGTTTTTGTAGAACTTCCAATTGATGGTACGTGGTGCTTTTAATTTCCGTATAAACCTCATGTTTATCAAAGTTTGCCGGTTCGCCGTAAACCGTTGCTAATATTTCTGTTTCGCTACACTGCTGAACCGCTGCGCGTTTAAAGAAGATCTCTTGTGTTTCGTGCTGAAAGATGAGTTCATCGAGCCATGTTATAAACAGTTCCTCCACAGATTCAGCGGTGAGGTGAATTTCGATCGTTTCTGTCTCATCAATCGTGTCCACAACTGCTATCGTCTCAAAGAGGCCTTGTGCCGCGTGTGTCAGAAGTTCAGACAGGCTTTTCCCGTTCACCAGTAGCCCCATATCAGCCGTATGTTCAAGATATTCGTAAGGTTTCATATTATCTCCATCATCGCTATTTTTCTCTCACCCGCAACATCATACCTCGAAAGTCCGACCCTGTCAACTCTCAAAATCCCCGCCGACAGGAGAACACAAATCCATTGACAGAAAAGGTTTTTTGGAGTATAATTATAAAGGTTCAGGCGTGACGTGTAATATCTGCCTTGACTTGCCGATAGCGTCTTGCCTGTTATTTGGATTATAGAAAACGGAATTTACAACTGCCCTGCAGACAGTATTTTGTTTAACAGCAAGTTTTGCTTGCAAGCTGCGCCACTTTTTGAATAGCAAGTTTTGGCTTGCGAGCTACGCCAAAAGGATGGATGACAATGTCAGCAGCAAATTTGAAACAGCGTATTCATAACGGAGAACACGTTTACGGTGCTAACGTCTCTATGACAACAACCGCCGATGCACTCGTCGCTAAAGTCGAAGAGGGCGGTTATGATTTTGTCGCCGTGGATAGCCAACACTCTCCATACAACGAAGATCGGCTTGTCGCCTTCTGTAATATGGCGAATGAGTTGGGTATTTTCGTCAACTTTCGGATTAAGCATACCCGAAATACATATCTCATCGGCAACTACCTTGATTTGGGTCCCTCTGGGATTGAGGTGCCACAGGTTGAGTTAGACGAGACCGTGGACGAAGCAGTCGCTGCATTCTACTATCCGCAACAGGGGATCCGAAGTTGGGGTGGTGCCCCGCGTGTGAATTCGGCTGGCACGGAACGGCTCGCGTACGCCGACTGGTGGAATTCCAACGGTATCCTCTGGATGCAAATTGAATCCATAGAAGCTGTTACGCATGCTCGGCAACTTGCTAAACCCGGCGTTGATTGCCTCTCTTTCGGTCCCGCCGACCTAACGTTCAGCATTGAGAGCCACCCGAATCATGCCCTCCAAACCGTAGATGCCTGTGTTGAATACGTTGCGAAAGCCTTGGAGGGAACGACGACGGCTGTCTGCTTTAGGAATGGTAGTCCCAGCACCCGTGAAAAATATGCTGATATGGGAGTTACTGTCTTTTTAGAATAGTGGAGTCGTTTTTAGCAACGCTTCGCTTTAGTTGTTAGTTATTCGCTAAGAGTCTTTTGGTTCCCAGATGTCTTTTAACTTATAACTTACTAACTTATAACTGACAACTATAAACAGATGTTAAATTATGGATTGGTAAGCACAGCGATAGGCGAAGATCGGGCGCAGCTGCTTGAAGGGATCCGGTTCCTCGCGGACATCGCACACAAGCACCAGGTACCGGTAACATGGGCGACAGACACCAAGTCTGTCCAATTCATCGCTAAATTGCTCACAACATGGCATGCGGAGAATGGTGACTCATCCTTGCTGATGCTTGATGCCAAACCGGTCTGGGATGCGAATTGGGAGGCAGAACAGATAGCGAATCCGGGTAATAGTACAGAAGCGATGGCATCGCATCTCGTTACGATGCGGGAAAAACTACCAGCGTATATCACCAGAGAATGGGACCGGTTCAAGCGTACGATACCGTGGGCAGAACCGAATGTGGTTGGTGCTGCCTTCAAGAATGATGTTTTCCTCCATGCGCTTGAACAGACTGGATTTCGAGGGCTTTGGGGGTATCACTGGAACCCAGAAGGTGTTGAAGCTACAGATATACGGGCATCCAAAGCAAAACTCGACCGTGGGGGCTTTGGGTGCTTTTATCCGTTTGAGGCTTTGACATCTATTGATGCTATTGTAACGCGCGATGATATGACTGAAAACGATGCTGAGCGATTTAAGAAAATTGTTGGCATCCCATATTATACCGCTGCACACCTCGCGGAAGATGTTCATAATCTTCGCGCCGCGCTCCTAACCGAGACAGCGAAGAAGCATTACGATATTTATGTAGAAAATACAGCGTGGAATCAATGGCTCGGTTATGTTGAACATATTGACCCTTTTACCGTTGCGCAACTCGGACAAGACGGACTTGGACGGTTAGATGCGTATTTCGCGCACGTCGTTTCCAATCAGCGGACAAAACCGGTATTGCTTTCTGAAATTGTTGATGATTATGTAGACCATTGCAAGCGCACTGAACCGACTGCTATTATAGAAGCGGTTTCGACAACGCAGAACGAAACGGATGCTCCAAAGTCGGCGTTAAGAATGTTTTATTACGATGCCGCATGCGAATTGACCTTCGTTGAAGGGAATATGGAGCCCGTTGAAATCAAAAATTATACTGGCGAGCATGGGGCGCGGTCTGTTGCACAGAAACCTACGCTCACGGGCTTTTCGCCGACACGACACCGCACAAAATTACATATCGCGATCACGGTAGAATCGACAAGGGCGATGCCTTACGGGCTAACTGTTTGGGGCGACCATGATGGATTACAATTAACTGAATCTAATGTTGATGATATTAGATGGATCGGTGAACATCTACTTTTTATTCGTCTCACGTTACAGCCTGGAAAAAACGAATTTAACATTCAATTGACAATTTAAGGAAGAAAATAATGGAAAAAGTATTGGGCCTCAGATGCCGCGAATGTGGTAACAAGTACCCTAAGGAACCCCTTCACGTTTGCGAATTCTGTTTTGGGCCACTGGAAGTAGATTATAACTATGAAGAGATACAGAAATCTATCTCAAGGCGTTCAATAGAAAATGGACCCGAAAACTTGTGGCGTTATGCCGACCTCCTACCAATAGACGGAGAACCCACTGATGGCGGTAACACAGGATTTACACCCCTCATCCGGGCTACCAATCTCGCAGACGCGCTCGGGGTCAAAGAACTCTATATCAAAGACGATTCTGTCTGCCATCCGACGCTCTCCTTCAAAGACCGCGTTGTAGCGATTGCTTTGAGTAAGGCGAAGGAATTCGATTTTGACACCGTTTCTTGTGCCTCTACCGGAAATCTTGCAAATGCTGTTGCTGCACACGCCGCTATCGCCAAACTGAATTGCTTCCTCTTTATCCCCGCAGATCTTGAGGTCGGCAAAGTTGTTGCGTCCCTCGTTTATGCCCCCACTGTTGTAGGCATTACTGGCACTTATGACGATGTCAACCGGTTGTGTAGTGAAATTGGAGGCGTTTATCCGTGGGCATTCGTCAATATCAATATCCGTCCCTTCTACGCGGAAGGATCGAAAACCCTCTGCTTTGAAGTGCTCGAACAACTCGGATGGAAAGCACCTGCACATATCGTAGCACCCGCCGCTGGGGGTTCTCTTATTACAAAAATTGGCAAAGCAATCAAAGAATTTCACCTTTTGGGTTTAATAGACAAACCGAACACCAAAATCCACGTCGCCCAAGCGGAGGGGTGTGGTCCCATCGTCAATACATACAAAGAGAATGGCGATTTTGTAAAACCGGTCCGACCAAATACTATCGCTAAATCGCTCGCGATCGGTAATCCTGCAGACGGCATCTATGCTGTTGATACCGTCCGTAACTCCGGTGGTGCAGGCGAGCACGCTACGGATGCTGAGATCGTGGAGGCGATCAAACTCCTTGCTGCCACAGAAGGCATCTTCACTGAGACGGCTGGTGGTGTTACCCTCGCCGCAACGAAAAAATTGATAGACAGTGGACACATCGGGCGGGATGAATCCATAGTTATCGCCATCACCGGCAATGGACTTAAAACCGTTGAGGCACTCCAAGATAAAACCGAGAAACCGTATACGATCCCCCCGCAACTCAACGCTTTTCAGAAATTGATGACGGAAATTGAATAGTTTTTAAGATTCTGATCGTAGGCACCTCAACTATTTTTCCAAGGAGGCTTAAAAGCATGACCCAACAAGAAATCCACGAAGTTGAACAAGGCATCCGGCCCCCAGAGGAAATCAAAATGACGTTGGAGGAGTTTCTTGCACACGATGTGGAAGGATATGAGTATATTGAAGGCAAATTAGTGCTAAAATCACCACCACTTCCTCCAGAGATGTGCGCAATACCCACCACAATGACTTTGGAAGAGTTTCTTGAGCATGACGTAGAGGGGTATGAATACGTTAACGGAGAATTAGTACCAATGGCACCACCATCAAGAGAACATGGTGAAATTAGCGTCAATATCATTCATTATTTGTATTCGTATGTTTATGAACAGAAACTCGGCCGCTTGTATACGGCGGAGACGACATTTCAAATTGGAGAGCGTACAGCAAAACCGGATGTCGCGTTTGTTTCGACTGCCCGATTAACTGGCGACAAAACAAAGGGTTTTTCCATACCTCCCGATCTGGCAATTGAAGTTGTTTCACCGTCAGATGTGCAGTCTCGTATTGCCGCAAAAGCACTTGCCTATTTGAATGCGGGGACTCGTCTTGTCTGGGTCCTTGAACCTGTCACTAAAACGGTGACAGTGTACCGCTCTGAAAGAGACATTAAGATGCTTACACAAGGGGACACACTCACAGGTGAAGATGTCGTACCGGGGTTTTCTTGCCCAGTCGCGCAGCTGTTTGAGTGATTTTTAATTGTTGGAATCTGGACGTTTTTCCACTGCGTTTCACAACGGTTTCCAGCAAAGTAAGGAACCTGCTTTAGGTTCGAGAAGGATTTAAACTTAGCCGAAAATCACTGCGTAATGAAATGGAGCAGTGCTCAGATTCAATCGTTAAAAGAATGGAAACGCTACAGGGTATACTTGAACGTATCGTCTATGAGAACTCTGACACCGGCTATACTGTCGGACGGCTCTCGGCGCGCGACCATTCCGAACTCATCACTGTTGTCGGCAATCTGGCATCCATCAATCCAGGTGAGAGCTTGCTCCTCCAAGGCGAGTGGGTGGACAACGCCAGATACGGCAGGCAGTTCCAAATTGAGAAGTACGAAACGATCCTACCTGCGAATGTTGTCGGGTTAAGAAAATACCTTGGGTCCGGGTTGATTAAGGGTATCGGTCCGAAAATGGCGACGCGCATCGTCCAGAAGTTCGGTATGGATACCATGGATATTATTGAGCATAACCCTGAAAAGTTAGCGCGTATCCCTGGTATCGGACGGCATCGGGTGAAAATCATCAAAGAGGCGTGGGAGGCACAGCGTGAAATTAAAAACGTTATGCTCTTCCTCCAATCCCACGATGTCAGTACAACACACGCCGCAAAGATTTACAAAACCTATGAAAACGATGCAATCGCTGTTGTCACGGAGAATCCGTATCGTCTTGCTGATGATATTTACGGCATCGGATTTGTAACAGCTGACACAATCGCGCAGAAACTCGGTATAGATAAGGACGCGCCACACAGGGTGCAAGCAGGCATCAAATACGTCCTCAGCCAAAAAGCGGACGAAGGACACGTTTTTCAACACCACAATGCGCTTATTGAGGCGTGTCAGACCATGCTTGAACAGGAACCCGAAGCGATTGAGGAAGGGGTTCGTGTGCTCATCGAAAAAGAGGAAGTGATGGTCCCAGACTTTGCGGACCCGATGCCCGCTGACGAAGAGGTTGCTGTCGGTGAACCGTTAGGCAGCTATGATCCCAGTGGTCAGCGGTCAGCGGTCAGCGATCAGCAAGAAAACCTCTGTTCTGACGATTTCCGACGGTCGATAGCCAACAGCCATTCTGCCATCTATCTCACACCTTTCTACTACGCCGAACTCGGTGTCGCAAACCAATTTTTGAGACTCCTCTCTAACGAAGGGCAAAACCTCAATTACGGCGGCACAAAAGCGTCGTCATCTACCACTGATGCAGTCCTTACCCGATTAGAGCAGGAGATGGGGATCCGTTTCGCACCGCAGCAACGCGAGGCGATTCATACCGCGATGACGACGCGGGCGATGATTCTCACTGGCGGCCCCGGCACCGGTAAAACCACAACAACCGTCGGCATGATTCGCCTGTTTGAAGCACAAGGCAGACACATCACTTTAACAGCACCCACCGGACGTGCCGCGAAACGGCTCAGCGAAACAACGGGTGGTGAAGCCAAAACCATCCATCGGCTTCTCGAATTTTCCCCACAGATTAACGGATTTAAACGAAATCGGCAGAACCCGTTGGACACAGATGTCGTCATCGTTGACGAAACATCTATGGTAGACCTTGTTTTGATGAACCGCTTGATGCAAGCCATCCGACCGAGTACGAGCATCATTCTAATCGGCGATGTTGATCAGCTTCCCTCTGTCGGTGCGGGCAATGTTCTCAAGTCGCTTATTGATTCGCAGCGGATACCTGTTATCAAATTGACTGAGATATTCCGTCAGGCACAAGAGAGCCTGATCGTCATGAATGCCCATCGTATTAACAAGGGTGATTTTCCAGAGCTCACTGGCGACACAGATCGGAACTTCTTCTTCATGGAAGCGGAGGATCCAGAGGAAATTGTTGAATTGATATGCTCGCTTATTGCTGATCGGCTACCTCAGCACTACGACTACCATCCGATAGACGACATCCAGCTCCTGTGTCCGATGCGGCGCGGCGTGCTGGGTACTGAAAGTCTCAACAAACGTCTTCAAGAAGTATTAAACATAGAATATAATGTCCCCGCAGCAGTCCATCCCTTGGAAAAAGCGCGCTTCGGACCTCGGACTCATGGGCAGGGACCTCGTAGGGGCGAGGTTACCTCGTCCCTATCTCGCACGGCGGGCGGTTTCCGTATCGGTGATAAGGTGATGCAGGTCCGCAACAATTACGACTATGACGTATTTAACGGCGATATTGGAAGGATGGTCGCCATTGAGCACATTGACAAAAAAGTCCGCGTCCAGTTTCCTGATAAGCAGGTGGCTTACGATACAGCAGACCTCGGCGAACTCGTCTTGGCGTATGCCACGACTATCCATAAAGCACAAGGCAGCGAGTATCCTGCTGTTGTTATCCCTTTGCACACGCAACACTATCTGATGTTACAACGAAACCTCCTTTACACCGGCATCACTCGTGCAAAGGAGCGCGTCGTAATAGTAGGCACTAAGCAAGCACTCGCTATCTGTATCCGTAACAATCAGGTGATGGAACGGAACAGTTACCTCGCCGAACGCTTGCAAGAAAATAGGGATAGGAATTGGCACAATTAACCGTTTAAATTCTAAGGAGGAACAACATGAAACGAATTACATTATTTCTTATCGGTTTCCTATTACTTTTCACACAACCCTTTGTGCATGCCGAAGTTACTTTGCCACGCATTATCGGCAGTAACATGGTATTGCAACGCGACATGGAGGTTCCTATCTGGGGTTGGGCATCCGCAGGCGAAGAAATCACGATAACCCTCGGCACTGAGGACAAGAAGGCCGAACCACTTTTCTCAACTATCGTGGTTGCCGACGCAGAAGGGAACTGGGGAACTAAACTCTCAGCGATGGACGCAGGCGGTCCCTATACACTCAAGGTCATTGGCAATAATACCCTTGAATTAACAAACGTTCTTTTCGGTGAAGTCTGGGTCTGTTCTGGGCAATCAAACATGCAGTGGTCGGTGAGCGCTTCAAAAGACAGTGAGGCGGAAATCGCTGCAGCGGACTATCCGAATATCCGACTGTTCTATGTGCCGAGAGTCCCGTCGGGGCTGCTTCAGAATGATGTGGAAGCGGATTGGTCTGAAACCACCCCTGAGACAATCGCGAATTTCTCTGCTGTCGCTTACTATTTCGGACGGAAACTCTATAAAAACCTTGATGTCCCCATAGGTTTAATCAATACCTCATGGGGCGGCACCCGCATTGAACCGTGGACCCCACCTGTCGGTTTCACCAGTGTTCCGGCACTTGAATCTATATCCAAAGAGATTCAGGAGGCACACGAAAACTATCGTCAGCAGCTTCCGGAAAAAATGAAGGATATTGAAGCGTGGATAGCGGAGACACGGGAGGCATTGAAGACCGATGCGCGCCTGACGCAGATGCCTGACAATAGACATCCGTTGAGGCATCACGCAAGACCTACAGGACTTTACAACGGTATGGTGCATCCGCTTGTTCCCTACGTCATACGCGGCGCGCTCTGGTATCAAGGTGAGTCGAACCTTCGAGACGGTATGCTTTACCACGAAAAAATGAAAGCACTCATCAATGGATGGCGCGAGGTCTGGGGACAAGGCGATTTTCCCTTCTATTTTGTTCAACTTGCTCCGTTCAATTACGGCGGACGAAATGCCAGTCCGTTTTTCCTGCCACAAATTTGGGAGGCACAAACAGCGACTTTATCTGTTCCAAATACCGGTATGGCTGTGACAACAGACATCGGCAACCTCAGAGACATCCATCCGCGAAACAAACAGGAGGTCGGAAGACGGCTTGCGTTATGGGCACTTGCGAAAACTTACGGTAGAGAGGATGTAACCTACTCCGGCCCACGCTACAAATCGATGACAGTGGAAGGGAACGCGATTCGGCTCAGTTTCGACTATGTGGGTAGCGGATTGATGGCGCGAGATGAGAAACCTCTCACATGGTTTGAAATTGCAGGTGAAGACAAACAATTCGTCGAGGCGAAAGCAACGATTGATGGCGACACGATCATCGTTTCCAGTGATACTGTTGAGAATCCTGTGGCAGTCCGATTCGGATGGCATCAAAGTGCGGAACCGAATTTCGTAAACAAGGAAGGATTACCTGCCTCACCGTTTCGGACGGATTCATGGTAATTAGCGGTTAGCGATCAGCAGTCAGCGGTCAGTAAGAGGTTTTCGGTTAAATCAAACCTCTCTATTGTAGCATGAACTTTTAGTTTGTGTTCGACGGCTATAGCCTTCAAGCGACTGCAACCTTTATAGTAGAGTCAATAATTAGTTATACAGTTTTATGATTTGGTCAATAGAGACTTCTGGGTTATATTGACGGCTTCGTTTAATGTTAGCAAAATCCTTCTCAATCGGGTTGAGCTCGGGAGCATACGGGGGTAAAAAC